>DHWK01000166.1 GCA_002413145.1 bacterium UBP12_UBA5184
CCTCGATGCGGTACGCCTGTGTAGTGTCGTGCGCGCGCTCGGGGAGCGTCTCACGCGCACCCAAGCGATGCTTTCGCTCGCACCGTCGCTCGAAGCCGAACGGTTCGCGGAGGCGTTGGCCGCCGACGGCTGGGTCGTCGAACCGGTGCTCGCGCGGGAAGCGGTCGCGTTTCGCGCCCGGGCCGGCGGTGCGGCGCTCGTCGGCTGGCGGGGTCCGCTCGGCACGCTGATCGCTGCCTCGAAGCTGGTCTTGGGCCAGGCGGGGACCGCCAACGAACAAGCCGCCGCCGCCGGCGTCCCGGTCGTCGCGCTCGCTCCCGACCGAGTGCCTACGGTCCGTTCTCCCGGCGACGAGTGGTACCGGATGCGTCAGCGGCGTTTGCTCGGCGATGCGCTCGCGATCGTGCCGAGCTCTCCCGGCCTCGCCGCCGACGCGATCGCCGAATTGCTCGCCGACGATGCGCGCCTGGCCGCGATGCGCGCTGCCGGCCGCGCGCGGATGGGACCGCGCGGCGGTTCGCGTGCGATCGCGCGCAGCGTCGTCGAGATCGCGTCCGCTTCGCGGGCCCACGCGTGAAGCTCGCGGTCGCGGGTTGCATCGGGTTTGGATTTGCCGCGATCCCGCTCTATCCGGCGCTGATCTTTCTGGCCTCGGTGGCGCCCCCCGGCGTCTCGCTCGTGGCGCCGCAGATCGCGCTGGCCGTCTTGATCGTCACGCTGGGCGGCGCCGCGTTCCTCGTTTGGACGATGCTGCGCGCGGACGAGATGCATTGCGAGCTTGCGAAGCCGATCGTCGTTTATCTCGCCGGCTGGACGCTCGCCACGCTCGCCGGGCTCGATCCCGTGACGGGAGCGCTCTTCATCGCGGCCGGGCTCTTGAGTTTCGTGCTGCACCTGGCGGTCGCGCGCTACTACGGCGAGCCGCCCGTCGCAACCGTGCTCTACGCCGCTTTCTTGAGCAGCGCGCTTGCGGTGACGCTGCTCGGCATCGGACTGCTCGCCGCCGGACACGACACGATGCTCTACCGAGCGGTGAACGGCCGCGCCGTCGCGACCTTCATCGTCCCCGGCGAATTCGCCGGTTATCTCTGCATCGTCGTCCCGCTCGGCGCCGGGATCGCACTCGCTGCGCGACGCGGCTGGCTGCGCGGGCTCGGCGCCGCCGTCGCGCTCTCGGGCTGCATCGCGCTCTGGCTGACCTACTCGCGCGCCGGGATCTACGGGCTCTCGGTCGGCGCGGCGTTCTTCCTGTACGCGCAGCGGCGGCGTTGGTGGGTCGGGCTCGCGCTGCTCGCCGCCCTCGCGCTCGAAGCGCGCTGGCTGCTCGGATTCAACGATCATCACAACCCCGGCGAAGAATTCGTGCGCTTGCCGATTTGGGAGACGGCGCTGCGCGTCGCCGAACTCTTTCCGCTCACCGGCACCGGCCCCGGCGCTTTTCGTCACGTCTTCGGCGCCGTCGGACCGGCGGGCGGCCTGACCTCAGCCTTTCACGCCCACAGCTATCCGCTCACCGCGCTCGCCGAAACCGGGCTCGTCGGCGTCCTTACCGCGCTCGGCCTGTGGTGGGCGTTCGGGCGCCGCTTGAGGATGGCGATTGCGGGCGCGGAGCCGCGCGCGCGTCGGCTCGCGCTCGCGCTCGCGGCGGCGTTCGTTGCGACGCTGGTCCAAAGCGCGATCGATTTCGTTCAGATCGTAATCCTGGCGTGCTGGCTGCCGTGCATGGCGCTCGCGCTGGCCGCCGCGCGCCGCGGAGCCGCCGACGCATGAACGCGCGCGCAATCGCCCTCGCGGCGTTTTTCGTCGCGGTGCAATTCTACACGTCGCTGGCGGCGCTCTCGCCGACGCCGCCCGTCGGTTATGTGTTTTTGCAGCGCGGGGGCGCGCTCGTCCTCATCGGCAGCACGATCGCCGCGTCGCTCGTCGCGCTCGTCGAACTCGTGCGCGCGCGCGCCGGCATTCCGCCGGCTTCGCGAGTCCTGCTCGGCGCGTGGCTCGGGACGGCCTTGATTGCCGCGCTGCTGGGTGTCGATCCTCGCTCGGGTCTCGAAGTCGTCGGCATGCTGGGCGTCGCAGCGGTCTTCCACGTCGCGCTCTTGCGCTTCTATCGCGAGCCGGGCGTCGCGCGCACGCTGTTCGTCGCGTACCTCGTCACCGGGATCGTCGCCTCGCTGACCGCGCTCGCGATGCTCGCAAGCCATCGGCCGACGGCGTTGTACGCCCTCAACCACGCGCGCGCCGCGGGCTTTTTCGTAACGGCGAACCAACTCGCGGCGTATCTCGTGTTGATGGGGTATACGGCCTTCGGCATCGCGCTCGCGGCGCGCGCGCCGCTGCTGCGCTCGCTCGGGTGGGCGGCGACGATTTCCGGCGCGCTGGCGCTGGCGGTGAGCTTCTCGCGCTCCGGCTGGATCGGAGCCGCCGCCGGCGCCGCCTTCCTTTTGATGGCGGCCGGGCGGCGCCGCGTCGCGCTCGTCGCCTGTGCGGGGCTCGCGCTCGCGCTGGTCGTCCTGCCGTTCGTGCCGATCGCTCGCCACGACCCGGCCGATACGTTCAATCGCCTGGCGACGCTGAGCGCCGGGGTCCGAGCGGCGACCCTCTTCCCGTTGACCGGCACCGGGCCGATGGCATACTGGCGGGTCTACCCCGCGCTGCGACCGCCGGGCGGCGCGGAACCGGGCTCGTTTGGCGCGCTCCACCCGCACGACGTCTTCGTCTCACTCGCCGGCGAAGTCGGGCTGCTGGGGCTCGTCGCGTTCGCCGTCGGGACGGCCGCGTTCGCGCGGGAGCTGCGCCGTCGTCTCGGCGCCCCGGGCCGCGATCCGCTGCTCGCACTCGCCATCTGCGCCGGCCTGCTCGCGAGCCTCGTCCAAGGAATCTTCGATACCATCGGAGTCGTGCAGATGACCTTCGTGTGGATACCCTACGCCGCGCTCGCGCTCGCGGCCGCCGGCGACGGTCTCTTGCCCGCGGAGCCGGGCGTTCGATGAGATTCGGCGCGCTCGTCTGCGCGTTCGCCCTGGTTTCGTGCGGCGGCGGCAAACCGCGCCCCGCGCCGTCGCCCAGCGCCGCCTCCGTGGTGGAACCGAGTGCGATTCCGATTCGTATCCGCGACGTACACGTGCCCTCGAAGTACATCTACTTGACCGAACAAAAGAAGAACCGTCGAGTCTACACGGTACGCGCCGATTCCAACGTCTCGGTACGGCTCTCGCAAGGGAGCGGACACAGCGACTTCGTCCGTCCTCACGTCACGTTCTACCAACACAAAGGGATGCTGGTCGCCGAGTCGCCGCACGCGCGCGTCGAGGAGCGCGATCGCAGCGTTTTGATGGATGGGGGCGTTCATGCTCGAAATAGCGAAGGGATGACCTTGCAAAGCGACACATTGCGCTACGATGACGGCGCGGAGACCTTGCACGGGGATGGCAACGTGGTCATCGTGACGACGCAGGGGGCAGAACTGCGCGGACGTCACTTCGACTACGATCTGCGCACGACGGAGATGCGTGTGACCGGGGAAGGCGCGTGACCGGCGCCCGCCGGCGCATCGTCATGCGGCGGCTGGTCAAGCGTTATGGCGCGCGCGCCGTCGTCAACCACGTCAGCGCCGAGGTCCGTACGGGCGAAGTCGTCGGCCTGCTCGGTCCCAACGGGGCCGGAAAAACGACGACCTTCTATATAGTCGTCGGGTTGGTGAAACCCGACGAGGGCAGCGTTGCGCTCGAAACCGACGGCGTCGCCCTCGACCTCACGAGCGAACCGATGTATCAGCGCGCGCGTCAAGGGATCGGTTATCTCGCGCAGGAGAACTCGATCTTCCGCAAGCTCTCCGTCGGCGACAACATCCGGCTCATCTGGGAGATGAACGGCGTCTCGCGTCGCGAGCAAGAGCGCCGCTTGCCGGGTTTGCTCGAGGAGTTCGGGCTCCAAGATTTTGCCGCTCAGCGCGGCGACTCGCTCTCGGGCGGCGAACGGCGGCGCGTCGAAATCGCTCGCGCGGTAGCGACCGATCCGGCCTTCCTCTTGCTGGACGAGCCGTTCACCGGCATCGACCCGATCGCCGTCGAGAACATTCAGAAGATGATCAGACAATTGCGCGAGCGCGGCCTCGGCATTCTGATCACGGACCACCAAGTCCGCGAGACGCTTGCGATCGTCGACCGCGCCTACATTTTGAACGACGGCGAGATCGTCGTCTCGGGCAACGCCGACGAAGTCCTGAACTCGCCGCTCGCGCGGCACTTCTACTTGGGCCAGAGTTTCCGCCTGTGAGCGCTCGCGCGATGCCGCTCGCCGCAAGCCTACCGGCGCCGACCATCCTCGACCGCTATATGGTCGCGGAGCTGGGCGGCCCTTTCACCTTCGGGCTCTCGGCCTTCACCTTGATCTTCGCTGCGACCGACATCCTCGCGATCAGCCGGCTGGTGGCCGAGGAGCACGCTCCGCTGGCGTCGGCGATCGAGTACTTCTTGTGGCAGCTGCCGCAGATCGTCATCACCGTCGTTCCGATGGCGATGCTGCTCGGGGTTCTGCTCGCGTTGCAGCGTCTCTCCGGCGAGAGCGAGATCACCGCGCTGAAAGCCGGCGGCATCGGACTCGTGCGTGCGGTGGCGCCTCTCTTGATCGTCGGCTTGGGCGTCTCGTTCGTCGCGCTGGCGCTCCAAGAAGGCGTGGTGCCGTACGCCAACGATCGCGCGACCTTTCTGCGCGAGGACGTCATCAAACACGTCGGGCCCTTCGGAGGCGGCAGCCACACGGTGACCACCGGCTTGCCCGGCGGCGCCAAACAGGTGACCTTTTTCGGCGGGTACGAGGCGGCGACTCAGACGCTCCTCGACGTTACCGTGATCACGTACGACGCGCACAACCAGCCGCAGGTGATCGTGTTCGCCGACCGCGCTCGATATCAGATTCCAACCTGGACGTTCATCGACGCGAAGGAGTACCGTATCAATAAGGACGGCACGACGACGTACACCGAAGCGCCCGATCAGCAGATCGACATCGGCGAAAAACCGAGTCAGATCCAACAGACGATCGCGAACAAGAACCGAGAGGAGATGAGCCGCGCCGAGGTCCGCGAGGTGCTCACCTCCGGTCAGCTGAGCCCGCAAGAGATGCGCGCCTTCCAAACCTCCTACGAAGAGAAGCTAGCGCGGCCGTTCGCATCGTTCGTCTTTACGCTGATCGCCGTGCCGTTCGGTTTGCGTGCGCCGCGCGGCGGAGGCAGCACGGGACTCGGCTTCGGCCTCGCGGTCGCGATCGTCTTCGTCTATTTCGTGATCGCGAGCGTCGTCTCGGCGGTGACCACGAGTCTGCCGGGGGGCTTTCTGATCTCGACCGTCGGTGCGTGGGCGCCGAATTTACTCTTCAGCATCATCGGCGCCTGGCTCGTCCGACGCGCGGCGCGCTCCTGATGGGAACGCTCGGCGGACTGGCGCTGATCGTCGGGATCGTCGCGATCGCCGGCGTCATCGCCTATCTGGGAGACCGCGTCGGCCACCAGATCGGCCGCAAGCGCATGACGCTCTTCAACCTGCGCCCGAAATACACGTCGACGATCATCGCGGTCGGCACGGGGATGACGATCGCACTGGCGGTGACCGTCGTCACCCTGGCCACCTCGGCCTACGCGCGAGCGGCCTTCTTCCATCTCGACGAGATCAACAACCGGGTGAACCAGCTGCAGGCCCAGGCCGACACCCTCAACAAGCGGGCGCGCGAGACCGACGTGGTGATCAATCGCGGCGACCTTCTGTACGAACAGTATCTTCGGATTACGCCCGAAATGTCGCGCGACGAGAAACTCAAGGAGTTAAGCACCTTCTTCGATGCCGTCGTCCAGGCGCTCGATCGCCGCTACGTGCGGGCCGGCCTCAAACCGAGCCGCCTTCGCTCGAGCGATCCCGAGGTCGAGCGCAAGCTGCAGCAGACCCTCGCCGACCAGCGCGTTCAGGGATTCTTCTTGCGTGGTCCGGTGATCATCATCGCGATCGCCGACGAGAACCTGTTCGTGAACGATCCGATCCACTTCGGGCTCAACACCTACGCCGACGAGCGGCTCTTCCGCGTCGGGCAGACGCTGGCCAGCGTCGAGGTCGACGGTGGAACCGCGATCGCGCCGACGATCGCCTACGGACAACTCCAAGGTATCGTGGGCGACGAAGCGATCGGCCTCGGCATGCCGGGGCCGTTCTCGCGGGCGCTCCCCGAATTGACCCCGGAACACGACCGGCGGATGCGCGACTCGATTCGCACCGGCAGCGGACGCTTCTACCTCGTCGCCAAAGCGGCGCTCGATATCTACCCGCACACGGGCGCGATTCCGATCGTTTTCGCGCTCCAGCGGACGCCGAAGTGAGCGACCCGCTCCAAGGCGCCGTCCTCGGGATCGACCCCGGGACGCGCAAGTGCGGCTATGCGGCGATCGGAGCGATCCGGACGGCCCCGCTCGAGCTCGGCATCGTCCCCACCGAAGAACTCGCCGAACGGATCGTCCAGCTTGCGGGTCGCGTCCCGCTGCGCGCCGTCGCGCTTGGGGGAGGGACGCATACGGCGGCGGTCGCCGGTCTGGTTTCCGGCCTGGGGATCCCGGTTCACGTCATCGACGAGCGCGAGACGACGCTGTTGGCGCGCCGCCGCTACTTCGAGGTCCACCCACCGACCGGCTGGAGGCGGCTCGTCCCGCGCGGGATGCTCCTCCCCCCCAGGCCGATCGACGATTTCGCCGCGCTGCTCATCGCCGAACGGCTCCTCGACCGCGAGGCCGCCGGCCGTTAGGACGGACCCGCCCGCTCTCGCCCGCGCGCGGCGCCGAGGGTCGCCTCGCTTGCGTCGAGCTGGGAAGGAGTCGCACTCGTCCGGTCGTAATCCGAACCTCGGCATGCGCTCCAACGAGGGCGTACTTTCCGTGTCCGTTCCCGCTCGGGGCCGGCCACGTTCGTTCAAATCCGATCTTGAAGGCAAACTAGGCAACTCTCACGATCGCTCGAACGAGGTACGTCATCCACGAGAACGCCTGCAACGAAGCTGTGGCTTCTTTACTTCTCTGGAGGATTTATGAAGCGTCTCGCTAGCCTGGTCCTCGCGTCGAGCCTCGTGCTCGGCACGGTGTTGCTGTTGGGCCGGGCGGCCTCCGCTACCCCGTTCTCGGATGTTCCGGCCAACCATTGGGCTTACCAGTACATCCAGAGTTTGGCGGCCGACGGTATCATCGACGGCTACCCCGATGGTAAGTTCAAAGGCGACCGCCCGCTCACGCGCTACGAAATGGCCGTCGTGATCGCGCGAGTCATCGCGAAGTTGCAAGAAAACGTCAAGCCGTACACCGGGCCGTCCAGGCAGGACCTCGATAAGCTGCAAAAGCTCATCGACGCCCTGAAGGACGAACTCGATGCTCTCGGCGTGCGCGTGACGAATCTCGAAGATTCGCTCGACGCGCTCGACAAGCGCACCAAGTTCGCGCAGGCGCTCTCGATGCACGGCCTGCTGCTGCCCAACGTGACGTATCGCCAGCGCACCACAAATCCGCGCTCGATCACCAACACTAGCGGCGCCCCCCAAACGACGTATTACGGTGCTTTCGTCGCGAGCGGCCGTACGGGCGGGATCGATCCGTTCGTCTCCGCGTTCATCGCGAGCGACGATTCGAACAATCCGCTGACGCAGTCCGGCTCGGGGATGCAGATCCGCCAGGACAGCCGCTTCGCGCTCGGCTATCAGATCAGCGACAACCTGTTCCTCTCGCTGCCGGTCCACATCCTCAACTTCGAGTTTGGCGGCGAGTATTCGCAGCAGGCGAAGGTCGACATCGAACCGGGCGTCGAGATCAACGTCGCCAAGGCCGGCGCAATCTCCAACCTCTTGTTCAAGTTCGGGCAGATCGACAACATGCCGTCGTCGCGCACGGGCCTCGCGTTCCGGGCGCCGTTCGGGTATAGCGCGGCGGTTCCGTACGAACAGCCGGTCCAGCCCTACCAGAAGGGTGCCTCGGTCAGCGGCACGATCGCGGAGACGAACTTCGGTTCGACCTCGTTCTTCGGCTCGCTGACGCGCATGGATCAGACGATGATCAACACGCAGCCGGGGAATACAGATCCGAACAACTGCGCGTTTGGCTGCGCGGCCTACCTCTTTCCGTTCGTCGCCCCGCAAGCCGGATTCGTCCAGTCGGGTCCCGCCCAAGCGCTGCGCACCGACACGTTCAACTCGGGAACGGGGACGATCACGCAAGTCTTCCTGACCCAAAAAGCGATCATCGGCTCGGTTTACGTATCGTTTTACAACGGCTCGACGTACAACAATGCCGGTATCCTGACCGGCGGACCAGCCAATGGGTTGCCGGCGATCAGCTACGATGAGGCGTACAACGCCGTCGTCTTCGGCTCGCCGATTCCGGCCGGCTCGACGATCTCGATCACCTATCGCGGCATCACCGTCGCGGGCAACACCAACCTGCAGCGCTACATGATCAACGCGCGCTTGAACCAGAAGTTCAAGGGCTGGGCCGGTCTCGAGATCGGCGCGACCTTCAATCGCATCTACGACTTCGACGACACCCAGACGACGGGTGATGCGACCTTCGTCAACGCTGCCGGCGCGCTCGGCCAACCGCTGGTCAGCGACACGGTCTTCGGCGTCGACTTCGTGCTGCCGATACCGTACGAGATCAGCGGTAAGGGCTCGAGTCCCGTGATCTTCGGCGAAGCGGCGATGAGCAAATACACCCCCGATTATCGCAACGTCCCCGCAACCGGCGACACGGCCGGCGTGATCGGGCTGCGCTTGACCATCGCGAAGATCCAGCTGTCGGGGCAATATCAGAGCGTCGGTCCGGACTTCCTCGACGGCGCGCCGTTCAAGTATTACGGCAACCCGCCGGCGCTGTTCAACTTCTACCACGGCACGTATTTCCCGGACTTCTACGGTTTCGGAAATAACCTGGGAATCAATGGCCAGTTCGACTCGCAGTTCGTCAACGCCGGCGGCGCGGCGGCCGCGGCGAATCCGCATACCGCCGGCAACCCCAACCTGACGTTCCTATTCCCGGTGTTCAACCCCCTTAAGGGCAACAGCCCGACGTTCTACTCGGCCTTCACCCCCAACACGCGTGGGCCGACGGCCAACGTCAACGTCCCCATTCGGATCGGCGACGTGACCTTCAACACGCGCGCCCAGTACCAGCACCTCGAAGAGCTCCGTCCGAACTCGCTCGGGAATCTGCTGTACGGCCCGGCGTATGCCTCGAATGTCACGCTGAAGTGGGACAACTACCTGCTCGGCACGCAGTTCACGGTCCCGGCCTTCGGGCAGAACGTCACGGGGAGCGTCTCTGCGACGTACGAAACGCTCAAGCGTCCTGACATGACGGCGTTCCAGTACTACCCGATCAATCCGACCACGCAGGCCTTCGATCTCGGAGCGTTCGCCCCGGCGCAACTCTTGCCGGGCGGCAGCCAGGTTTCGTTCTATCCGAACTACGTCAACATGCAGCGCTACGCGTATAACGCCGCGCTCGCCATCCCGCTGACGTCCAACGTCAACCTCGCGGCGACCTACTCGTCGCAACGGTACGGCGGTTCGTACGGGACGACCCTGACGCAGAACATCTCGGAGAAGAAAGACTTCTACACGGGCTCGGTCACGTACAACATCCCCAAGACCAACTCGTCGATTGCGGCGCAGGCTCGCGTCTACAAATATACTGACGACGTGATCCCGAACTTCAACCTCTACCAGAACAGACAGGACCTCTTCTTTACGATTCGCTTCTAGAGACGAGTTCGCAGAAGCCCAGGGGCGGCAGCGATGCCGCCCCTTCTTTTTTGGCTCGGCGCGCGGCGCGACCGGCATTTGCTCGCGGGACCACCAAGAGTCGTTGCCTCGGGAATGTGTGCTCGGGTACGCCCACGGTTTCGCGTCGTGCGAAACCGCTACTCCTCCACTTTTTCGTTCTCGCCATCCGTGGCTTCACGAAAAAGCTGGAGGCCCCTCGCCACACATTCCCCGAGGCAACTCGGGGAACGAAGTTGACAAATAGCGGGCGGCGGTCCGGCCCGATGCCGGACCGCCGCACGCTGATGCCTAATCCCGTCTCATGCGGATGCTCGCTATCGCTGCCGTCGTTGTCGTCGTCCTCGTCTTGGGGACGGTGCAGGTGCTCTCGACGCTTGCGTTGCGCGATGTGGCGCAATCGGGCGCGTGGGTGCGGTTCGTTCCGGCGGCGGTCGCGGCGCGCGTCGACGCGCTCGACCCGCGCGTTCCGGTACCGTCGACGCTGCGGATCGTCTTCGCGCGCGAGGCGCTCGCGCACGGTGATGTTGCGACGGCCGAGCGGCAGATAGCGACGCTACCGCCATCGCGCGATCGGGCGGAACTCACCGGGCTGCTCGCGGAAAAGCGCGGCGATGAGACGGCCGCCGTGCGCGCGTTCCTCGAAGCGGGGGCAGTCGACGATCTCGAACGGCACATTGCGGAGGTGCAACGGCGCGGCGACGTCGCGGGGGCGTTGCGCCTGCAAGAGGCGACGGTCAAGCGGTTGCGGGACGATCGCACGGCATCGGGGGCGCTCCCGGAGGCGCAATACGGGCTTGGTGTGCTCGAACAAAGGTACGCCTACACGCTGCCGATCGCGCGACGCGCGCCGTACCAGAGGCGCTCGCTGCAAGCGTACGAAGCGGCGGTCTCGCTCGCGCCGCTGGCGGAACGCTACTTGATCGCCGCCGGCAGTCAAGAACTTAATCTTGGAGACATCGCGCGCGCCGAGCGCTATTTCGAACGCGCCCGCGACGTCGATCCGGGCAGCGTAGACGCGCTCGCCGGCCTCGGCGACGCGGCGTATCGGCGCGGCGACCTCGAACGGGCCCGCGCCTATCTCGCCGGGGCGCAGAAAATGGACGCGGCGGCGCCGGCGGTGCGCCGGCTGGCCGCGGAGATCAAGTGACATCCGCGTAGCGATCGACGCTCAGCTGACGCTGGGAAGCGCGACCGGCATCGGCGAGTACCTCACCGGACTGGTTCCAGCCCTACGCGCGCGCGGCGATATCGACGTCGTGACGCTCAGGGCGCCGTCGCTCGATCCTTGGCGCTTCGATCGCCGCGTCATCTGGGATCAAGTGTTGTTGCCGCTGGGGACGTTGCGCGCACGGGTCGATCTGCTGCACTGCGCGGCGGGGACCCTGCCGCTCTTCAACGCGACGCCGTTGGTTGCGACGGTGCACGATGTCGCGTGGCTGCACGTCCAAGGCCACGCCAAGCCCTACGCACGGGCGTATTTCGGTGCGTTCCAACTGGCACGCTATCGACGCGCGCGACGCATCGCCGTCGACTCCGCTTTCTCGCGCGACCAGCTGCTCGCGCTCGGCGGCTTCGAGGCGCAACGCGTTGCGGTCGTCTATCCCGGCGTCGCCGGCGACGTCGCGGCTCTCGAACGGAAGCCGGACGCAGAACCGTTCGCGCTCTCGGTCGGGACGCTCGAGCGCCGCAAAAATCTCGAGGTGGCGATCCGCGCGCTGGCACAGGTTCCCGGGTTGCGCCTCGTTGCGGTCGGGCCGCCGACGCCCTATCGCGACGATTGCCTGCGCGCTGCGCGCGAGGCGGGGGTCGCCGACCGGGTCGAATTGCGCGGCTACGTCTCCCGCGACGCTCTGCTCGAGTTGTATGCGCGGGCTGCGGTCGTCGTCGTTCCATCGCATTACGAAGGCTTCGGATACGCCGCCGTGCAGGCGCTATGCGGCGGCGTCCCGCTGCTCGCGGCCGCGACGTCGTCGTTGCCCGAAGTCGTCGCAGACGACGCCCCGCTGCTCGCGCCCGACGACGTTGCCGCCTGGGCCGAAGGGCTTCGTGCGGTGCTCGCCGATCGCGACGCCGTGGAGCGGCGCGCCCGGGCCGTGCGTGCCGGTGCGATCGCTCGTTTCGCGTGGAAGACGAGTGCGGCCGCGCTGGCGGCCCTCTATCGCGCAGCGCTCGAGGTTGGCTAGTAGACCAGTGAGTCCGGAGCGCCCGGTGGCGTGCTGCCGTCGTCGGGGGCGACGATGAGCCGAAGCGGGTACGACGAACCGCCTTCGGGCATCGTGACGATCTCGGTGCGGATGTATCCGATACGCGGCGGAAGCGTGTACTGGCGCAATTTGTAGTGGCTGAAGGCCGGCAGCGCGTGCGCTTGCACGAGGACGCCGTCGATCAAGAACGTCCCGGTCGCGCGCCCGCCGCGCGGGTTGGCGTAGAGCGCGACCTCGCGAGCGCTCGTCGAGTGGTTCGTCATCTCGATGGTGACTGCCTGAAGGACGCCGTAGTCGCCCGAGAGGGCTTGACCTTGCAAGAGATTCGGAACCGGAATCTGACCGATGTTGATTTCGAGATTGTCGCCGTCGGCGTCGTAGGTTCGGTTGAAGAAGAACTCGGGAACCTTATAGATGCCGCGCGCGTGCGGGACGTCGCCGCTAAGCAGGGCCGATTGCGGCACCGGGCCCTCGACCGGGTCGGCCGCGTTTTGGGCCAGCAACGTGAGATGCAGCGGCGGTCCGGCGATCTCGTGGAGTTGCAAGAGGTTGGAGACGGTATCCCCGGCCGGCAAAGGTTGATCGACGAGCGTGTAGACCGAGTTGCCGGCGATCGTCTGAACGGTCCCCTCGTTTTGCGCCAGCCGCACTAAGAAGCGCTGCGTCGAGAGGTGCCCGGCTTCCATCTCGTTGACGCTTCCGGCGCGGCCTGAGATGAATTGCAAGAGCGCGGGCTGTGCCGAGCCGTTTTCGATCTTGAGGAGGATACGTCGGTCGGGTTGATTCGGCGGATTGTAATGGTAGTAGAGGAAGCGTTCCGCCGCAGCCGAGGTCAAGTCGGCGGTGAACAGAATTCCGTTTTGGCGGAGCGTTTCGGGATAGTCGCTAACCAGCAGCGAGCCCGGACGCTGCGGCGGCACCGCGAAATTCTCGACCCGCACGCGGGTCGTCCCGGTAACGGTGAGGTAGTCCTCGCCTTGGACGATGAGCGGGACGTCGACGGCGACGACGTTGTCGACCTGCAGCGGCTTGGCGAGGCTGATCGCATCGACGGTCGCGACGATCGTCGCGCGCGGACGCGGCGCCACGCTCTTGATCGCCGCGTGCAGCGCCTGCTCTTTGACGAAGAGTGAGGTCGCCGGATTGCCGGTGATGCGCACGGCGGCGCCGCCGGCGACGCTGCCGGCGAGGTACGCGACCCGAATCGCAACCTCGCGCGTCTGCCCGCGTTCGTCGCGCACCGTCACGACGGTGCGGCCGAGCGCGCGCGCGACGACGGTCAGCGTGCGCGCGACCTGATCGACCGTCGCATCGGCGATCGACGGATCCGCGACCGTCAGCGTCACGCTGCCCGCGACCTGGTTCAAGCGCAATACTTGCGAGGCGCCCGGCGGAAGCGCCGCCGACGGCGGTTCGGCGATGATCGGCGGCTGGGTCGGCGTCGGCGACGGACTCGGAGTCAAAAGCGGCGCGGCGGAACTGCCGCCGGCCGGCGTCTGGGGTGAGGGACTCGTCTGGGCAGGCGGAGGAGACGTCACGACCGGCGCGGGCGGCGGGGTCTGCGCCAAGACGGGCTGCAGCCACGCGGCGGCCGCGGCGACGACGACAAGCAAATACCATCCTACGCCGCTTCGGTAGAGCATCGACCTCCGGACTAGGTTAGGCGATCTTCGCTTCCGGTTTTACGGCCGAAGCGAGTAGCGTCTTGTACCCGACGTTCGGGAACAGGACCGTTACCAGGTCCTTCTCGGCGCGTTCGACCGTGCCTTGTCCGAACTTCGGATGGAAGACGACGTCGGCGATGCGGAAGCCCGAACCCGGCAGCGGTGCCGTCTCGCCGCGGACGGCTTTCGGCGCGTTGGCCTTGAGGCAGTTGTCGCATGCCCCGCAATTGATCGCGTCGTAATCTTCGCCGAAGTAGTTCAAGATAAACTTGCGCCGGCACGACCGCGTCTCGCAATACTGCAGCATCATCGCGAGCTTGCTCTGATCGTAGGCCTTCTTGGTCTCGTAGTTCGTCAGATTGAGCACCAGTTCGCGGTTTTCGAGCGCGTTCGGAGTGAGGCCGTAGCGGGCGCGCGCCCGCATCTCGATGAACTTCGCCTTCTTGAGCAGCGCTAAGACGACTTTGAGTTTGGTGAGCGGCAGCTGCGAGATCTTCCGCAAATCGGCGAGCGAGACGCCGTCGCTCTGGCCGCCGAAATACTCGAGCGTCCCGAAAATCTTCTGCACGTCCTCGATGTCGGGATACTTTCCCGTCAAAAAGTAGTTTTGGACGCGCGTGTCGCTCATGCGATAGAGCAAGATGCAGCGCGAGAGTAACCCGTCGCGCCCGGCCCGGCCGGCTTCCTGGGTGTAGGCTTCGACCGAGCCCGGCAGATCGTAGTGGACCACGAAACGGATGTTCGGCTTGTCGATGCCCAAGCCGAAGGCGTTGGTCGCGACGACGGCCCGAATGGACTCGTCCATGAAGAGGTTGTGGACCATGACGCGATCGTGTTTTTGCAGCTTCGAATGG
This sequence comes from bacterium UBP12_UBA5184, assembly GCA_002413145.1. GTDB lineage: Bacteria > Vulcanimicrobiota > Vulcanimicrobiia > Vulcanimicrobiales > Vulcanimicrobiaceae > Zemelea. The sequence continues at coordinate 14,521 of DHWK01000166.1, forward strand.
TAGACGGCCGCAGGCACGCCCAGCTCGTCGTTCAAGAAGCGCTGCACTTCGAGTGCGTTCTTGATCGTGGCGGTATAGATGATGCCGGTCCCGGCGAGCCCCACCTTGAAAAGTTCTTTGAGGGCCTTCAATTTCGCCGTTTCGTTTTCGGCGCGGATGACCTCGTAGCGCAGGTTCGGACGATCGAAGCCTTTGACGATCGTGCGCGTGTTTGGGATGCCGAGTTGGATCAAGATGTCTTCGCGCACCGCCGGGGTCGCCGTTGCGGTCAGCGCCAGAACCGTCGGATGCCCGATGGCCGCGATCACTTGGCCGAGCGCCAGATAAGCCGGCCGGAAGTCGTGACCCCAGGCGCTGATGCAGTGCGCCTCGTCGACGACGAACAACGGCACGGCGATCGTCTTGAGCAGCGAGATAAACGATTCGTTTTCGAGTTTTTCGGGCGTGACGAACGCGATCTTGACCTCGCCGCGCCCGATCCGCGCCAGCGTCGCCGCTTCCTGATCTTCGCTGAGCGTCGAGTTGATTGCGACGACTTCGTGGATGCCGCGTTGGGCGAGCATGTCGAGTTGATCTTTCATCAGTGCGATCAGCGGGCTCACGACCACCGTCGTCCCGCCCAGCAAGAGCGCCGGCAACTGGTAGCACAGACTCTTGCCCGCTCCGGTCGCCAAGATGGCCAGCGTGTCCTGACCCTCCATGATGCGCGTAATGACGTCTATCTGGCCGGGGTGAAAGCGCTCGAATCCGAACAGCTCGGCGAGAGCCTGCTCGCTGCGCGCTTTGATGCCGGTCTGAGCCGGCGTCAGTGCCGGCTCTTGGAGTGCCGCGAGCGCGGCCGTCCCTGCCATGGTCTCGTCGTCTCCTTGGGAAAGCAAGCGGTGCCCATGCTATAAATGGACGCCTTCTGACTACTACAACGCGTTGTACCCGGGCCGCGGTTTCGTGAAACAGGGTCGCCCCAAAGCGTCTCCCGAAAGTCTGGGTCGTGTCACTTTACCGGACGTGGCGCCCGAGGTCGTTCGCCGAGCTCGTCGGCCAGGACTCGGTCGTTCGGACGCTTCGGACTGCGCTCGCCTCCGGGAAGATCGCGCATGCCTACCTCTTTTCCGGCCCTCGTGGTTGCGGGAAGACCTCGGCTGCGAAGATTCTGGCGCGCTGCATCGAGTGCGCCGCCGGACCGACCCCCGATCCCGACAATACCTGCGATAATTGTCGGGCCATCACGGCTGGGACGGCGCTCGACGTCATCGAGATCGACGCAGCCTCGAACCGCGGCATCGACGAGATTCGCGCGCTGCGGGAATCGGTGAAATTCGCGCCCGCCTCGATGCGGGCCAAAGTCTTTATCATCGACGAGGCGCACATGTTGACCCGCGAAGGCGCAAATGCATTTCTCAAGACGCTCGAGGAGCCGCCGGCCCACGCGATCTTCGTGCTGGCGACGACCGCGCCCGAGGCCTTGCCGCCGACCATCCTCTCACGTTGCCAGCGCTACGCGTTCCGGCGAATTCCGGTGCCGGTGATGATCGAACGGATGCGCGAGATCGCCGCTGCGGAGGGAATCGCGATCGACGACGGCGCGCTCGGCGCGCTCGCCTACCGCGCCGACGGAGGGCTGCGCGACGCGCTTACGATGCTCGAGCAGGCCGCGTCGTTCGCCGGCAGCGCACCGATCGACGCGACGACGGTCGAGGCCGCCTTCGGGACGACCGGTCGCGTCTACGCGCGGGCCCTGGTCGCGGGGATCCTCGCCGGCGACGCCTCGGCGGCGCTGCGCACGATCGACGAAGCGAGCGGCGCCGGCGTCGAGATGTCCGGGCTGATCCGCGCAGCGGTCGGCGAGTACCGCAATTTGCTCGTCGCTCGCCTCGACCCCGACCTGCTCTCGGCCGATCTCGCCGCCGACGACGCGGCGCGTCTCTGCGAAGCTGCCGCGTCGACGCCTCAGCCGCGCGTCGTTCGGGGCCTGCGTCTGCTCGGCGACGCGCTCGCCGCCGGCCGTACCTCCGGCAATGCGCGGCTCGAACTCGAGACCGCGGTCCTAAGACTCGTCGTCCAAGGCGAAGACCCGTCTCTCGAGGCGCTGGCGACGCGGGTCACCCTACTCGAGCAAGGGGCGCCGCAGAGGGTCGCCCCCGCACCGAAGCCGGCGTCGGCTCAGCCGCCGAAGGCCTCGGCCCAGCCCCCGAAGACCGCCGCCGCGCCGCCCGAGCCGCCGAAGCCCGCAACCAGAGGCGAGAATGCCCTTCCCTCGCTGCAGCAACTGCGCTCGCTCTGGGATCAGATTCGCCTGCGAGCCTACGAACGGAACGTCCCGCTCAAAGGTCCGCTTTCGCGGGCCACCGTCGATGCGTTCGAGGACGGCCTGGTCACGATCGGACTGGTGGACGACGTCTCGGAGAGTTTCGTGCTCGGCAAACTCGCCGATATCGAGGCGGCGCTGGCCGACGTCGTCGGAATCCCGCTGCGCGTCAAGCTGCACTCGACGCCGCTTGCGGGCCGCGTGCGGACGGCTTCCGGGGCCAAGAGCGCGCATCGCGCGGCGCCGTCGGGGAACTCCGAGCCGTCCGGCGGAGAATCCGATCTGCTCGCCTATGCGCGTCACAGATTGCTCGGCGAGTCCAGCGGGCCGGAGACGGAATGAATCAAGCAGCGATGCTCGCGCAAGTGCGCAAGATGCAGGCCGAGATGACCAAGGCGCAAGAAGAACTCGCCGCCACCGTCGTCTCCGGTTCTGCCGGCGGCGGCCTCGTGACGGTCGAGATCAGCTGTGACTATCGCGTCAAAGCCGTGCACCTCGACAAGCAAACGATCGATCCGGACGACACCGAAACGCTCGAGGATCTGATCGTCGCAGCCCTCAACGACGCGATCGGCAAGGCGCAAGATGCCTCGAGCAAACGGATGGGCGCGCTCACCGGCGGCTTGCGCATCCCCGGCATGCCGTAGGATCGTGGCTCATAAGTAGCGCGATCGCCGGCCCCGTTCAAAGCCTGATCAACGAATTCTCCAAGCTGCCGACGGTCGGGCCGAAGACGGCGGCGAGGTTGGTGTTCTACCTGTTGAATCGGCCGCGCGCGGAAGCGCAGGCGCTGGCCGAGGCGATCTTGGCGGTCAAAGACCGCGTGCGTTTGTGTTCGCGTTGTTTCTCGATCACCGAAGACGATCCGTGCGCGCTCTGCACCGACGAACGGCGCGATGCCGCGCTGCTCTGCGTCGTCGCCGAGGCGAAGGACATCTTCGCGCTCGAACGCACCTCGGCGTTTCGCGGACGCTATCACGTGCTGGGCGGCGTCATCTCGCCGATGGACGGCATCGGGCCGGCGCAGCTACGCGTCAAAGAGCTGATCGAACGGATCGCGCGGGAAGGATATAAGGAAGTCATCGTCGCGACCAACCCCAACGCCGAGGGCGAAGCGACCGCGCTCTACCTCTCGCGTTTGATCGGGCCGAGCGGCGTTCCGGTGACGCGACTCGCCTACGGGCTACCGATCGGCGGCGATCTCGATTACGCCGACGAGATCACGCTCGCCAAAGCCCTCGAGGGGCGCCGCCCGCTCTAGCGGGTCGCGCGCAACGCTTCCGGATTCACCACATTGATCGGCGCGCTCGCGGCGTAGGCTGCGATTTGATCGAAGATCTGGCTGAACTGGATTTCATACTCGTCGCGCGAGACGTAGCCGATATGCGGCGTGCATACGACGTTGTCGAGCCCGAGCAAAGCGTGCTCCGGGTTCCGAAGAGGCTCGTTCTCGAATACGTCCACCGCCGCCATCCCGGGGCGTCCCGCGCGCAGCGCGTTGACGAGCGCGTCCGCTTCGATCAGCTCCGCGCGGCTGGTATTGACCAGCAGGGCGGCGGGCTTCATGCACGCGAGGTCGGCGGCCGTGACGATTCCGCGCGTCGCCTCGACGAGGCGCATGTGCAGTGAGATGACGTCGCCGGCTGCGAAGAACGCGGCCTTGCTGCTGGCCGCCGCGTAGCCGTCGGCGCGCGCGCGCGCCAGCGACTCCGCGCGCGCCCACACGACGACGTGCATGCCGAATGCTCGGCCGTAGCCGGCGACGACGGCGCCGATGCGGCCGTACCCGAAGACGCCGAGCGTCTTGCCGCGCAAGGTGCTCCCGACGCCGATCTGCCACGTTCCGGCCCGCAGCGCGAACATTTGCTGTGGAATCTGCCGCAGCGCAGCGATTACCAAGCCCCAGGTCAATTCTGCGGCCGCGTACGAAGGCGTATCGGCGTGTTGGCTCGAGGATACGATCACGCCGAGCCGAGTGCACGCGTCGATGTCGATGTGCGGATAGACGCTGCGTTGGCTGATGAGCCGAAGATTCGGCAAGCGCGCCAGCAAAGGCGCGCGAATCTGCGTCCGCTCCCGGATGAGAACGAGGGCCTCCGTGTCGCTTAGGCGCTCGGCGAGCGTCTCGACGTCCTGGACGTGGTCGTTCCAGATCGTAACGTCGTGACCGGCCAGCTTACCGAAGCATTCGAGGGTTCGAATGGTGTCGAAATAATCATCGAGGATGGCGATCTTGATGGCGCGGTCCTCCATCGCGATCCTATTCAACGTCGCTGCCATGGCTCCGCGTACGCGCGATCCTTAGAATAAATTCGGGTCTTCGTGACATCATTCAAACCGCGAGTCTGCAGCACCAGGTGTCCAAGAGCCACTAGGATTTGCGGTGTTCATGAAGTGAGCACATAAAACGACAGCGGCGAGACCGTTGGGTCTCGCCGAGGCGTTGAGGCCGACTGTCGTGACGAAACGGAAGATGCTCGCCCAGTATAATTCATCGACCCATTGCAGTCAAATTCGACCCACCGAATCGGCCTGGCAACCATGGTGTGAACGTCGACGGAACGCTCGCACAGACCGAATCGGTTTACGGGCCAGCGCCCGACGAGACTCGAACTCGTATCCTCCGTTTCGTCAAAGCGGAGCTTTATCCAGTTAAGCTACGGGCGCCATGGCCATCATGAAGGCCGGTTGTTACGTGGCTGTGTCCGTCCTGTTACGAGAAAGCGTCGAATGGGTGCCTGCGCGTATCGTGGAATGGGCGCAGTGATGGGTACGACGATCGAACTTGACGGGCGCCGGCTGAGCCTCGAACAGATCGAGGCGATTGCGGTCGGCGGCGCGCCGGTCGCAGTGACGTCCGAAGCGCGCGAACGCGTCAAAGCGGCGCGCGACTGCGTCGAACGCCAGTTTGAAGCGGGCGCGACGATCTACGGCGTGACGACGGGTTTTGGACGGATGGCGAACGTGTCGATCGCCCCGGCCGATGCGGTGACTTTGCAGCGCAACCTCGTTCGCAGCCACGCCGCCGGCACCGGCGAGCCGCTGCGCGAGGACCAGGTCCGAGCGGCCGGTGTGTTGCGCGTCAGCTCTCTTGCCGCCGGGCACTCGGGGATCAAACTCGAGACGCTCGATCTGCTCGCAGCCATCCTCAATTTCGGCGTCACGCCGGTCGTGCCGGCGCTCGGTTCGGTCGGCGCGAGCGGCGACCTCGCGCCGCTCGCGCACATGACGCTCACCTTGATGGGCGAGGGCGAGGCGTTCTACCGTGGCGAGCGTTTGCCGAGCGCGGAGGCGTTGCGGCGCGCCGGTCTGCAGCCACTCGAACTCGGCGCAAAGGAAGGGCTCTCGCTGATCAACGGTACTGAAGTTATGACCGGCATCGCGGTGCTCTCGCTGTTGCGAGCGGAACGTCTGCTCGCGACGGCGGATCTCATCGGCGCGCTCTCGCTCGAAGCGTTTCTCGGCACGGACGCGGTCTTCGACAAGCGGATCAACGCCCTGCGCCCGCATCCGGGCCAGGCGAAGGTCGCCGACAACCTACGCGATCTCTTGCACGGCTCGGAGATCATGCACTCGCACCGCGATTGCGGGCGCGTCCAGGATCCGTATTCGTTCCGCTGCATCTCGGTCGTGCACGGCGCCGCCCGCGACGCCGCCGCGCACACCCGTTCGGTCCTCGAGATCGAAGCGATCTCGGTCACCGACAATCCGCTCGTCTTCGCCGAAGACGACGAATTCTTGACGGGCGCCAATTTTCACGGTCAGCCGGTGGGCGTCGTCTGCGATTTCCTTAAGGCCGCGATGGCCGGGGTGGCGAGCATCTCGGAGCGGCGTTCGTATCTGCTGCTCAACGCTGAGGAACGCGGCTTGCCGCTCTTTCTTTCGCGTAAGCCCGGCCTTGAGTCAGGTTTGATGATCGCACAATATACGGCGGCCGCGCTCGTAAGCGAAAGCAAAGGTCTCGCGTTTCCATCGAGCGTCGATTCGATCCCAACCTCGGCCGGCCAGGAAGATCACGTCAGCATGGGGACGATCGCCGCGCGGACTTTCGATCGAATTCTCGATCACGTCGAGGGGACGCTGGCCTGCGAACTGTTGTGCGCGCTGGCCGCGACGGATTTTCGTCGGCCGCTCCGGTCGGGCGTTGGGACACAGGCCGCGTACGATCTCGCTCGCACGCGCATCGCGCCGCTCGCCGGCGACCGCGTCTACGCCCCCGATATCGCAGCCGCCCGCGAACTGATCGCCTCGCGCGCCCTCGCGGCGGCCGCCGAAGCGGCGCTGCGTCAGGCTCTGCGCTAAGCGGGCTCGATCATCGGAAGGTCGAGGCCGTGTTCCCGGGCGCAGGCGATCGCTTCGTCATAACCGGCGTCGGCATGGCGCATCACGCCGCTGGCGGGGTCGTTGGTCAGCACGCGTTCGATGCGCCGCGCCGCGGCCTGGGTGCCGTCGCAGACGACGACCATCCCGGCGTGCTCGGAGTACCCGATGCCGACGCCGCCGCCGTGATGGAGGCTCACCCAGGTCGCGCCGCTCGCGCAATTGAGCAGCGCATTCAGGAGCGGCCAGTCGGCGATCGCGTCGGAACCGTCGCGCATCGCTTCGGTCTCGCGGTTGGGACTCGCGACCGAGCCGGCGTCGAGGTGATCGCGTCCGATGACGATCGGCGCCGCCAGTTCTCCGCGCGCGACCATCTCGTTGAAGGCGAGCCCGGCGCGCGCGCGATCGCCCAGGCCGAGCCAGCAGATGCGCGCCGGTAAGCCTTGGAACGCGATGCGCTCGCGCGCCATCTCTAGCCAGCGGTGAAGTTTACGATCGTTCGGCAGGAGCTCTTTGAGCTTCGCGTCGGTCTTGAAGATGTCGGCGGGATCGCCCGAAAGCGCGACCCAGCGAAAGGGCCCGATGCCGCGGCAGAAGAGCGGACGTATGTACGCCGGCACGAACCCCGGAAACGCGAACGCGTCGACGACGCCTTCTTCGAAGGCGACCTGCCGGATATTATTGCCGTAATCGAACGTCGGAACGCCGCGTCGCTGAAATTCGAGCATCGCGCGCACGTGTTGCGCGATCGAGGCGCGCGCCGCGCGCACGACGGCCCCAGGATCGCTCGCGCGCAGCGCGGCGGCGCGTTCGAGCGTCCAGCCTGCCGGCAAATAGCCGTTCAACGGATCGTGCGCGCTGGTTTGATCGGTCAGCGCGTCGGGTTTTATGCCGCGCCGCAAGAGTTCGGGTAAAAGTTCCGCCGCGTTGCCGAGCAGTCCGACCGAGAGCGGCGCGCGCGCTGCGCACGATTTCGCGACGAGCTCGAGCGCTTCGTCGAGCGAATCGGCGCGCCGGTCGAGATAGCCCGTCCCGAGGCGGCGCTCGATCCGCGCCGGGTCGCACTCGACGCATAAGAGCGAAGCGCCCGCCATCGTCGCGGCCAGCGGTTGCGCCCCACCCATCCCGCCGAGGCCGGCGCTAAGGATCCATTTGCCGGCCAGATCGCCGCCGTAATCCCTGCGGCCGAGCTCCGCAAACGTCTCGTACGTCCCTTGGACGATGCCCTGCGAACCGATGTAGATCCACGAGCCGGCGGTCATCTGGCCGTACATCGTGAGGCCCTTGCGATCGAGTTCGTTGAATTTTTCGAGCGTCGCCCAATGCGCGACGAGGTTGGCGTTGGCGATGAGAACGCGCGGCGCATCGGGGTGCGTGCGAAAGACGCCGACCGGTTTGCCGGACTGCACCAAGAGCGTTTCGTCGTCGTCGAGACGCCGCAAAACCTCGACGATTTTCTCGAAACACGCCCAGTCGCGCGCCGCCTTACCGCGGCCGCCGTAGACGACTAGGTCGCCGGGCCGCTCCGCAACTTCGGGATCGAGGTTGTTCATCAGCATGCGCAGCGCCGCTTCGGTCTGCCAGCTCTTCGCCGTCCGCTGGTTGCCGCGTGGCGCGCGCACGTTGCGCTGCGGTGCGATGGTCACGCTTAGGTGACGCGTCCGTCGAACACGACGATCGCTCCCGGGTTGATCCCGATCGTCGCCGCAAGTTGCCTCGGATGCTCGGCGTCCCAGATCACGAAATCTGCTTTTCGGCCCGCTGCGAGCGTCCCTATCATATCGTCCAGGCCGAGCGCGCGGGCTGCATTGGCGGTGAAACCACGCAGTGCTTCCTCGGGGCTGAGTCCGAAGAGCGTACAGGCCAGGTTCATCGCCAGAAGCGGCGAGACGAGCGGTGAGGTGCCGGGATTGCAGTCCGTCGCAAGCGCGATCGGGACGCCGAGTTCGCGCAGCCGCCCGACCGGCGGCCGGTGCGTCTCGCGTAGGAAGTAGTGGGCCCCCGGCAACAGCACCGCGACGGTGCCTGCGCCGGCGAGCGCGGCCAGGTCCTCCTCCCGGACGTGCTCGAGATGGTCGGCCGAAAGGGCCCCAAAGCGGGCCGCGAGCGCCGTCCCGCCGCTCGGCAGCAGTTGATCGGCGTGAACCTTCACGGGCAAACCCAGCGCCTGCGAGCGCTGAAAAAAGCGCGCGCACTGCTCGGGCGAGAACGCGATTGATTCGCAGAACGCATCGACGGCATCGGCGAGTCGCTCGGCGACGACCGCCGGCAAGACATCCTCGCAGACGAAGTCGACGTAGGCGTCGGCGTTTGGCCAGCGCGGGTCGAGGGCGTGCAGTCCCAGGTAGGTCGTGCGCACGCGCAGCGGATGGCGCGCTGGGAGCGCGCGCGCGATCCGCAACATGCGCAGCTCGGTCTCGCGGTCGAGTCCGTAGCCGGATTTGACTTCAAGCGTCGTGACGCCGTCGCGCTGCAGCGCTCGTACGCGCGTGTCGGCTGCCGCCGCGAGCGCTTCGTCGGAGGCCGCTCGCGTCGCCTGGACGGTCGCCAGAATCCCGCCGCCGCGGCGCGCGATGTCGCCGTACGAAGCACCCCGCAAGCGCTGTTCGAATTCGCGCGAACGGTCGCCGGCGTAGACGAGGTGCGTGTGGCAATCCACGAGACCCGGCGTGATGCAGCGTCCGCCGGCATCGTGAATTTCGGCGCCGCGCGCGAACGTCGCCGGTAACGCCTCCCGTTCGCCGACCCACAGGATCTCGCCGTCCCCTACGACGAGTGCGCCATCCTCGACCAAACCGTAGGGAGCGCCGCTTGCCATCGTGACGAGGCGAGCGTTCGTCCAGATCGAACGCATCGAAACGCTAGCAGGCTTGCGCGATAAGGGCGGCCACCGCGGCGACGACGGCCGGATCGACCGGAAGCGTCGGATCGGTATACGCGCGCCGTTGCGTGACGCCCGCCGCCGGATCGAGCGGGAAGGGTGGCTTGCCCTCGGGGACGCTCAGCGTCCCCGAGATGCGCCCCGCGGGCAGCAGGGCGAATCCGAGTTCGGATTCGGTCGCCGCCGCGGCCGGACGTATCGATGTCGCGAGCGCTGCAACCCCGCCGACCATCGTGAGAGCGCGGCGGCGCGTTACCTTTCTCATCGCGGGGTCCTTCCGATCGCATCGCCGACGGCGACGGTGCCCGAGCGCTCGACGGTACAGTAGACGCCCATCACGTTGTTCCGCATCTCGACGAGGATGCGTTGGAGGCGCGGCTCGCGTTCGCCGCTTGCCACGTCGTACGAGGGCGTGACGCAGCGCTTGATCGGCTCGGCGAGGTGCAGAAGGACGTCGCCGATGCGCAAGGTCGCGCCGACGAGCTCAGCTTCGTCCGGCACGCCGCCGTTCGCATGCGCGAAGATGTTGGGCCGGAAGCGCTGCGGATCGATGCGCATCCCCAGCCACGCTTCGATCTCGCCGACCCAACGGTCGAAGATCAACGCCACCGGACGTGCGTCGAAGAACGGCCCGTCGCTGCGGCGCTCGAGTTCGACGCCCTCGCGCTGCGCAAGGGAGATCGCCGCCCCAGGTTCCCAAAGCGTGTGCAAAAGATGGTGTTCCTTGCCGCGAAAGGTCTTGCCGCTGCGCCCGTGATCGGGTGAGGTCACGAACAGCGCACTGCTCCGGTCGCCGGCGAGGCCGCGTTCACCGACCTCGGCGCGTTCGAGCGCTTCGAAGTGGAGACTCTTGACCGGATAGCGCCAGACTGCGGCGACCGTGCCGAGCGGATGCCCTGGTTCCATCGCCGAACCTTCCGGCGTCTTGGAAGCGCGTACCTTGCGCCCGCTCGGCCTCGGCGAGATCCTCGATCGTGCGGTCACTTTGTGCGTGCGGCATTTCGTTATCTTCGCGCTGATCTGGGTTGTCTTTGCGCTGCCGCTCGCGGTCTTCCAATTCTTGGGAACCCAAGATCAAAGCAAGATCTTCGGCGCGCTGGCGGAGATTCTTCGGCAATCGAATGCGGGGAAATCGGCCGATCCGTCGGCGATCTCGGCGGCATTGCAGGGCAGCCCCGTCCTCAACGGCTGGACGGCTGCCTATTTTTTATCGTTCCTGTTCGTCTCGCCGCTCGCTACGGCCGCGCTGGTAACGGCCGCCGCCACGCTCTACCTCGGTGGCCGGCTCGATTTCGGCGCGGCCTACCGGGTCGCGCTATCGCGCTACCTCCACCTGCTCGGCTACAACCTCATGTGGCTGCTCGGCGCCGCGATTCTCTATCTCGCCATCGTCTTCGCCGGCGTCATCCTCGCTTTCGGCTTCATCGGCCTCGCCTCGGCGCTGAAAGCCGCCGGGGTCGCGATCGCGGTGATCTTCGGAATCATCTTCGGGCTTGCGATCGTCTGTTTCGCGCTGATCGTGCTGGTCGCATACAACGTCGGCTTCTACGTCTGCGTCATCGAACGCCGAAGTTTCGTCGAGGCTTTCGCCGCCGGGATCCAGCGCGTCTTTAACCGGGTCGGATTCGTCCGCGCGCTCTTCGTTGGCCTGGCCTACCTGGCGATCGGAATCGGCGTCTGGATCCTCTCACTGGCGGGTCAAGGATTGCTTTACGGGCTCTTGCGCAGCCATATCCTGGGTACGGCGTTCGGCACGCTCGTCTCGGTCGCGATCGCCGCTTTCCTGACGGCCTTCCTGACGATCTTCTATTTCGATTTGCGCGTGCGCGAGGAGGGTTTGGACTTACTGCTCGCCGCCGAAGCGCCGGAGCGCTTGCCTTCGGCCCCCGCGTGAGCCGTTGGCCCAGCGGCGATCCGAACGCGGTCGTCAAAGACGTCCTCGCGCAGTCGGCGTATCGTGCCCGGCCGACGCAGCCCGACTCGCCGGTCCTGAGTTTCTGGCAACAACTCTGGGAGTGGCTCGGGAACCTCGTGCGGCCGTTCTTTCGCTGGCTCGATCACGTGCTGAACTCGGGAGGGGGTACGGCGCAAGTCGTTTCGATCGCGCTCGTCGTGGTGACGGTCGTCCTGCTGGCCTTCCTCATCTATCGCGTCGTCCTGGCGTTTGCCAAGCCCGCGGTCGAACGGCGGCGCGCCGCCGAGCATTCGCTGGACGAACGGCTCGATGCCGCGGCCTGGCAGGCGCTGGCCACCGAACGCGCGGCGCGGGGCGAGTACGCGCAGGCGATCGCGGCGCTCTTCGCCGCGGCGCTGGCGCTGCTCGACGAAGGCGCGCTCGTGCCCTTCGATTCGTCGCGCACGCCCGGCGAGTACCGTCGTCTCGTTCGGGGCGAGAGCGAGGCGATCGCCGCGCCCTTCGACGTCCTCACCGAGCGCTTCGTGCGCGCCGCGTTCGCTGCCGGCGTCCCGCAACGCGGCGAGTGTGAGGCCGCCTTCGCCGCCTTCGGCTCCTTGCGACCGCTGCTCGAGCGCGCGTGAGAGAACGCTTGGGCGCGCTGCCCCTGCGCGATCTCGCGATTCTGGGCGCCGCCGTGGCGCTGATCACCATCCTCAACCTGCTCAGCGCGCGCAGCGGCGAGCGGCTCGCCTCACAGCTCGACTCGTATTCGACCTACGACCCGGCGAGCGGTGGCTATCGCGCCTGGTACGAATTGGTCCAGCGCGAGAAGATCGCGATCGAACGCTTCGAACGGCGCCCGGCATTTCTCGAGCATTCTTTGGGGACCTTGATTTGGGCGGAGCCGATCGAATACGATCCGCGCCAGACATACAACTCGCCCGCGGACGTGCGCGCTCTCGAAGATTGGGTCAAAGCCGGCGGACGCTTCATCTATCTCGGTCACGACGAAAACGCGGCCAAGAAGGGAATCCTGAAACTCCCGCGGACCGTCGCAATCAAGACTCCGGCTAAGGCCGGCACGCGAAGCACCGCGCAGAACGCCGTGCGCATCGCGGCCCAGTTGCGTTCGGAGAGCGTCGAGCGAATCGCGTTCTCGACCGACCTGCGCTGGAAGGCGCCGAAGCGTGCGACGATTCTGGTGGCCGACGCATCGGGTCCGCTCGCGCTCTCGTACGCGTATGGGAAGGGCCGGATCGTCACCCTCCTCGACCAGACGGCGTTCGACAACGCGCACATCGCGCGTGCCGACAACGCGCGGCTTGCCTTTGCACTCGCGCGTCCGAGCCGTCCCGGCGCGCGCGTCGCGTTCGACGAAGCGGCCCACGGCTACCTCGTCCCCGAGAAATGGTGGCAGATCATGCCGCGCTCGCTGCTGATCGCGCTGGCGCTGCTCGTCGTCGCCGTCGCGCTCGCGTTCATCGGCGCGGCGATCCGGCTCGGGCCGCCGATCGTGCCGCCGGCGCGGAGCGATGCGACGTCGGCCGAATTCATCGACTCGCTCGCGGCGCTCTTCGAGCGCGCTCACGCCGCGACGAAAGCGTTAGAAGAAGTGGTCCGTTCGACCGTGCGCGTCGTCGCCGTCTCGCTCGGCCTTCCGGACGACACGCCGTCGAACCTGATCGCGCGACGCATCGAGCAACCCGAGCTCCGCGCCGCCTATCTCGAGCTGGCCGCTGCGGCCGCCGCGCCGTCGCTCGACGAGGCCCGCCTCGTGCGACTGGTCGCCTCCGCCCAACGTCTCCGAAAGGAATTCAGCATCCATGCCCGCTCGCGCTACTGAACTGGCAGCCCGGCTCCGCCAGGGGATCGCGCGCATCGTCGTCGGAAACGAACGAACGCTGCTCGCCTTTCAATTGGCTCTGCTCGGCAACGGTCACGTTTTAGTCGAAGGCGTCCCGGGGACTGCGAAGACCTTGATCGTTCGGGTGCTGGCGGCGTTGCTCGGCGTGCCCTTCCGGCGTATCCAGTTCACCCCCGACCTGATGCCGGCCGACGTCGTCGGCACGACCGTCTTCAATCCTCAGACCGCCGAATTCTCACTGCGGCGCGGCCCGATCTTCACGAGCTTGCTGCTGGCCGACGAGATCAATCGCACGCCGCCGAAGACGCAATCGGCGCTGCTCGAGGCGATGGAAGAACGCCAAGTCACGATCGACGGCGAGAGCCAGCCGCTGCCCGCTCTCTTCGTCGTGTGCGCGACGCAGAATCCGGTCGAATTCGAAGGGACGTATCCCTTGCCCGAAGCCCAACTCGACCGATTCTTCGTGCGCGCGCGGACCGGCTATCCGAGCGAAACGCAAGAACGCGCGCTGTTGGCGCGCACGGTCAGCGGGTTCGACGTGCACGACCTCAATGCGGCCGGCGTGGTGCAGGTTGCGACCGTCGACGAGTTGCTCGCCGCGCAGATGGAGATCCGCACGGTCTACGTCGCCGAGGCGCTGCAAGGCTACCTCTACCAGATCGTCGCGCGGACGCGAGCCTCGAACGATCTCACGCTGGGCGCAAGCCCGCGCGCGGCGCAGGCGCTCGTCATCGCGGCGCAGGCGGCGGCCGCGATCGAGGGTCGCGACTTCGCGACGCCTGACGACGTCAAATCCGTCGCGCCGCTGGTCCTCCCCCACCGCCTGATCGTGCGACCGGAATCCGAGGTCGAAGGGCTCGACGCCGAAACGATTCTAGCGCGCATTTTGGCGGCGGTCGACGTCCCCAAAGACGTCGCGCGGCCGGCTGTGGCGACGTAGTTCGATGCGCCCGGTTTTTCCGGCGCTGTGGCTTTCGTTACGCGGCGTGTGGCTGTTGCTCGCGCTCGCTCTGATCGTCGCCTTCTCAAGCGTCGTCCCGTTCTTGATCCCAATCGCCGTCTTCGCGGGCGCTACCTACCTCGCACTCCTAGCCGCCGACGTCGCGCTCGGACCGCGCGCGAGCAGCCTTCGCCTGACGCGGAAACCCGCCGGATTCGTCGCGCTGCGTCATCCCTCGGCGCTCCATTACGTCGTCGAAAACCGATCGGCCGTCGGCATTCGCATCGGGATCCTCGAATCGCCGGTCGAGACCTTCGCCTTCGCCGGCGAGGTGGTCGAAGCCGAACTCGGACCGCGCAGCTTCAGCCAGGTCGAGTCCGCGTTCGAGCCGCGCGAGCGAGGCCTGGTCCATCTCGGCACGATCTACTGCTGGATCGAGAACCGGCTCGGGCTGCTGCGCAGACGCTATCGCGTCGAGACGCCGGAAGACGTCCGCGTTTTCCCCGATCTCTCGGCGATCGAGCGCTACGGAAAGATGGCGCGGCGCTCGACCTTGCTCGACGCGGGTTTGCGTAAGTTGCGCCTGCGCGGCGCCGGCGCTGAGTTCGAGAGTCTGCGGGAGTACCTGCCCGGCGACGCCTTCCGCGCGGTCAATTGGAAGGCGACGGCGCGGCGCGGACGGATGATGGTCGAACAGTACGAGGTCGAGCGCAGTCAAAATATCTTGGTCCTGCTCGACGCGGGGCGCCTGATGATGCCGCGCATCGGTCCGCAGCGCAAGTTCGACTACGCGCTCACGGCGGCGCTCTCGGTCGCTTCGATCGCGCAAGGGGCCGGCGACAACGTCGGACTGACGGCCTTCGCAGCGAAACCGCTGCTCGCGATTGCGCCGCGGCGCGGCGCGGCGCACGTCGATGCGCGGACCCGGGCGTCATACGACCTGCAGCCG
>DHWK01000038.1:0-198 GCA_002413145.1 bacterium UBP12_UBA5184
GAGCACGCGGTCGAGCACGGCGGGACGACGTACCTGTTCTGCGGCGCGCGGCACGAGAGCGAATTCCGCGCCGATCCGGCCCGCGTACTCGGCGAAAGCGAGGCAACCGGTGCGGACGGCTCGCTCGGATTGTCTGCGCTCGCGAAACGGGAAACCTGGCGCGAGGTCGTCGCCGTCGCACTCGGCGACGTCGCGATG
>DHWK01000038.1:363-4968 GCA_002413145.1 bacterium UBP12_UBA5184
AATGGCTGGCCGCGGCGCTGCGCGCCGTCGGCGGCGTCCCGGCGGTCGGCTACCTCCTGCTGTTGCTCGTCGGCCTCGGACTCGCGGTCGTGACCTTCATCTGCTCGATGGGCAACGTTCCGATCGCGCGCTTTCTGGCGATGGCTGGGATCCCGCTCGGCGCCAACACGACCTTCATCTACGGCGATCTGCTCATCCCGCCGCTGGTTGGAATCTATCGCAAATCGTTTCCGCCCAAGGTGACGTGGACGTTCCTTGGCCTCTTTACGCTCGGCGCGCTCGTGGCCGGCGCCGTCATGGATCTGCTGATCGGCAACGTTTTCGGTGGGATGCAGCACGGTTCGATGGAGCTCTCCGATCGTTTCACGCTTCTTTCCAACATGCTGGGGCTGGCGGCCGTGATCGTGCTCGCAGTCGTCGTCCGCCGTGGCCCGGTACGCGATGCCGCTGCGGTTCGTTAGCGAAGCGATCGAGCCGAAGGCGGAGAGTTTCGACGCCGCGACGATCGCGCGCGGCGAGCCGTCGCTACCGGCGTCGTTTCGATGGCGCGAGCGCGAGTTGGTCGTGGAAAGTTTGCTGCGAACCTGGCGCTCGCACCGGATGGATCGGGGAGAAAAGTACGTCGCGCGTCATTACTTCGAGTTTGTCGCGCGAGACGGCAGCAAGGCGGTCGCGTATTGCGAACGCCAGGTGCGCAAACCCGACGCGCCGCGCTGGTGGCTCTATACGATCGAAGACTGATTGGGGCCGCTAGTCGGGCAGCGAGGCAATCTCCGCTGCGGTCAGTTTCCGAAATGCATACCGGTAGCCGCTGTAGACTGCGAAGCCGTAGAAGAAGAGATCCATGACTTGGAATCCCTCCTTGAGCAAGAGCCACAGAACCGCGGGCGTGAGTCGCTCGACGACGCTCAGCACGGGGATCTTGGCATCTTGAGCGAGCGCGACGATCGTCGCACCGAGGTTGCCGGCGACGCACCCCAAGAGCGAGAGTACCGCGCCGGCGATGCCGAAACTTCGGTCGACGCCGCGGCCGAGCGTTCGGACGCCGAAACCGACGATGAATCCGACGGCCAGCGCCATGTAGCCGATCTGGAAGTGCGTCGCGGCGGTGATCGCGGCCCAGAGCAGCGCTGCGATCGCGGCGCCGATCAAGCCGCCGGCGATGCCGAGAGGGAGACTCTGATGGGCCCGGATGTTCGCGACCATCTGCATGATCGCGAGCTGACGCGCATCGGCCTGCTGGTATTCGGCGGGCGTGTCAGGCTGCATCGGCATAGAGCGACGCGAGGCGCGGGGCGACGAGGGTGCGCAGATGCTCGGGCTCGGCGAGGAACGCGTCGTGGCCGTGATTCGAGACGAACTCGAGGTAGACGCTGTCGGCGCCTGCCAGCGCGAAGCGCTCGGCGGCGGCGCGGACGTAGCCGGGCAAGAAGAGCCAATCGCTCGTAATGCCGACGAACGTGTAAGCCGGATATGGTCCCGCGAGTACGCGGTCACGGGTGTCGAAGAGGTCCATCGCGCGCGTGACGGTCAGATACGCTTGCGGATCCATCCGCGCCGAAAACAGTTTGCCCTGATGATCGAGGTAGCCCTCGACGTCGAATTTGTCGCCGGCGTGCAGCCGCGGATCGCCGCCTTTGCGATCGAATTTGCGGCCGTGGCGCTCCTCGAGCAGCGCTTCGCTCTTGTAGGTGAGCATCGCGATCTTGCGCGCGAGCTCGACGCCCGCTTGCGGCGTCGCGGCGACGGCGATCGCTTCGCGGGCGATGGCGTTGAGCGCAATCCCGAACGCGGAGAACCAGTCGCAGGCGCCGACGATCAGCGCGCGGTCGACGCTTTGCGGAGCCTGCAGCGTCCACTCGAGCGCCTGCATCCCGCCGAGCGAACCGCCCGCGACGACGGCCAGTCGTTCGATGCCGAGCGTTTGCAGCGCGCGTCGCTGCGCGCGCACCATGTCCGAGACGCTCACGACCGGAAAATTCGCGCCGTACGGTTTTCCGTCGGGCCCCGCCGACGTCGGTCCGGTCGAACCGTAGCAGCTTCCCAGGACGTTGACGCCGACGATCGCGAGCGCGCGCGTGTCGAGCAACTTCCCCGGACCGGCGATCTCGCCCCACCATTCCACGACGCGGCTCGAGCCGGTCAGGGCGTGGTTGACGAGCGCGACGTTGCCGCCGTCGGGCCACGGTTCGCCGTAGAGGCTGACCCGCTGGACGACGTTCGGGAGCGTGACGCCGCAATCGAGCGTGAAGGCGCCGATCGCGACGTCGCGCTCGAGGCTCGGCTGCGGCGCGCTGCCGGCCAAAGCCTTAAACGCCGGCCGGTTCGCGCAATCCGTGACGTTCGCGCGCCGCGGCCAGCGCTTGGTCGATATCGGCGATGATGTCGCGCGGATTCTCGATGCCGACCGAGAGCCGGACCATGTCCTGAGCGACGCCGGCTTCAATTTGCTCGGCCGCCGTCAGCTGTTGGTGCGTCGTCGTCGCGGGGTGGATGACCAGTGATTTCGCATCGCCGACGTTCGCCAAGAGCGAGAACAGCTTGAGGTTGTCGATGAAGGTCTTCGCCGCCGCGGCGCCGCCTTTGATGCCGAAGGTCAGGATCGCACCTTGGCCGTTTGGCAGGTACTTTTTTCCTCGCGCGTGCGCATGATCGCCGGGCAAACCGGGATACGAGACCCAAGTAATCTCGGGATGAGCCTTGAGATGATGCGCGACCTCGAGCGCATTCTTGGAATGTTTCTCCATCCGCAAAGCGAGCGTCTCGAGACCTTGCAGAAACAGCCAGGCGTTGAAGGGCGAGAGCGCGGCGCCGAGATCGCGCAGCAACTGGACGCGTGCCTTGATGATATAGGCGAGGTTGCCGAACGAGGCGGTGTAGCGGACGCCGTGGTACGACTCGTCGGGTTCGGTGAAATCAGGGAACTTGCCCGAGGCGCCCCAGTCGAAGTTGCCGCCGTCGACCAGCAGGCCGCCGATCGAGGTTCCGTGGCCTCCGATGAACTTCGTCGCCGAGTGCACGATGACGTTGGCGCCGTAGTCGAACGGCCGCAGCAGATAGGGCGTCGCCAGCGTGTTATCGACGATGAGCGGGACGCCGTGTTCGCGGGCGACGGCGGCGACCGCCTCGACGTCGAGGACGTCGACCTTCGGATTGCCGATCGACTCCGCAAAGAGCGCTTTGGTTTTCGGCGTGATCGCTTTCGCGAAACTTTCGGGTTTCGCGGGATCGACCAGCGAGACGGCGATCCCGAACTTCGGAAGGGTGTGTCTGAAGGCGCTGTACGTCCCGCCGTAGAGTGACGCCGATGAGACGATGTGGTCGCCCGCCCGCGCCAGGTTGAGGATGGAATAGATCGACGCAGCCTGGCCGCTCGCGAGCGCCAGCCCTCCGACGCCGCCTTCGAGCTGCGCGATGCGCTGCTCGAGGACGTCGCTCGTCGGATTCATGATCCGCGTGTAGATGTTCCCGAATTCTTGCAGCGCGAAGAGCCGCGCGGCGTGGTCGGCGTCGTCGAACGTGTACGACGTCGTCTGGTAGATCGGGACGGCGCGCGCTTTGGTCGTCGGATCGCCGGCGTGGCCGCCGTGGATCGCGGACGTCTCAAATTGGAGCGGCTCTTCAGACATTACGATTCTTTCCTCAAGCGGCGGGGGCGACATCTTCCCAGAGCGGGACGATGCTTTGTGGGACGATTGCCTGTGCGGCAAGGAGTGCTTCGATGTGCAGCGGGGCGTCGCCGTCCACAAGCCCGGTCAGGACCGCCGGGGTTCGCTCGATAACGGCGGCGTCGATGCCGCCGGCGCGGAGCGCCTCTTGCGCCGGTCGCGCGTCGCGCAGCGATTGCAAGCGTACGACGCGCGGCAACGGAATCGAAGGCTCGTGGGCGGCGGTAACCGGCGTCAGCGAGTCGTCGGCGGGCAGGATTCCGACGGAGCGTCCGGCGCCGATGTTGCGCAAGACCGCGACGACGTCGCTGATGACCGCCGAAGCCGTCGGCGTCCCGCCCGCGCCCGCGCCGGCAAACGTCAGCGAGCCCGAATTTCGGCCGGTGATCCGAATGCAGTTCTGCGGCCCGGCGGGTTGCGCGAAAGGATGATCGGTGGCGACGTAGGCCGGCGTCACCAGCGACGAGTCGCGACGCGCGCAGGCGATCAGTTTCAGGCGATACCCGAGACGTTTCGCGAGCGAGATGTCCTCGGGCGTCAGGCCCGTGATCCCGATGCGCGGAATCTCGCTCGTGACCAGACCGCGGCCGAACGCCAACTGCGCGAGGATTGCGAGCTTGTGCGCGGCATCGATGCCCTCGACGTCGTTCGCCGGATCGGCTTCGGCGAAGCCGAGACGTTGCGCCTTGACGAGTGCAGCCGCATACGTGTCGCCCTCGAACATCGCCGAAAGAATGAAGTTCGTCGTCCCGTTGAGGACGCCGCCGACCTCGAGGATCTCTTCGCCGGCGAGCGACGCCGTCAAGGTTCGGACGATCGGAATCGCGCCGCCGACGGCCGCCTCGTAGGCGATCGTGACGCCGCGCGCGTGCGCGAGCGCGCGCAATTCGGGACCGCGCGTCGCCAAGAGATCCTTGTTGGCGGTGACGACGTGTTT
>DHWK01000038.1:5041-5875 GCA_002413145.1 bacterium UBP12_UBA5184
CGGCGGCGATGCCCGTCCCGCCTATGCACTCGATCACGACGTCGATCTCCGGGTTCGAGACCAGAGTCTGCGCGTCGCCGCTCAGCAGCGAGCGCGGGACGAGATCGCTGCGCGGTTTGTCGAGCGAGAGGACCGCGATCGCTTCCAGCGTGAATGCGACGCCGCTGCGCGCGGCGATCGCTGAGGCCGATCCGATGAGCAGATTCGCGACGCCGCTTCCGACCGTGCCGCACCCGAGCAGAGCGATGCGAACAATATCCCGGCCGACTTGGGTGCGATCCGCGTGCGCTGGGTGAGTGAGCGACATGCGTACCGTCCGGTATTCAGGAGTGAAGTCGTCCCACTATACCGAACCCCGCGCCGGTGCGTCAAGTTGAGGCCGGTGTGAGCCCATCCGCGTGAGCGCTCCTCGACGCTACCGTCTCATTTTGACGGTCGCGCTCGTCCTCGGGGTAATCGCCGCCCTGTTCGTCGCCGCTTATCGAGCGAAGGAAGAGCGCGCCTCGCGTCGCGTCGAGTTGGCGATGGATTATCCCGACTTTTCGGCGCTGGCGCGTTCCTACGCATATAATGAAGAGCAGTTGCTGGTGGCGCTGCGCCGCGCCGGCCTGACTTCGCTCGCCGTTTCGGAAGAACTTGGCGCCAACGTCAATAGCGGTACCGCGGCGGTCCTGCTGCCGGGCGCGCAGCTCATCGCGCAGGCACGTTTGGCGTCGCTCGCCGAGCCGACGCTGGCGCGTATGGCACGTGGCAACGCGCTGCGCGCCGACGAACTCTACCTGCTGATCTATGACAAGCGCGAGGTTCCGCGCTATCGGCAGGGCCCCCCCCTGC
>DHWK01000038.1:5922-6635 GCA_002413145.1 bacterium UBP12_UBA5184
CCAGGCCCTCGACTTGCATCTCGGCAGGCATGCCGTCCGCACCCTGCGCGCGGCGGGCCCGACCATCTTGGCGATCCGCTCGCAATACGATTTCTTCAGCACGCTCGGCCTCGGGTTGCCGGCCGAGCCGCTCGCGCTCGCGAGCCGGCTGCAGCTGCTGCTGGTTCCGCGCATCCAAAACGACGAGCGCTACGGGAAGCGCGAGATCGACGCGCTGTTCGCGAGCTTCCTGCAGAACGAAAAGCCGAGCACGCTGATCTTCTTCGGAACGCGCAACGAGGTGTTGGGCTATCCCGATCACCTCGACGACGTCGCCGCCGATCTCAAAACGAGCGGGATCAACTTCGGGTCGATCGAGGTTTACGACCGCAACCAGATCCAGAAGGGCAACGATGGGCTTGCGCAGCGCGCGATCGAGCGCACGACGCGCGTTCAGGCGATCTCGAAGCTCGAGCTGGACAAGCTCGATTTCGAGACGGTCGTCGCACGCTATTTGCTCGGCGTACGCGAGCGCAACGTTCGCGTCGTCTACCTGCGACCGTTCCTCCACGAACAAAACGGCCTCTCGCTCGAGATGACCAACGTCGAATTGATCAAACGCATCGCCGACGGCCTCCGAGCGCGCGGCTATAAGCTCGGGCGAGCGACCCCCGTTCCGCTCTTTACGATTCATCCGCTCGTCATCGCGCTCGTCTCGCTCGCGGTTCCGGCGG
>DHWK01000031.1 GCA_002413145.1 bacterium UBP12_UBA5184
GCGTCCGCGATTTCGCCGAGGTGCGCGCCGGCGGTACGATCACGCGCGACGTCGCCGAAGAAGCGCTCGCGCGCGAAGGCGTCGACGAGATGGGTCTCGACCGGCTCGATCGCGCGTTCCTACGGACGATCGCCGAACAATATCGCGGCGGCCCGGTCGGCATCAACGCGA
The DNA here is from genome assembly GCA_002413145.1 of bacterium UBP12_UBA5184. Classification (GTDB taxonomy): domain Bacteria; phylum Vulcanimicrobiota; class Vulcanimicrobiia; order Vulcanimicrobiales; family Vulcanimicrobiaceae; genus Zemelea. Next base: position 172 of record DHWK01000031.1, read on the forward strand.
TCGCCGCAACGCTCACCGAAGACGCCGAGACGCTCGAGGACGTCGTCGAGCCGTATCTCTTGAAGGTCGGCCTCGTCATGCGCACCGCGAACGGCCGCAAGGTCACGCCGCAAGCCTACGAGCACCTCGGCCTGACCGCCGCCGCCCTCGACTCGCCGCAGCCGCGATTATTGTAGGTTAGGCCGCGTCGATTTGTTCGCTGACGATCGTGGGTGGGGGAACGGGTTCTCCCGACAGCCGCAAGCCTTCCAAATGAAACGGAATCCCTTCGCGCACTAATGCGCGAAGCTCGTCAAGCGTGTCGGCTCCTGCCGCGTACCCGGGAAGGTCCGGGACGTATGCACTCCAGTTGTTCGGCATAGGTTCATAGATCACAACGTACTTCATCGCCAACCTGCCTGCTGTTGAATGCTCTGCCACGTTTTCTGCCGGGTTCGATGCCGTCCTTCCCGCTAACCAGCCCTCGGCGCGTAGCCGGCGACGAATCTGACCAAATTTTGGAACCATAGCGCCCTCCAATCCCAACGCCGGCACCCGATATCAAGGGCCGGTGCCTTATCGGCCGAACACTAGAGCGTGAACCGAAGGGCGTTTGCGGCTTCCATGGGAGCCGCGCTGGTCGCGCTTCCGCGGGTGGCGCGCGCGACGGGCGGACTCGATGTCGGCGGGGCGGTCAAAGAACCGGCCGTGCGAATCTTGCTGGCGAGCGGCGCGAACATTCCGCCGCCGGATCAGCTCGACGCCTGGTATTTTGCGTGGAACGGCCGCACCTATCGCGGCGGTTTCGCGTTCGTCCCGCTGCTCGGCGGCAAGCAGGGCTTGATCGACGTCGTCCCGCTCGACTCGTATCTGTACGGCGTCGTCAGTAGCGAAGTCTCACCCGCCTGGCCCGCCGAAGCGCAGAAAGCGCAGGCGATCCTCGCGCGCACGTACGTGACCACCAAGTTGCGGCCCGACAAACCCTACGACGTCGTCGCGACCGACAGCGACCAGCATTACGGCGGCATCGACGGCGAAAGCGTCGAGGGTCGCGGCGCGGTCGACGCGACCGCCGGTAAAATCGTCACCTATGCCGGGTCGATCGCGCACGTCGCCTTCAGCGCGTGTTGTGGCGGTCGCACCGCCGACTCGGCGGACGTCTGGAGTGCGAGCGTCCCCTACCTGCTGAGTTTCGCCGACCCGCATTGCGCCGGAACGCCGGCCTATCGTTGGGAGGCGCGCGTCCCTTACGCGGCCGTCCAGCAGCGGCTCGATCTCGGCCGCGCGGGCGCGTTGCGCTCGGTGCAGTTGCGCGAACTCGGCAGCAGCCTACGCCCGCGCCAGCTCGCCTTCGCCGGTAGCGCCGCGACCGTCGAAGTCGGCACCGACCAATTTCGTTCGGCCGCCGGCGCCGCGGTCGTGCGCAGCACGTTCTTACGCGGCGTGACGCCCTCCGGCGACGACCTCCTCGTCACCGGCAACGGCCGCGGACACGGCGTCGGGATGTGTCAGTGGGGCGCACGCGAGATGGCCGCAGCGGGTTCCTCTGCCGCGGAGATCGTCGCGTTCTATTTTCCGAAGACGGCGCTCGGCTAACTCGCGTTTACGGGCAACCCGTGATGGTGAACTCGCCGATCTGACCGAGTTCTCTGGTCGCGTTCGTCAGCCAAAGCGTCCATTTCGAGTTCGATCTCGCGAGACAGAGTTGCGCCGGTGCACCGCCGGCCACCGTCATGACGCTGCCCTTCGCGCTGCTCCCGGCGAGCGTCGCATGGACCAGCGCGGGGACGCCGCTGACCGGGACGGTCTTGAAGTTGACGTTCGTGTACGGCGTGTACGCGGGATTCGAAACCAAGACGAAGATGTCGATCGGCGTGCCGGGCGGACCGAAGCAGGGCTTCGGGCCGACCGCCGCCCACGCGCCGGAATTCACGTAGCAGGGCGCCGGTCCGGCCGGAGGTGCTGGCGTCGGCGGCCGCGGCGGAGCGATCGGCGGTTTCGCCGGAACCGGCGTCGCGAGCGGCACATATCTGCCGACGGTGCACGGATTGTAGTCGCCGCGGACGGCGACGAATCCGCGATAGGCGGATTGCGCGTTCATCGACCACGTCGGCCAATCCGAATCGAGGATGAGGTAGCTGCCCGCCGGGACGCAGAAATTAGCGTCGGCGACCCAGTTGACGTTCGGCGCGCCGCCTTGACCCGAAGAGCCTTTGGCCGCATACGGTCCGTAGACTTGTCCGGTCGCGTTGCTCTTGAGACCCAACGTCCCGGGCGGCTTCCCGCGCCCGCCGTTCCAGTGATAGGTCACGATCTCGTTGACGTGGACCGGTCGGGAAAACGTGCACGCCATGTTGCGCGGGCTAGGCTGATTCTGCACGCCGTAGACGTTGAAGTTGCTGCACAGATCGACTGCTCCGGCGACCGCCGGAGTCAAGGCGAAGAAGATTCCGGTAGCCAGAAATATCCCGGCCGCCAATAGTGAAACCGGCGCAAGTCTTTTCATGCGAACCTCCACGGCCGGAGACTACTGCCCGGATACCGGGGCTCTCCTGCTGCTAGGGATAGCATCTCTTGAAAAGAACGCTGATTCCGAGGTTAGATCGACGTGCAATTTGCGCTAGAACGCCGCGCGGCGACGTCTGATTATCGCTACGAACTCCCGTCGGATCTGACCGCGAAGACGCCGGCCGACCCGGCGGATTCGTCGCGGCTGATGGTGTTGCGGGCCGGCGGCGAGATCGAGCATCGCGCCTTCCGCGATCTGCCGAACCTGCTCGTCCCCGGCGATCTGCTGGTCATCAACGAGACGCAAGTGATTCGCGCGCGGCTGCGCGGAAAACGTGCGGGCGGCGGTGCAGCCGAGGTGATGTTGCTGCGCCCACTCGATCGTTCGCGCTACGACCCGGCAGCCCGCGAATGGGAAGCGCTCGTGCGGCCCGGCCGCCGTCTGCGCGCCGGTGCGCGCGTGCGCTTTGGGGAGGACGGTGCCTGCGAGATCGTCGAGGTCGCCGCCGACGGAACGCGCCGCATCCGCTTCGACGCCGGCGTCGCGCTCGAAGCGATCCTGGACCGGCACGGCGAGCTGCCCTTGCCGCCGTACGTCGGCGCCGGCGACGCAGCCCGCTCCGCCCGTTACCAAACGATGTTCGCGCGGGTCCCCGGCAGCGTCGCCG
>DHWK01000151.1:0-954 GCA_002413145.1 bacterium UBP12_UBA5184
GCTCAGTGCGGTCTTCATCGACTACCTGCAACTCGTCCGGCCGACGAGCTCGGCGCGGCATCAAACGCGCAACGACGAACTTTCGGAGATTTGCCGGCTGCTCAAGGTGACCTCAAAAGATCTCGGTGTTCCGATCATCGCGCTGGCTCAGCTCAACCGCTCCGTCGAATCGCGCAACGACAAACGGCCGATGCTCTCAGATTTGCGCGATTCGGGCGCGATTGAACAGGAAGCGGATATGGTCAGTTTTCTCTACCGCGACTCCTACTACAATCCGGAGAGCGCGCCCGAGCCCGACCTGACCGAGTTCATCATCGCCAAGCAGCGCAACGGTCCGACCGGAATGGTCAAGCTGCGCTTCCTCAAAGAGCACACGATGTTCGTGCCTTACGGGGAGGCCTCGTACTACAGCCTGCCTTAAACCGGCTTGGCTTCGACCAGCTCGTGAACTTCGGGATCGCCGATGCCGTGATGCAGATACGAGCGCGAGAGATGGACGTATTCGGGTCCGGCGTGATCGACCCAGCTGACCGCGACGCCTTCGAGTTTCTTCTTGACTTGCGCGGGAGCTCCGGCCGCAACCGTCTCCGGGGGGATTTTCACGTTCGCGCCGACGACGCTTCCGGCGCCGATCAGGGCACGCCGGCCGACCGTAGCGCCGTTGAGGATGACGGCGTTGGTTCCGATCAGCGCGCCCTCTTCGATCACGCAATCCTCCATGAAAGCGCAGTGTCCGATCGTAACGTCGTCGCCGATCAGCGTCTGGCCGTTGTCGCCGACGTGAATGACCGCGTTGTCTTGCACGTTGCTGCGCGCGCCGATGCGGATGAAGCCGTTGTCGCCGCGGATCACGGTACCGAACCAGATGCTCGCTTCCTCGGCGATTTCGACGTCGCCGATCAGGACCGCCGTCGGTGCGACGAAGGCCGACGGGTGGACACGGGGCGCTTTCCC
>DHWK01000151.1:1038-5087 GCA_002413145.1 bacterium UBP12_UBA5184
AACCCTTTGTATTCGATGAACATGCGGGCTCCTCGGCGAAACGTAGCCCGATGCTTTTGCCGCCCGCTTGCCTCGCACCCGCATGAGTGCGCATCGCCACCGGACGCCGCTACGCGGCGTCACCGTCACGCCTCGTCCGCGCCCCGACGATCCGTCGTACACCAGCGTCAATTATGCCTACGCCGGAAAGAAAGGACACGTCCATGAGGTCGTTACCATCGGCGGCCGCGAGCTCGCGAAGGTCGGCTTCGACGATCGCAAAATCGTCTATTACTTGCTCGACGATCTGGAGATGGACGAGTCGGCGACCCGCGGCACTTTCCACGATCTCGACCAGAAGTGACTACAGCGCCGTTCGAGCCGACTGACGGTCGCTCTGCTCTCCGGCCGACTTTCGCGCCTCTCAGCCTCCCTTAAGGCGCTTCTGCTAGCGTTTCCCCACCTATGAGCCGCATTCGCGCCGTCCTGATCGCTGCCGGGCTGGCCGTCGCGGCGAGCGTCGGGTCGGGCGGCCCGGCGGCGGCGCAAAGCGACCTCGGCGAGATCGACATCACGGTGATCGACACCTCGACGCAACAGCCGCTGGCCAACGCGCGCACGATCCTCCTCGGCCCGCAAACCGCAAACTCGCTGACCACGGCGGCGGGCGCGATCCGCTACACCGACGTCCCGATCGGCATCTACCGCATCCGCGTCCAGCGCCAAGGCTACGACCCGGGGACGACGCGCGAGTTCGACGTCCTCCCCGATCGCGCCGTGCAAGTGCGAATCGAGCTCGCCAAGCGAGCCCCCCGCCCGAGCGGAAGTCCGGGTCCCGGCGCGTCGCCGGCGCCCGACTCGAGCGGACTCAAGACGATCGCGATCGTCGGCGCGCGCGCACGGATCGAGATCAATTCCGTCGACATCAACGAGAACAGTCCGATGCGGCGCCTCTCGGATTCGTTGACCGACGCCCTCGATAAGCTGGCCGGCGTGACGGTCACGAGCGACTCCACCGATCCCTCGAGCGCGGTGACGATCTCGCTCCATAACCAAGACGAATCGCAAACCGCGCTCACCCTAGACGGCATCCCGCTCTCGGCGCCCGGCGTCGCCGGCAACCTGCGCGGCATCGGCACCGACCTCTTCTCTGGTTCGCGCGCGAGTTTTTCGCCGTCGGCCGGGAGCCTTGGCGGCAGCGTCAACTTCCGCACGCTCGAGCCGACGCAGGCGCTGCAAGTACGCGCCAACGGAACGACGGGCACTTTCGACCGCTCGAATTATTCGCTCGCCGGGACCGGGTCGATCGGCAGCCTCGGTCTCGCCCTGCAGCACACCTGGCGCGGCGCGAATAGTCCGCTGACCTTCCAAAACTACGAAGATCAAAGCGGCCTTACGTATCCGCACGGCGGCGAGTCGACCAATCTCGGCGATTTTGCGAAGTTTCGCTACCGTCTCAACGACGATCGCACGACGATTACCGGCACGGCGCTCTCCAACAATCGCGACGCCTTCGCGATCTGCGCGCGCGACGTGACCAATCTTCCGTGCGGCATCGGCCCCGACAACCGCTCCTATGGACGCTACGGCTTCGCATACACGACGATCTCATCGCTGGTCGGCAACGTTCAGACGTCGCTCTCCGGCTTTGCGAACTCGAGCAATCAGACCACCGACTACGTCAATCGGTATGTCCTCGATCCGAACAACAATTACGACCCGACGCTCAACCCGTCGCTCTCGGACAACGTCGCGACGACGCGCGGCATCGCGGCGACCGCCGCGATCGCGCAGGGCAACCACACGTTCACGTTTACGGGCAATACCTACTCGGCGCTTTCGACCTCGCTGCCCCTGGCCGGCTCTCGTTTCGAGATTCCCTTCACCAATGCGGCCACGTCGACGAGCTACAAGTTTGCCGACCGGATCAAATCCAACGACGCGCTAACGATCACGCCGCAAGTCTCGATCGCCGATACCAGCGGCCTCGGCGCGTCGTTCCTGGGTGGCCTGGCGCTCTCGTGGCAGCCGAAGCCCGCCGATGCGTTCGCCTTCTCGCTCAACGTGGGAAGTTCGCAGCCCAACCTGAACGCGAATCGCTCGTACTCGGATCCCAACGCGGCCCGCTTCGATTGTCAAGCCGGCACCGCGATCGTCTCGGGTCCGGGCGACACGGGCGGCGGGACGCGCCAGTCGGCGACGGCCTTTACGGCGGGCTGGTCGCACCAATTCAAGGGTGGCGCGTCGCTGTCGGTGAGCGCCTTCAGCCAAGTGCAGTCCGGACAACTCATCAACGCGCTCATCGAAGAGCCCGTTTCGTTCTATCCGAGCGGCTATTTACCGGTCTTGCTGCAAGCCTATCGTGCGCCGACGGTGTGTGGCGCGGTCGCGCCGATGCCGGCCGTCTTCGCGCAAGAATCGGTCGCAGGGACGCGCCGCGTCTACCAGGGCTTCGACATCAACGCTCGTTTCGCGCTCTCTCCTTACGTCCAGATCATCCCATCGTATTCGCTCAATCTGGCGACGCTGACGGCAGCCAGCGCGCGGCTGCAAGACGGCCCAACGACGACGATCGTCGGGATGCAGTTGCCCGGCCGGCCGATCCATCGTGGCGGCGTGACGCTCGACGGGTTGCTGCCGCGCAACGGCATCGAGATGCTCGCCAACGCGCAGTTTACCGGCGCGAACAATAATCAGAATCTCGGACCGTACGTCAGCGTGAGCTTCGGCGTCTCGCACAAGTTTGGCCCGGGCCAACTCACGCTGTTCGAAAACAACGCGTTCAACACGTACGCCGGCGACTTTGCGAGCGATGCCTTCGCCGCCCCGCGCGCGCTTTCGAACGGGCTGCCGTTCCTGACGGCCGCGACGCCGCTGACGCCGCGCACCATCTTCCTTTCATACAGCGCCGCGATCGGCGGCCCGGCGCCGGGCTCTTCGTTCCGCGCGCTTTCCGGCGCGCGCATCGCCGCCGCCCCGCAACCGACGCCGAGCGGGCGGCCCCGCCAGGGTCCGCGGCTGACGTCGTACCCACCACCGGCCGGCACCGATCCGCTCTCGCTCGCGGCGCAGCGTCCGGGCTGCGCCGCCGATCAGCAGACCGCTGCGAAGCCGGTGCTCGACGCTTTGCGCGCGTACGTCGTGGCCTACGAAGCCGGCGCAACACCGCCGCCGATTCCGAACGTCACCGTCACGTCGCACAAGAATCCAAACGGCTCGGCGACCGCGTATTATCTCGAGCTGCGCGCCAATCTGCCGCGCCCGCCCGGCGCGCAAGGCGGCGGCGCGAGCGCCGACGGCGCGCGCGCCCCGCGCGTTCGCACCGGCGCACCCGGCGGCGGGGGAGGCTTCGGCGGCGGTGGAGGCCCCGGCGGCTTCCCGGGCGGGGAGGGCGCGCCCGGCGGCGAGGTCATCGCGCAGCCGAACGCCGCAAACGGTCAGGCCGGTCAAGTGGACAACGCCGCCGCGCGTCGCGCCTTCCAGGCTTATGCGGCCTTGCCCGAAGTGCGTGCCTATCGCGGCTTCACCGGCTGCACGTATATCACGCTGCTGTCTGCCAGCGACGCCAAAGCGAAAGGCATCGTCCCCGAAAACGGAAGACCCGGAATGTTCTACGTCCCGGGAACCGGCTTGGTTTTCGTGCAAGCGTTGCAACTGCCGCAGGGCGGCGGCAGCCTCAGACAGGGGAAGTAGCTGTATTACATTCTGTTTTACGACGTCGTCGACGATTACGTCGAGCGCCGTAAGCCGTATCGCGAAGAGCATCTCGCGCTCGGGCGAGCGGCGCAAGAACGCGGCGAATTGTTCATGGGGGGCGCGCTCGCCGAACCCGCCGACGGCGCGGTACTGATCTTTCAGGTCGACGATCCGGCGATCGTGCGGCGTTTCGCGGAGGGCGATCCCTACGTGCGCAACGGCGTCGTCACGACGTGGCGCGTGCGTCCTTGGACGGTCGTCATCGGTGGCGAAGCGCCGGCGACGGCGTAGCTGAAGGGTCCGACCCGCCGCCAGGGAAACGAAGCGAGCCCCGCGCCGACGTAGCTCAGTTGGTAGAGCACTTCACTCGTAAT
>DHWK01000156.1:0-306 GCA_002413145.1 bacterium UBP12_UBA5184
GCGCTCGCGCTGGCGTCGCCCCGTGCCGCACTTCCGGCGGCGAGTCCGAGCGTCGCGGAGATGTTGGCCGGCTACGTTCGCGCCGTCGACGATCCCGGCGTCGCGCCGGTGGAGCGCGTCGAAGCTCGCGGCGCGGTCGTTGGGGGACGGCTAAGCGGCACCTTTCACGCCTGGGAAGACGCCGGCCGAGCTCGCCGAGACGAGAATCTCGGACCGCGCAAGGCGACGACGCTGCGTCTGGGTGACCGCGTGTTCTACGCTAACGCCGACGGGGACGTGCGCGAGTTCACCGGGATCATGTTGCGG
>DHWK01000156.1:451-20594 GCA_002413145.1 bacterium UBP12_UBA5184
AGGGGATCATGTTGCGGCGCGATCGCACCGCGCGTTTCATCGATTCGGGTGATTTTGCGAAAGCTCCGGAGCGCTGCGTGGCGCGCGGGCGCACGTCGTTGGGCGGCCACGCCGTCGACCTCCTCGACGTCACCGCGCCGGGCGGTGAAGTCCACACGCTCTATCTCGACGCCCAAACGTCTCTGCCGGCCCGGGTCGCCTACGACGACGACGACGGACGCTTGACGGTCGACTTCTCGGATTGGCGCACGATCGACGGCCACCGCTTCCCATTTCGCGCGGTCATCTCCGACGGCGACCACGATTTCGACATAACGCAGACGACCGAAGACCTCAACACCGGCGCCCCGATCGATCCTGGCGTCTTTCGTCCCTTGGTCGGCCGCAGCATCGAGATGGCTGCGCCGCAGACGATTCGCTTGACGGCGCGAGAAGGCCACCTCTTTGCTCCGGTCACGATCGGCGGGCGGCACTACAACTTTCTCGTGGACTCGGGCGCCCAAAATATCCTGATCGATGCGCGCGTCTCCCGCGAACTCGGGCTGAGCGCGGTCGGCGCGCTTGAAGTGAGCGGCGCGCAACGCGTCGGCGGTTTGCAGGTCGCGCCTCTCGGCGCACTCGCCGTCGGCGACGGCATCCTGCGCGACCTCGTGGTGACGACCCTCGACTTGGGGCGTTCGACCAGGGGCGTCTTTCCGATCGACGGCGTCTTGGGGTACCCGTTCTTTGCCGAAGCGACGGTGACGCTCGATCCGGCGCACGCTACGATGACGTTCGGTCCGCCCGGTTCGTACGCACCGCCGGGGATGAAGGTCGCGATCGAAACCGATCGAGCTTTCCCCGAAGCGCGTTTCCGTATCAACGGCGCGCTCGACGTCCCGTTCTTGGTCGACACCGGCAACGCCGGTGAAATTCTGCTCTACAAACCGTTCATCGACCAGCATCCTGCGCTCGCGCCCGCGCGGATCACCGCCTCCCGGCGTTCCTACGGCATCGGCGGCGCGATGTCGTCGTCTCTGAGCACGCTCGACTCGATCGACCTCGCCGGCTTTTCGATCTACCACGCTCAAGCCGAGCTGATGCAGGCGACGCGCGGCGCGTTCGCCGATCGCTTCGACGCCGGTAACGTCGGTCTCGGCGTCCTCCGCAACTTCGTCGTGACCTTCGACGAAAGCAAAAACGCGCTCTACCTGCAACGCGGCGCCGACTTCAACGACGGACGCTCGCGCATCTAAGTTCGGACCGGCCGCGCGATTCATCGGCGCGTAACATCGGCGCCATACGCCGGGCATACCGGGGCGCTAGACTTGGCGTCAACCGCACGGAGGACGCCATGACCTCGACGCTCGCCATCGTCCGCGCCCGCCTACCCTACATCGACCGGCGCACGCTCTCGGAAGCGTGGTTCTCCGCGCTCCACCTCGCTCGGCAACGTGATGTTGTTTGCGCTCGCCGCCGACGGATGGCAGAACCGCTTGTGCTTCGGCGGCGCGACATTGCCTCGCCCGGGACGGCGGACTCGTTCCATCCGTGGAACTCGTGCCGCCTCGGAAACTGCTTTGTCGCTCCGGCCTCCGGCCTGCGCTCGGCGCAGGCGCCCGGCTCGGCAACGTCGCGCCGCCTCGCACAAGCGCTGCCTGCCGTTCCTTCGCGTATCGCGCGGCACGCGAACGGTGCGTGCGCGAGCTTCGGTATAGCGCTCGATAGGGGAGGGCGGGTGCAGATCCTCTTGCGGCGTGAAGGGCGAGTGCTGCACGTGGTGGCGCTGTGCAGCGCGCGGCACGTCGAGTTGGTGCGGCGGGCGCTGGCCTGCGCCGATCTGCATCTGCGCTTGAGCGGCGAGCGAATCTCGTCGTCGGTACGCGTACGATGATCGCGCCGATCGCAGATGCCCTTGCGCGCATCGAGGCGCGGGCCGAGGATTTGCAACATCTCTTCGAGGGCGGATTCGAACCCGGCGACGCGCGTTCGATGCGGGCGACGAACGCGTTGCCGTACCTCGATGCGTTGAGCGTCGTCGCCCCGGACGGCGCCTACTTCGTCGCGCTCGATGCGCGCGGCCGCTCGACGTTCACGCGCGCGGGCGAATTCTCGTTCGACGACGGAACGCTACGCGGCCGCGACCGGACTCCGGTCCTCGGATTCCGGGACGGCGGCGCTTCACCGGTACCGCTACGCGCCGACCCGGTCGATATCGCCCTCGGACGTGTCGCCGGAGCCGCCATCGAATCCGACGGAACGCTCGCGTACCAGCGCAGCGTCGTCGATCCGCGCAGCGGCGAGCGTCGCGCCGAACGCGTCGCGATCGGGCGGCTCGCACTCGCTCGGTTCCCCGCGGGGACGCAGCCGTTGCGCCGCGATCCGACGCACGTCGTCGCGCCGCCGGGGGTCGCGCCGACGGTCGGACGCGCCGGCGAAAACCCCTTCGGGAGGTTGACCACCTTCGCACGCGATCTCGGGCGGCTCGACCCGCTGGCCGGCCTCGAGCGCTTGGAAGAAGCCTATCTATCATTCGAAGCGATGCGCGCCGCGAATTTTGCGCGCGGCAGCCTCGAGCGCGGGGCGCTGGATCTCGTCAAGTGATCGCGGCGCTGGCGTTCGCGCAGGCCCGGCGCGGACCGAACGGTCGCGCCGTGCGCGAGATGCGGTTCGTGCGGCGTTCCGGCTTGCCGCTCTCGGCGGCGTGCCTCGTCGCGAACGGCGTGCGCGAACATTTCGCACGGCTGTTGGGGCGGGCGCTTGAAACCGAGGTGATCGATCCGGTCATCCCCGATGTCCGCTCGCTCTCGGTGCTCTTCGAAGATGCGACGGTCCGGCGCGTGCGCGGCAAGCTCTGCGAGACGTTCGTCCTGATCCGCCCGCGCGACGCGCGCCGTCTGGTCGCGGTCGCGTTCGTCGAACCCGAGGGAGAGGAGGCTACCCTCTCGTCGTTCGAGCGGCTCACGCTCGATCGTCTGCTGGAGGCCGTCCCGCCGCTCTGCGCGCCGCTGTGCGGCGATGTGCGAAGCGTCGTGACGGAGACGCCCGAGCGTGCCGCCGCGGAGTCGACGACCTATTTTGAAATCCGTATCGGTGGTGAGGTCGGTGCGGCGCTGGGCTTCGCGCTCAACGCCGATCCCGCCCAGCACGCGACTCCCTCGCTCTCGCTCGAAGATCTGAGCGACCTGGAGATCGAGTGCGCCGTCGAATGCGGCCGCGGCAGCCTCGAACTCGAATCGTTCGCGCTGCTGCGTGAGGGGATGACCCTTGCGCTCGAGACGCGGCTCGATGGCGTCGGGATGCTGAGCGCCGGGGGGATTTCGCTCGTTCGCGGGACGTGTGGGACTCGCGGCGAGCGCGCCGCGTTCGTCGCGGCATGAACGAGGAACGGAGGTTCGACGTTCTGATGAACGTCTCGCTCGCGGTAAGCGCCGAGTTGGGCCGCTGCTCGCTGCGCCTGGGCGACCTGCTGAAACTCGGAAGCGGCGCCGTCGTCGAACTCGACCGGCGCGCCGGCGCGCCGATCGATCTCTTGGTCAACGGACGGCTGATCGCCCGTGGTGAGATCGTCGCGGTCGACGAGCGTTTCGGCGTTCGCATCACCGAGGTGGTCGCGACCAAGGGCCAGCGCTGATGGACGCTTGGCTCCCGGCCGAGCACGCGGTGCGTTCGAGTCTTCCGCTCGACGTGCTGCTCGGCTTGACGCTCGTCGGTGCGGTCCCGTTTCTGTTGGTCATGACGACGTCGTTCGTCAGGATCGTCGTCGTGCTGTCGCTCGTGCGCTCGGCGATCGGTGCGCCTTCGCTGCCGCCCAACGCGGCCCTGACGGGATTGGCGCTCGTGCTGACACTCGTGGTGATGTGGCCGACGGCCGAGCGCATCTCGCATGAGGCGCTCGAACCATACGCCCGCGGACGTCTTACGCAGTCGCAGCTCCTCGAGCGCGCCTTTGCGCCGTTGCGCGCCTTCATGCTGCGTCAAACGCATGCCAAAGACGTCGAGCTTTTCGAACGGCTGGCGCACGCCAAACACCGGTCCGCCGCCGCGCAGCCCGCGGCGGTCATTCTGCCGGCCTTCCTCGTCGGCGAGTTGCGTAGCGCGTTCGCGGCCGGGTTTGCGCTCTACTTGCCCTTCGTCGCGATCGATCTGGCGGTCGCCTCGATTTTGATGGGGCTGGGGATGTTCATGCTCAGTCCGCCGATCGTTTCGCTTCCGTGCAAGTTGCTGCTGTTCGTGATGGTCGACGGCTGGGCGCTGGTCTGCGGCGGCTTGATCGCGAGCTTTCGATAAAGCGAGCGTGTGTCGCGCGTCACGTCGGGAAGCCGGCACTGCTTGTGCCTGTCAAGCGACGCCGATATCATCCGTAGGTTCACCTCGGTGCCACGGAGGGCGCCCCGGGCGAACCGTTCGAGGAGCGTGGAGGCTCTGCCACCTGCGTTATAGCGACAATCTCGTTTACGCCGATATCAGCCAGCGCGACCGCGTTCTCGCTCTCTGGGTGGCCGGGGTAGCGATCGTCCTGACCGTTGCGAGCGGCCCGCTCGCTCGCATCTCCGGCGGCGAGGTCGTCGCGTTTCTCCCGTCCATCTATGCGGTTGCGATCTTCGCCGAGCTCTTGACGGCGTTTTTGCTCTGGAACCAATACCGGGCCTCCGGTCATCCGCCGATCGCCGTGCTGGCGCTGGCGTACGTCGGGGCCGCGCTCATCGCGACGGAGTACATCCTTGCGTTTCCGCACGCGTTTGCCGAGCATTTTCTCGGCGCCGGACCGCAAAGCGCCATCTGGCTGTACCTCATCGGACACGTTTTCTTTACGACCTATATCGTTTTGTTCGCCCTGTGGGAGCCGCTCTGCCGTCGCCTGCCGACGTTTGCCAAGGGCAACGGCGTGCCGATGCTGACGGTGATCACCGTCTTGGTACCGCTGATCGCCTTGATCGTCACCGTCGGTTACGCCGACGAGCTCCCCATCGCGATCGTCGGCCGGCACGTGACCGCCCTCTGGTCTCGCACCGCGATCCCGGCGCTGCTGTGCTATCAGGTGCTGGCCTGCGCGATCTTGATCGGCGTTACGCGACTGCGCACCGCCGTCCATCTCTGGCTCACGGTTATCCTGACCGTCTCGTTCAGCGAGGTAGTGGTCTCCAACCTCATCTCGGGTTCGCGCTTCACGCTCGGCTGGTATCTGGGACGCGCCGAATCGCTGCTGGCCGCGAGCGTGTTCCTAGTCGTGCTCTTCGGCAGCGTCTATCGAATTTTGTTGACGCTCACTTCGACCAACGCGACGCTCTACCGGCAATCGGTCTCCGACGAACTGACGGGCCTGCTCAACCGCCGCGGCTTTAACGCGCGCCTCGAGGAAGAGTTGCGCCGGGCGCAGCGTCGCGGCGAAGCGGTCGCCTTTCTCGTCATCGACATCGACGATTTCAAACGTTACAACGATTCCTACGGCCATCCGGCCGGCGACGCGGCGCTCGGCATCGTCGCGCGCGTCGTCAAGACGACGCTGCGCCGTGCCGCCGATTGCGCCGCGCGCATCGGCGGCGAAGAATTTGCCGTCCTGCTTCCGGAGACGGATCGAGCGGGCGCCGCCGCGGTCGCGCAACGGATCCGGCGCGGCGTCGAACGCGTCGGCATCCTGCAGGGTGCGGGGGCGCGCCACGGGGTCCTGACGGTGAGTATCGGGGTCGCTTCGACCGAAGAGCGAGCCGCCCAGGATGGGCTCGACCTGATGCGCCGCTCGGATCGGGCGCTGTACCAAGCCAAGAGCGAAGGCCGCAACTGCATCCACGTCGAGGGGGCCCCGCGCCTCCATCCCGGCGAATCCTCGCTGGCAGTGTGAGGATCGATCAAACTCTAGCCCTCAAGCGTCCCTGCTTCTCGTTCGAATTCTTCCCGCCCAAAACCGATGAGGGCGTCGAGAACCTCTTGAACACCGCGCGCACGCTGCAGCTGTTCGAGCCGGCCTTCGTCTCGGTCACGTACGGCGCGGGTGGGTCGACCCGTGCGCGCACCGTCGAAGTCGCCAAGCGGATGAAGCGCGAACTCGAACTCGAAGTGATGGCGCACGTCACCTGCGTCGGGCATACGCGAGCCGATCTGCGCGTGCTCTTCGCCGAGCTCGCAGAGGCCGGGATCGAGAACGTGATGGCGCTGCGCGGCGACCCGCCGCGCGGCGAGGCGACCTTCACCGCGACCGAAGGCGGCTTCCGCTACGCCTCCGAGCTGATCGCGATGCTGCAGGAAGAATTCAGCTTCTCGCTCGGCGCGGCCGCCTACCCTGAGAAGCACCCCGAGGCGGAGAGTCTACAGGACGATCTCGCCAATGCCGTCCGCAAGGTCAGCGCGGGCGCGCGTTTTTTGGTCACACAGCTGTTTTTTGACAACGAGGCCTATTTTCGGTTCGTCGAACGCGCGCGAGCCCTGGGCATCGACGTCCCGATCGTCCCCGGGATCATGCCGATCACCAGCTTCGAGCAGATCGGGCGCATGACCAAGATGTGCGGCGCGTCGATCCCCGCCCCTCTCCTCGGCGAACTCGAAGCGCGCGCGACCGACGCGCAAGGCGTGACCGATTTGGGCGTCGCGTACTGCGCGCTGCAATGCTCGGACCTCTTGCGGCGTGGCGCGCCCGGCATCCATTTCTATACCCTCAACCGCTCGCCGTCGACGCGCGCCGTCGTCTCCGCGCTGCTAGCGGTGCGCGAGCGTTTGGTAACGACTTCGTAGCAACGAGGTCATAATCGGCGGTTAGAATCGAGCGGTGGGCGCGCTGGATTCGATCGTTCGGGAAGCGCTGATCGTCACGGCGCTGGTGACCTTTCCAATCCTGGGGATCGCGACCGCGGTCGGCGTCGCAGTTGCGGTATTGCAGGCGGCGACGCAGGTGCAAGAGCAGACGCTCACGCTGCTCCCCAAATTGCTCGCGGTCGGCGCAGCCCTCGCCGTCTTCGGGAGTCTGGCACTCGGCCTCTGCGGGGGGCTGTTCGAACACGCGATTGCGGCGCTTCCGCAGATCGTCCGCGGCGCGCCGTGAGCGCGCTGCAGCTCTTGATCCTCGCGCGCTGCCTCGGCTTCGTCTTTCGCGCGCCGGGATTTTCGCATCCCGACGTTCCGCCGTTGGCGCGCGCGGCGTTCGCTTACGTCCTCTCCGGCGCGTTCGCCGCGCGGCCGGGCGGCCTCCATTTGGCGCCCGGAGCGTTGCCGTTCGCGCTCGCAAGCGAACTCGCGCTCGGCGCGGCGATCGGTACGGCGGCGTCGTTGTTGTACGACGGCGCATACGCGGGCGGCCGCGCGCTCGACGATTACGCCGGCATCCGCGGCAGCGTCCCGAGCGCGAACGTCGCGGCCGGCGCGGGCTTCGGGCGGCTCTGGTCGCTCGCGTTCGTGACCGGCTTCTTCGTGCTCGGAGGGGATCGGCTTGCGCTCGGGACCTTTGCCGGCGCTTTCGACGCGCTGCCGCCGGGCGCGCTCGTCGCGGCGCGCGATCTGGCGACGTTTGCGGTGACGCTCCCTACGACGCTGCTGCGAGCGGCGCTCTTTATCTGTGCGCCCGCAATCGCCATCGGCCTCGTCGTACAATTCGCGCTCGCGACGGTATCGCGCGTCGTGCCGCGCCTCTCGACGTTTCCGCTTTCGTTCGGCCTGGTGCTTGCGGCGACGATCCTCGTGACCGTTGCATCGCTGCCGGTCGTGATTTCGGCGGCTGGAACGCCGTGGCTCGACCTCTCGGCGCTACGCTCGCGCTGATGGACGACAAAGCGTTCGAGCCGACACCGAGCCGCCTCGCGCGCGCACGGCGCGAGGGAGACGTCCCGCGCTCGGCGGACGCGCCGGCCGTCGCCGCATTCGCGGGCGGAGCCTGCGGCCTCGCCGCAGCCGTCGCGCCCTGCGCCGGCGCCGCTCGTGCGGCGCTCGCCGAGGCGGCGCACGGCGCCGTCAGCGCGGCGCCCTACGCGGTCCTCGCAGCCTGCGCGACGTTGCCGGCGCTCGGCGCGGTCGTCGGTGCGATCGCCGCGCACCTCCTGGTCGCCGGCGGACTCTCCGCTCGCACGCCGGCGTTCGAACTGCGGCGTTTGAATCCGCTCGGCGGATTGAAGGCGATGCTTTCGCGCGAGGCGGCGCTCGGCGCGACGAAAGCGCTGGTTGCCGGCGTCGCGCTGGCCGCGGCAGCCTGGCCCGCCGTCGCTGCGACCTTCGGTGGGGCCGCTCGCGGCGGGAGTCCGGAGCTGCTTGCGAGCGTCGTGACGGCGGCGCTCGTCCGCATCGCGTTCACCGCGCTCGTCGTCGCGGCTTCGTTCGCCGCGCTCGACGTCGCTTTCGCTCGAGCCAAGTGGCGCCGAAACTTGCGCATGAACGTCGACGAACTCAAGCGCGATCTCAAGCAAGAGGAAGGCGATCCACAACTGCGCGGTCGGCGTCGCAAGGCGCACGGCGCGCTCCTGCGGGGCTCACTCGGGCGCATCCGCGAGGCCGCCTTCGTCGTCGCGAATCCGCAGCATGTCGCCGTCGCGCTCGCGTACCGGCCGCCGGAGATCGCGGTTCCACTGGTCCTCATTCGCGCGCTCGACGAAAGCGCGCAACTCGTCAAGGAGCGTGCGCGCGCGCTCGAGATCCCGATCGTTGAGGACGTCGGATTGGCCCGGTCGCTTTTCGCCCAGAGCCGCGTCGATGGTTTCATTCCGCGCGACGCCTACGACGCGGTCGCGCGGATCGTCGCGGCGCTGGTGCAGCAGCGCAAGCTCGCCCTCCCGAGCGCACCGATGTGAACCGCAACGTCGCGACCTACGGTTTCGGTGCGGCCGTCTTGGGCCTCGTCGGGATCTTGCTCGTGCCGCTCCCGCCGCCGCTGCTCGACGCGCTGCTCGCCCTCGACATCCTCGGCTCGGCGCTGGTCCTACTCCTCAGCATCACGCTCGCCGATCCGCTCGAGTTCTCGGCCTTCGCGCCGACGCTCTTGATTGCGACACTCTTTCGGCTGGCCCTCGACGTCTCGGCGACGCGCCTCATCTTGACGCAAGGGCATCTCGAAGGCGGCGTCGGTGCGATCGTTCCGGCCTTCGGACAGTTCGTCGTCGCCGGCAACTTGGTCGTCGGCTTGATCGTATTTGCGATCCTGGTGATCATCCAATTCGTCGTGATCGCGGCGGGGTCGCAACGGGTCGCCGAGGTCGCGGCGCGTTTCACGCTCGACGCGATGCCGGGCAAACAGATGGCCATCGACGCCGACGTGCACGCCGGTGCCCTCGACGCCGAAGGTGCGCGCCGCAAGCGCGCGTTGGTACAAAAGGAAGCCGATTTCTACGGCGCGATGGACGGCGCGGGGAAGTTCGTCAAGGGCGACGCGATCGCGGCGCTGGCGATCGTCGTCTTGAACCTGGCCGGCGGCGTCGTCGTCGGCGTAGCCTACCACGGCCTCTCGCCGCTGGACGCGCTCAATACGTTTGCGATCCTTTCGATCGGGAACGCGCTCGTGACGACGCTGCCGGCTTTCTTGCTCTCGACGGCGATGGGCCTCATGGTCACGCGCGTCACCGCCGACGGCTCGCTCGGCTTCGATCTTGCGACCCAAATCTGCGAGCGGCCCGCGGTTCTGCGCGCCGCCGGCTGTTTTGCGTTCGCCTTGGCGGTCGTTCCGGCGCTGCCGCACGCGCCGTTCGCGGGACTCGGCCTGGCGGGGTTCGGTGCGGCCGCGCTCGCCGACCGCCGCCGCCGCCGGCATTCGGAAGAAGTGCGCGCCGCGCGGGAGGCGGCCCGCCGGGTCGCCGTCCGCCGGCCCGAAACCGCACTCGGGCTGGTCGGCGTCGACGCGCTCTCGATCGACGTCGGACTCGAGCTCGGAGCGCTCCTCGTGCCGCCGCTCGCGGACGCTTTCTTGGACCGCATCGGAGAAGTGCGGCGCGGCCTCGCCGTCGAGATCGGCCTCGTGATGCCCGGCGTGCGGCTGCGCGACGATCTGGCGCGCGACCCGCAGACCTACGCGATCCGCGTCCGCGACGCCATCGCCGCCGAAGGGCGCCTGCACCTCGACAAACTTCTCGCGGTCGCCGACGAACCGATCCTCGCAGCGTGCGCGGGCGAAGCGACCCGCGAGCCGGTGTATGGGTTGCCGGGCCGCTGGATCGAACCGGAACGGCGCGCGGCAGCCGAAGGGGCCGGTGCGCTCGTCTTCGATCCGATCGCGATCCTCGGTTCGCATTTGGCCGAGACGGTGCGCGCCCACGCGGCGGCGTTACTCGGCCGGCAAGAACTGCACACGCTGCTCGAACATCTGCGCGGCGCCGTCCCCTCGCTCGTGAAAGAGATCGGCACGGAAGGCGTGCCGCTCGCGCTCGTGCAGCGCACCCTCGAGTCTCTGTTGCGCGAACGCATCTGGCCGCGCGACGTGACGGCGACGCTCGAAGCGATCGTCGAAACCGCAAACGTGACGCGCGATCCGCGCGAGCTCGCCGAAGCCGCCCGCCGGCGCATCGTCCCCGAACAACTGCGCCGGCGCAAACTCGAGAGGCTCGAACCGCTCGTGATCTCGCCGGGGTTCGAAAATGAGTTACGCGAGTGGTTCTCGGACGCGGCGAGCGCGCCGCATCCCGAGGTCGCCGTTCACGTGCGCAGCGTCGCCGCGGCGTATGTCGCGCGCGTCTCGCGCGAACGGGCCGCCTTGCTCTGCGCCGCGAACCTGCGCGTCGCGCTGGCGGAGTTTCTCGCCCGGCTCGGGGTACGCCTCGACGTCTTCGCCTATAGCGAGTTGCCGCCGGAACTCGAGATTCGGCCGGCGATGATTCTGGAGCGGCCGAAAGCGTTCGTCAGCTAGCGCCATTCTTGCCGGGCTTGCGGCCGCACGATTCGCAGCGGCCGACGATCGTCAGCCCGTAGTCGATGTCGCTGAATCCCTTTGCGGCTGCGATTTGCGCCGCGATCTCGCCGACGCCGTCGGCCTGAACGTTTTCGAGCGCGCGACACGTACTGCACAGGAGATGATGGTGCTTGTCGAGCGAGGCCTCGTAGCGGGCCGCGCTCCCCCCGAACGAAAAAACCTGGACGAGCCCGATGGCGCGCAGGATGTCGAGCGTCCGGTAGATCGTTCCGAGGCTCACCGTCGGCAACTCCGCACGCACCTTTTCGAGGATCGTTTCGGCGGAGAGGTGACCGCCGTCGCCGAGGGCGCGCAAAACGGCGGCACGCTGCTTGGTCAGTCGATAACGCGACTGCAGTAATCCAGCGTCGACGGTCTTAAGATCCATGCCAGCGGCTCGCAAGCGAAGAGGACCTGGGAGATGGCGCCGGACTCGGCGTGAGGCGTTTGACGGGGTAGGGCGACATGCTATAATACCCCGGTTCTCCCCTCCCCCTCGGCGGTCACGTTCGTTCCTTCATCTATGTGGAATCGTCTCAAGCCCTGGCTGAAAGGGGCCGCCGTCCTCGGGACGGCGGCGCTTTGTCTGTATTTGGTCCTCCCGATTCAGAGCAAGATCAAGCTCGGCTTGGACCTGCAGGGCGGAGTACGGGTGCTCCTGCAGCTGCATAGCTCGCCCGAGGTTCCGAAGATCACGACGCAGGTCCAGGGGCAGGTCAATCTCGTCCTGCAAAACCGCATCAACGGGCTCGGCGTCTCCGAGCCGGTGATCACGCCGGTTGGGACCGACCGGATTTTGGTCGAGTTGCCCAACGTCAAGAATCCGGACGAAGCGGTGCGCGCGCTCAAAGACGTCGCGAAGCTCGACTTCAAGATCATCCCCGAGCCGGTGTACGCGCGGGCCGAGAAGGATTCGAAGTACGCCGCCGATCCGAACGGGGCGTATAAGGATTCCGGGCCGATCGTCTACTCCGGCGCTGACCTCAAATCGGCGCAAGCGGGTTTCGATCAAACCGGAAAACCGAACATCACGTTTCAGACCAAGAAGCCGGCCGAGTTCGGCGCGATGACGCAGAAGAATTTGAACAAGCTGCTCGCGATCTTTCTCGACAAACAGTACAAGTCGGCGGCGACGATCCAGGGCGTGATCACCGACTCCGGCGAGATTCACGGCAGCTTCACCGAAGACGACGTCATTCGCATCGCCAACGAACTCAACGCCGGCGCACTGCCGGTCGCGGTGACGGTGATCGAAAACGATACGATCGGCCCGATCCTCGGGCGCCAGGATCTCCAGAAGTCGCTGGTCGCTTCGATGATCGGCCTCGGACTCGTCCTGCTCTTCATGATTTTCGTCTACCGGCTGCCGGGTGCTCTGGCGGACGTCGCGCTGGTCGTCTACGTGTTGATGCTGCTCGGATTGCTGGCCGGCGTGAAGGCCGTCTTGACGCTCCCGGGCATCGCCGGTTTCGTCCTCTCGATCGGGATGGCGGTCGATGCGAACGTTCTGATCTTCGAGCGGATCAAGGAAGAGTTGTGGTCGGGGAAATCGCTGCGCGCATCGGTGCAGATCGGCTTCCGGCGAGCGTTCACCGCGGTCTTCGACAGCCACGTGACCACCATCGTCGGCGCGGGCGTGCTCTTCATGCTCGGCACCGGTACGGTCAAAGGCTTCGCCTACACCCTCTTCTGGGGGACGCTCTTTTCGCTGGTGACCGCGGTCTTCATCACCCGGTACTTCATGGATTTGGTGGTCGAGAACGACTTGGTCACCAACCAGAAGGCCTACGGGGCGTGAGGTCGCGCGCGTAGATGTTCTTCCGCAAGCTGAATTGGAACGTCGTCGGCTGGTTCAAGATCGTCTCGGCGATCTCGTACACGATCATCGCTGCCGGCGCGATCATGGTCGCCTACAACTGGTTTACGCACGGGTATCCGATCAAACTGGGCCTCTCGTTCACCGGCGGCACCGACGTCACCGTAAAGTATACGCAGCCGAGGACGGCCGATCTGCTGCGGGCCCAACTCGCAACGGTCGGCGTCAACGACGCGCAGATCAACACCCTTGCGAAAGCGGCCGACCCCGTTCCGAACGAGCGCTACACCATTTCGACGCAGCTCGATTTCGGCGATCAAACGGCGAAACTGTGGGGCGCCCTCAGCCGGGTCGCGCCGGTCGATCGCGGGCAGTCGCAGATCGAGTCGGTCGGCCCCTCGCTGTCGCACGAATACCTGACCAAGGCGCTCGAAGCGCTGGTCATCGCGATCGGGATCCAGTTCCTCTACATCGCCTTCCGCTTCGGCTGGAACTACATCTTCGGTCAAGTGGTGGTGATCGCGCTGATCCGGGATGCGGCGATGATGATCGGCATCTACGCGCTCGCACAAAAACGCGCCGACGACGCCTTCCTCGCCGCGGTGCTGACGGTGATCGGTTATTCGGTGATGGACACGATCGTGATCCTCGACCGGATCCGCGAAAACGTCAAATTGATGCCGAGCGAGCCGTACGACAAGATCGTCAACTCCTCGATCTTGCAGACGATGACGCGTTCGTTCAACACGCTGGCGACCGTCGTGATCACCTTGGTCGCCCTGCTCGCTTTCGGCGGGGCTTCGCTGCAGAACTTCGCCTTCGCCCTGCTGGTCGGGATCTGCTCGGGCGGCTATCATTCGATCTTCTACTCGGCGCCGCTGGTCTACGTGATGCGCGAGCGCGAGCAGCGCCGGCTGGCGAAACGTCGCGTTCGCGAGCGCGCCGACGCCGAGCGTCCACGCACGGTCGCCGAAGCCCGCGACCAGGCGACGCGCGGGATGACGCGCCAGCAGATCTTGGAAGCCCGGCGCGAACGCCGCGCGCGCGAGAAGGGCGCGCCGAGCCGTCCGGCCGGCGGTCCGGCTCGCTATCGGAAGAGACGCCCCGGAGCCGCACAGGTTAGCGCGCCGCTCGAGGAAGAGCTGTACGACGAATCGGGCGAGATCGATCCGCTCGACGCCCAGCAAGCCGGTTTGCACGATGCCGAACTCGAACTCGGGCACGAAGAGATCCACTTCGAAGACGAACCCGAGGCGAGCGCTGAAGCGACGAGTAGCGAAACCCCGACTACCGCGAAGCCCGAGTAAACCCAAAACCACAGGGCTCGGGGCGCGCGCACCGCTCCCCGCCCCGACGCCCTCGGAGGCTGCCTTCGAAGCGCTCCTCGCAGAGTTCGAGCGGCTCGACGGCGTCGCTCCGGCGGCGCCACCGCCGGCGCCGACGCCCGCATTCTCGCCGGCGCCGAATGAGGTGGAGGTTTTCGTCGATGCGCTCTTCGCGAAACGGCGCGAGTACCTCGAGCGAGATCGCTTCGCGACGATCGGCGAGGCGAGTGATTTTTTCACCAAGATCGTCGGCGTCTCGTTCGAACGCCGGCAAGAAAAATTAGTCGGCCTCGAGGTCGGGGAGTCGCTCGAACTCGTCCGCGAGCCCGACAACGCCCACGACCCGAACGCGATCGCCGTGCGCTATGGGCCGATCCAGCTCGGCTACCTGCGCAAGGAGATCGCGAAGCGTCTCAGCCCGAACATCGATGGCGGAGAACGCTATGCGGCGGTCGTCGGAAGCATCACCGGCGGCGGAGCCGACAAGCACGTCGGCGTCAACATCCACGTCCGCCGGCATCGCCCGTCGCCGCGCCGCGCCGGTGAGTCGGCGGCCGGCGCGCGGCTCGCGGTCGAGAGCGATGAGATTCGCCGGCTCTTTCTGGGCGAGCGCGCGCTGCGCCCGGCGCAGCCGACGGTCCTCGACCGGCTTGCGACCGGGCGCAACACGCTCGCCGTGATGGGTACCGGGCGCGGGAAATCGCTCTGCTTTCAACTCCCCGCGACCGAAGCGGCGCTGCGCGCGCGGGCCAAGACGCTGGTCTTCTATCCGCTGCGCGCACTGGCCAACGATCAGCACGACGCCCTCGTGCGCCGTCTCGAACCGCTCGGACTGCGGGTCTTGCGCGCGACCGGCGCGATCGACGGTGACGAACGGGCGGCGCTGGACCTGGCGCTCGAGGATGGTTCCTGGGACGTCATCCTCGCGACGCCGGAATTCGCGAGTTATCATCGCCAAGCGTTCGCTCTGCCGCACAACCGCGCGGCGCTGCTGGTCGTCGATGAGGCGCACCATCTCTCCGAGTCGCGCCACCGGCCCGCTTACGTCGGCTTCGGCGAATTGGTCCAGGCTTTGGGTGCGCCGCAGGTGCTCGCGCTGACCGCGACCGCCGACGACCAGGCGTTTCGCGAGATTCGCCGCGCTTTGAACATCGAGGCTTGGGTGATCGATCCCACGGTGCGCGAAAATCTTGCGGTCGTCGACGCGCGCAACACGAAAGACAAACTCTCCTACTTGGAACGCGCGCTCGGCGGCGACGGGAAAGCGATCGTCTACTGCATGTCGCGCTCCGAGGCGCAGACGATCGCCGAAGGATTGCGGCGCCGGTTCGGGCCGAGCGTCGCGTTCTATCACGCGCGGATGCCTGGCGCCGAGCGGACGATGGTCGAGACCTTCTTTCGGCAGGGTGCGCTGCGCGTCGTCGTCGCGACTTCGGCGTTCGGCGAGGGCATCGACCTTCCCGACGTCCGCGACGTCGTCTTGTATCACTTGAACTTCGCGTTTACCGAATTCAACCAGCAGGCCGGCCGCGCCGGACGCGACGACGCCCCCGCGCGGATCCACCTCCTGTATGGCGACGCGGACCGGCGCATCAACGATTACATCCTACGCAAGTCCGCGCCCGCGGTCGCAACGCTGCGCGAACTCTACCGCGGGATGCGCGGGCTGTCTTCGTTCGACGTGCTGCGGATGAGTTACGAGGACGTGGCGCGGACGCTCGAATTCGATAACGTCGAGGGGGAGACCGTGGGGACGGCCGTTCGCATTTGGCAAGAGGCCGGTCTGGTCGAACTCGGACGCGACGACGACGGCCGCTTCGTGCGCTTCCTCGAAGTCGGCGGCAAGGTCGACCTGACGAAGACCGCGGTCTTCGCCGAAGCCGAAGCGGAACGCGAGGACTTCGAGCGCTTCTGCAAGCTCGCGCTCGCGGCCGACGCGACGACGCTCGAACAGATCATCAACCGGCCGATCTACCCCGACCGCGTCGCCCTCGAAAAGTAGCTCTCGTTACGCTTGCAAGAGCCTACTTCACGAAGTGTATGTCCTTGGCGCTGAAGCGGGGCATCGAGAAGAACAGGATTTTCACCGGTCCGCCGATGCCGACGAACGAGTGGGGCACGCCCTTTGGAAGCACCTCTAAGTCACCCGCATGAACGGTGGCGGAAGCGTTTCCGAGCGTACCTTTCGCCGCGCCCTCAACGACGTAGATGAATTCGATGGTGTTATAGTGCTTGTGCGGGGCGATGGAGCTGATTTGGTACGCTTCGACTGAATAATCTGGGCTCGCAGCCAACGTCTTGCCCCAGAGACCAGGTATGATTTTTGGAAGCGTGCCATCGAGCAAATCTTTGACGTGTATGATTTGGGGTTGGGGACCCATCATCGCCGCCTGTGTCGGGACGACGGGTCGCACGAGCATGCCCAGCCCGAATGCGAGCGCGAAGCCGACGCCGATAGCCAATGGGCGAAGAGACCAACTGTGCATAATATATCCCTTTCATTAAGATAAGAACAGGCACGCCGAGCAAGCGTTTTAGGCCGCCGGCCAAAGCGTGCTTCCGAGAACGAATGAATACTCGGCACCGTCGTCCCATCCCCCTTTTGCACCTACGCGAGGGCGTGGGTCAGTTGGCCGGCGCCGACGGCTTTGTAGAATGCATTGTCGGTCTCGCTCACCATCGGCGCCCACGGGTCGATCTGCGCCCCGCTCAGGGGAAAGTGCACGGTCGGTCCGGCGGCGTCGCCGTAGTCGGCGTCGGCGAACGGCGCGAAGTCGCCGCTTTCGCGATGGGCGAGGACGGTCTGACGGATCGTGGCGCCGGCGATCTGCGCTGCGTTACGAACGTTCGACGGGAGGCGCCCGTCTTCGGCGAACGTGTCGTAGAGTGCGAGCGCCGGCCGATCGGCGCGCCACGGCAGATGCTTTCCGCTTGGGAAGCGGACCATTCCGTCGATCGCCCGCGCGTCTTCGCGAATCGTGGCGCGCTGCGAACGATCCCGCGCCGCTTCGAACAGGGCCGCGTCGAGCGCTTTCACGCCCGCCTCCATCGCGGCGATCTTGGCCGGCTCCAGGTCGAAGACGTCGAATGCGGCGGCCGGCGACCAGCCGCCCTGTTCGTTCGGGAAATAGCGCGTCTCCATGACGCGATCGACGATGCCGCGCGCCATCGCTTGCGGATCGTCGAGATGCGCCGCGACGTCGCTTGCCACCTCACTCGGAACACCCGGCGCGAGCATCGTCTCCGGCGACGCCGCCAGATAGCGCACGCCGGCATGCGAAAGCGCTGACGAGAGCCCAAGCGTCGCCATGAGGCATTGATTGGCGCAGACGCCGTCGACGCGGCGATTCGCATCTTCGGGATGCCGGGTCGCGTGCAAGCTGACGCCGTCGGCGATCGCGCCGGCGATGTCGTCCTCTCGCATGATCCCGGGGACGCGGCCGGCGTGATCGGCTTCGAGTCCGCCGCCGTCTCCCGCACCGTGATCGACCAAGTCGATCCAAGTTTGCTGCGCGCCGGCTTTCTCGGCGTTGTCCAACGTCAGCGCTACGAAAGCCGCGAGGTTGGCCCGCGACGACATATCGTGCAGCGCGCCTCGCCGCAGCCCCCGGCTCTCTCCGTCGGCGAGCGTGTAACTCCACGTCGCCGGAACGTCTCCGCGTTCGGCCGTCGTGTCTTCGACGCTGAACTCGATCGAGGGATTCTGCGCGCTCACCCGCACGGCTTGGGCGAGGACGAGCGACTGGATGTGGTCGAGGTTGTTATCACCGTCGCGGTAAATGCCGAACTCGAGCGCGCGCGTCCGCCGCTCGGTTGAGATGGTTGCGATCATGGAGCCTCCGCATGCTACTTGCTGAGGCTCCTCTGCGACAAGCCGTCACGCCGTCAAGGGCCCGCCTCCGCCGACTCGGACGCGAAAATGCGAGAGATATCCACATACGGGAAACACTCCGGCCATTCCGAACTGTTAGCCTCCCTTTCATGAAGAAGCTGAAGAAAAAACGGCTTACGATCGCCGATGTCTACGACGGCCTGATGGATTTTAAGGCCGCCGTCGAGCGCGGCTTCGCCCGGCAAGAAGCGCGCTTCGAGGCCCGCGTGGCAAAATTGGAAGAGCTTATGTGGCGCCGCTTCGATGCGATCGACGACCGTTTCGATGCGATGGACAAACGTTTCGATGCGATGGACGTGCGTTTCGACGCATTGGAACGGCGCTTCGACGCGCGGTTCGACCGGCTGGAAGATCGCGTCGGGTCGTTGGAGGTCGGACCCGCGGGCTAGGCCACATTCTGGCGTTCGGCCGTCGTCTCTTCGGCGCCGGCGCCAAGGTCGGCCCTATTCGGCGGAGGACGCGCCCCGCTTTCGTTCGTCGCGCCGAAACACGTAGTAGACCACGGGCATCAGGGCGCTGTTGTATAGGAATTTCAAGACCGTCGCCCTCAGGCCGGGCCGAAGCCGCCCTTCGTCCGCTTCGACCAGCACGAAGTCGAAGTTTCTCCGGCGGAACGATGTATTAAAGGCCTCGCACTCGGCCGGACTGCGCCCGCTCGCTCGACCAGAATTCTCGCGACGTCGCTATCGGCCGGATGTTGCCTTACGAGCGCTGAGATCGCAGCGTCGTTCGTGCGCAAAAACTCGATGAGCTGCTTGTCGATGAAATCGTTGTCGCCGTAGCAATAACCGTCGGCGAGACGACCCTGCGGTGAGGTTTCACAGTGGCGCGCCTTCTGCAACAAGCGTGGCAGCCATACGAGCCCCGCCTCCGACTGAAGACCGGAACACGGAGTCCAGCTCATACGCACCCCTTGATACCGAAATCGAATCCGCGCGACGTATTCTCCCTTCCAATGGAAAGCCCGCGCACGGCGCCCTACGAGCCGTTCAAGGCGTACCAGCCATCTAGTCTTTGGAGACTATTCACGGCCGCGCTTCTGGCTTTGGTCGGCTCGCCGGCTGAAATCCTCGGCCGGCTGGGCCTAAAGTCTCACCCCAGAGTCATCCGCCCGTGCTAAGGTTCTATAAGCCGCCTGAAATTTTGCTTAACTGAAGCGAAGTAAAGAGGGGGGTATCACAGTATCCCCCGGATGGGGGGTCCGGCACTCGGACGGGCAGTTCCCCGCTGCCTTCACCAAAAGCGGTCCTTTATTTAAGGAGCCTACCACTATGTTTCCAAAACGCCGTATTCTCGCGGCAGCCGCACTCTTAGCGAGTGCGATCGCGTTCGTGCCATCCGCGCAAGCGGCGGCGAATGGTCCCACCGACACGGTCCTGGTCAGCGCCAACGTTCCGGTGAGTTGCGTCTTCACCACGACGTCGGATTCCGTCAATTTCGGGACCTACGATCCGATCGGCGCAAACGCTACGTTGGCTCTGACGCAACCCCTCACGGCTCATTACATTTGCACGCAAAGCGACATCACGTATACCTTCGCCTTTTCAGACCCGAATCAGACAGGCGGCCAATGCCGGATGCGGCGCTCGTCAACGTCCGATTACCTCAACTACAACGTGAAAGATACGGGGAGTGTTGCCTTCCTCTGCAACAATGCCCCAGCTTCAGCGACGGGCCAACCGCCCGGCGCCGGCATCGGAGCGCTCAGCTACATCTTCACCTTCACGCTCCCGGCGGGACAAAACACGGTTCAAACCGGGACCTACACCGACACGCTAACCATCACAATCGCCGGTTAAGCGGCAAAAAAGGAGTACTCGAAAAACATGTTTCGCCAATCCCTCCTCAGCGCGGCCCTGATCGGCGCAGTCTCAATCCTAGCGTTGGCTCCGCAATCGGTCGGCGCGACGACCACGGGACCGACCCAATCCATTTTGGTGACCGCCCACGTCGTAAACACCTGCGAGTTCAACGCCGCCGCCGGACCGAACGTCGATTTCGGCCTCTACGACCCGATCTTCGCGAATCAGACAGCTGACATCACCGTGCCGTGGTTGGCAACGTACACCTGCACGGCCGGCGAGGCCGCCACAACGACGTTCTCGTTTCATAGCGCAACCAGCGGCGGCACCAACCCCTGCGAGTTGCACCACACGGTTACCACGAGCAACTTGCTAACCTACACGATCAGCGACGGCACCCATACTACATTCTGCGACGGAACGGCATTCAAGAACGCCGCCGAAACGGTGGGTACGGGCGTCAGCCAGTCGGTCAGC
>DHWK01000156.1:20666-21650 GCA_002413145.1 bacterium UBP12_UBA5184
GGCGTCAGCCAGTCGGTCAGCTTCAACTTCATCTTGTTACACGGCCAGACCACGGCAATCGCGGGAAATTATACCGACACCAACACCGTCACGATCGCTCCGTAAGCGACTAAGGCCTCAACCTCATGCACGTGCTCTTTAGACGAGCGACGCTCCCTTTCTGCGCTCTCGGCCTCGTTTGGTGCGCCGCCGAGGCGGTGCACGCCGCGAACTTCGCCTTCAGCCCGACCTCGCTTGAGTTGACTGTGAAGGAGCGCAGCGGCACTGTGACGTTACAGAACCCCGGCGATAAACCGGTTCGTTTTGAAGCCATCGCGATGCGCTGGGACCAGCGGGCCGACGGACAGATGGACCTCCACCCAACCGAGGACCTATTGGTCTACCCCCCCTTGATCACCGTCGCACCCGACAAGAGCAGCAAGTTTCGAGTGACGGTGCTCGTCCCACCCGGCGAGCGTGAGAAAACCTACCGCATCCAAGTGACCGAGATCCCGGCGTTCAGGGGTGTAAACCAGGCTGGCGGAGCCTCAGTCACCATTCGCTCGCAAGTCGTTTTGCCGGTGTTTTTCGCGCCGGCCGCGGCCAAGCAAGCCATCGCGACGATCGTCAATCCTGCCACACGTGCCGGTACGTTCACTTTTTCGATCGCCGATGCCGGGACCGTCCGGGTCCATGTCAGAAGTGTTGCGGTGACGGGGATCGGGACCGGCGGACGAACCATCTTCCAGAAGTCTCTGGACGGTTGGTACGTTCTCGCCGGGGGGCATCGGGACTATTCGGTTCCGCTGCCGCGCGACACTTGCGCGCAGGTGCGAGCCATCAGCGTCGACGCCCTCACCGTCCCCAGCTCTCACATCACCCAGACGATTGAAGTACCTGCCGATGCCTGCCGCGGGTAGAAAACACTTCGCCTTCGGCGTCGCGCTGGTGCTGTTCTCGGGATCCGTGACGGCCGGCGCGCAGGCGGAACCCACCCGCGTCAAT
>DHWK01000156.1:21764-22066 GCA_002413145.1 bacterium UBP12_UBA5184
GTGGCGGAACCCACCCGCGTCAATTTCCTGGCGAATGCCTTCGCCAGCGTCACCAGTGTCGCGCTTCTGCACACAAAGGGCGCGTTCGCGAGCGTCGGTGACATACTGCGCGACGCGGCTCCCAAGGTCGCTAGCGCCACCAGCGTCGCGGTTCTGAACACGAAGGGCACGCTGACGAGCGCCGCCGACGCGCTGCGCGATGCGGCTCCGAAGGTAACCGACGCCGTCGCCAAAGCAGGCCCACAGGTTGCGGCCGCGCTCAGCGACGCGGCCCCGAAGGTCGTCGCCGTCCTCGCCGACGC
>DHWK01000156.1:22187-29915 GCA_002413145.1 bacterium UBP12_UBA5184
GTCGTCGCCGTCCTCGCCGACGCAGCTTCGAGCGAGGATTCATCGAGTGCGTCGAGCGCCTCGCTTGCGTCAAGCTCCGCCGCTGATACGGAAATGCAAGAACGGCTGGCCGGTGGCAAGTCCGAGCGTGCGCCGCTGACGCTCGTCTTCAACGGAATCGAAAAAGGCGTCAGCGTCGTTATCCTGCGTGCCAAAGATGCGCTCGTCCGCCAGAGCGACTTCCAGCGCGCGGCGGTTCCTACGCTGGGTGCGACGTTCGAAGACGTCGACGGAGAGCGTTACGTCTCGGTCGCGTCGCTCGCGCCGAAGATCACCTACAAGGTCGACCTCGCGAATTTGGCGCTCGACGTCATGGCAGACGCCAGCCTATTGCCGCGCAGCTCGACGTCGCTTGCATTTCGGAAACCGTTACGTCTCGCAACCTCCGACCCCAGCGGTTTTCTCGACTACTCGCTCAGCACCAACACGGGAACCGTCATCGGCCAAAGCCGGTTAAACGCGTTTTTTCAAGCGGGCATCGGCGGCGGCCCGGATCTGTTCAGCCAGACGGGAGCGTTCACTAGGTCGACGTGGCGCCGCGGCTTAACCGCCTTCCAGATCGAGTCCCAAACGAACCTGAGCCGCACGACGGTCGGTGAGGAAGTTGCCTCCACCGGGATGCTCGGCGGGGGCGCCGTCGTCGCGGGCTTGGGCTCGAGCCGTCACTTCGAATTCCAACCGGACTACGTCTTCTTCCCGACCGCCGGCGTCAGCGGGACCGTTCTCGTACCGACGACCGCCGACATCTACGTCAACGGCGCCTACCTGCGCACTGTGGAACTGCCGCCCGGGCAGTTCAACCTGAACAACATCCCCGTGCCTTCGGGCTCGAACGTCACGCAAGTGGTCCTTCGCGATGGCGCCGGCAACACCCAGACCATCAACGGATTCTTCTACTCGACGCAGGTGCTTTTGAAGAAGGGCCTCACGTCGTTCGACTATCACGTCGGGTTCCTACGCCCGAACCCGTTCGGCGACAACGACTATTACGGTCCGCTGGCGGCGACTGGGTCGTACCGGCTCGGAGTCACGGACTTCGTCACGGCCGGCGCGCGCATCGAGCAGACCAAGAATCTCGTCTCCGGCGGTCCGAAACTCGACATTTCGCTGCCCTTCGGCCTGGTCTCGCTCGAGTCCGGATTCAGCGGGGCGAACGGCTTGAGCGGCAACGCTCTCGGCGCGGCCTACCTCGTGCAAAACCGGGGATATTCCATCTCGCTCTCGGCCGAGACGATGAGCGCAAACTACGCCACCATCAGCCTCGATCCGAACGTGCCGCGCACGCGCTCGTCGGTACAAGAAGGGCTGACGGTTCCCGTCGGCAACTACGTCTCGCTCAACCTCACGCACTCGACGCGGACCTACACGGGGCTGCCCACAGCCGACCAGATCGCGGCGTTCTCGACGATCCGGCTCGCTCGCGATCTCTCGATTGGTGTGAGCGCGGCGCGCGACCGCGGCGCCTCGTTCTTCGGATTCGGTTCGCCGATACCGGGCGATCGCTGGACCGTCGGCGTCTCGGCGAACCTCCTCCTCAGTCGGCAGAGCAACCTGTTCGCAGAGACGATCAACAGCGGCGGTCAGAGCACGACGAACGTCACGCTGGTCAAGAGCGTCCCCAGCGAGCTTGGGTTCGGCTACACCGTCCGCGGAACGGCCGGCGCGCCTGATTCCGCCGCCGCTAGCGTCGCGTACCACACGCCGATCGCCGACCTGCAACTCTTGACGAACTCCTTCGGAGGGCAAACGGCGTCGACGACGGCGATCTTGGCGGGCTCGATCGTCGGCTTCAAGGACGGCGTTTTCCTCGCGCGGCCGATCGGCACCGGATATGCCCTCGCTGAGACGAACGGCTTCCCGAAGACGGCCGTCTTCGTCGGCGATCAATACGCCGGCCGCACGAACGGTGAAGGGAAGCTCGTCGTCACGAGCCTGGCTGCCTATGGCGACAACTCGATCGCCGTCGACGAAATGAAGAATCGCATCGATGTGATCGAAGACTCGTCGGTCATCCCCGTCAGGCCGAAAATCTACTCGGGCGTCGTCGCGCCCTTCAAGATTCGGACGTTTCACGCGTTCTTTGGGCGCGTCGTGGTAAAGCGCGGCGATGCGACGATCGTCCCGGCGTTCGGGATGCTGAGCCTGCTGCAAAATGGCATCGAATACGTCTCGGATTTGGGCAGCGACGGCCAGTTCTACTTCGACGGCCCGGTCGCCGGCGCGTACACCGCGACGGTCATGGGTTCGGGCACCGATCTGACCTGTAAGTTTCCCGGCGTCTTGCCGAGCCCGACCGAAGTCGCGACGCAGCTCGGCACGCTCACCTGTGAGGTTAAATGAGGCGCTCGTTCCGCTACTTGGTGCTGATGGCGGGCTTCGTGCTCGCGAACTGCCTCGCCCCGTCGACGCCTGCTTTCGCGACGGCCAATGGCTGCGTAAACTCAACGTTCGTGGCGCCAGTCTTTCCGACGTACTTGCCGCTTACCACGAATAGTGCCACTGGCGTCGACGACCACAGTACGCCCGGCAGCCTCACCTTAGCGCAGTGCACCCCGGCGCAGAAGACCGGTAACATGCACATCATGTATACAGGGGCGACGCCGACGGCGTGTATGACGGTAATAATTTGTATCAGCTACATTATCTACGTACCCGGAGTACCGTTCGGTACCCCATGGACGCCTTCGAATGACCAGACCATAGGTCCCACGAGTAACGGGACGCCGCCCGTCTCCGCAACGTTCACCGCAAGCATCCCCCGTGGCCAAACCGTTCCCAATGGACTCTACACGGATTGCATGACGCAACTCGTCGTTACCTATCCCGACAATTTTCAAAACCCGAACGTGACCACTTTTAACTTTTGCGTCCAAATCCAGGTCGGGATGCAGTGCGCTTTCGATAGTTCGACCTCGCCCACACTAGACTTCGGCCTCTACGACCCGGTCCTCACTAATGCGGTTTCCGACAAAACGGCCACTTGGACGGCCGTCTATACGTGTGCCACGAACGATTCGACGTACAAGTGGAGCTTCGCCAGTGGGAATGCGCTCGGGACGCAGATGCGTATGCAATCGGGCGGGGCGACGTTCCTGAACTACTACATCCACGATTCGACCGGGACCAACTTCCCGTCGGGTGGCGCGGCCCAGACGGCAGCCTCCGAACCGATCGGCAACGGGACGACCCTTTTGAATTACAACTTCACGTTCGGGATCCCGGCGGGGCAGAATGTGGCTGCCGCGAGCTTCAGCGATTCGAACGTCGCCACCATTACGCCGTAGCGCGCTCGTTGTAGCGGTCGTCCTCGCCTGCAGCGGCGTCGCTGCGGCGGCAAACTTTGCCTACCTCCCCGCGGTCGTGACGTTGGCGCCGGCCGACCGCGTCGCCGTGATGCTCCTGACCAACCTTTCGGATTCGCCGCTTCGCGTCGAACTGAAAAATCAGCGCTGGGACCAAACGCTGAACGGCGACGTCATGCTCGAGCCGAGCAACGACCTGCTCGTCACGCCGCAGGTCATGACGCTTCGTCCGCATCAGACGCTTTCCGTCCGCATCGCCTTGATGGGGAGGCGCGGGGAGCGGGAGAAGAGCTACCGTCTCGTGGTCACCGAGCTGCCGCCGTTCTTCGCCCCCGCACAACTCCCCGGCCTTGCGGTCAGGACGCGCTCGGCGGTGAACGTCCCGGTCTTCGTCGCGCCGCTCGGCGCCGCAAAGACCTCCGGGGCGATCGCCGACGCCGTCGCGCGCGGCGGTTTCGTGACGTTTTCGCTCGTCAACACCGGGACCGTCCATTTCAAGAACCAGCGTGTCGCCGTCACCGCGCTCGGGCCGAACGCGCAGCGTCTCTTCGTGAGGACACTGGAGGCGTGGTACGTCCTCCCCGGCGAGCACCGCAAGTACCGGCTCGAACTGGATAAAGCGATCTGCCGTCAGATTCGCGCCGTCACGATCTCCGTCGACGGCGGCGTGCGCCTGGACCGCACGCTCGAAGTCGACCCCGCCCAAGCCTGCCGTTAAGTCTGCGCTGACGCACGCGGCGTGCTGCGCGCCGCGTGCGCCGCGCCGTGTCGAGGCTCACATGTGACCGAGATCATCTGCGTTCGGGGATTCTCTGCCGATACCATAGGGTAAGACCCCCTGGCTTTCGCCGCACGCTTGAAAGGATTCAACAGTGCGTTTTCAGATGATTCCGTTGCTTGTCGCGGCGCAGCTCGTCGCCGTTGTCGGCGGCCTTTGGCCGACGGCCGCGCTGGCCGGCAGTCAGACGGCGATCGTTACCGTCACGGTAACGGTTCCCCCGAACTGCCGTGCCGATTCGACCGCCGTCGACGCAAGCGGCGTCGTAACCGTTCAGGCGTCGTGTATTCGCGGTACTGTCCCGGCGGCGCAGCCGCTCCCGTTGCTGCCCATCCCCGAAGCGGCGACCAACGTGACGTGGACGCAGTTGCCGACGGACCCGGTCGGCTTCGACAAGTGGACGCTGACGTATAACTCTTAACCGCCGAAACAGCATCTTCGGTAAACCAGAAAAGCCGGGATAGCGAATCCCGGCTTTTCCGTCGGCGCTTCCGACGTTTAGTCGGTGATGATGATGCCGCTGGTGGTTTGGTTTGCCGTCACGCTAACGGGACTCGGATAGGTCACCGCCGCCGTTCCATCGGCGCCGAGCGCGGCTTCCGCCATGCCGGCGATATTCGTCCAGGCGTTGTTGACGACCAGCGTGTACGATCCGGCGGGAAGCGCGTTGATCTGGAAGTTGCCGTTCGTGTCGGTCACCCCCGAGTTGATCGCGACGCCCCCTTGCATCGCGACGACTTGAGCGTTGCTGACCGCCGCGGTGTGGTTGTTTTTGACCGTCCCGGAGATGCTGCCCGAGGTGACTTGCACGGTAGCGATGAGCACCGGTTTCATCTTCCAATCACCGTTGCCGGTCTGCAGGATCGACTCGGCGGCGTTGAAGTCGACGATCACGCCGTAGGTCTGACCGCCGACGGCCGTCAGTCCGATGTTGACCTTGATGCCGGAGGTTCCGGCGCCGTCACCGGCGTCGAGCGAGGTATTGTTGCCGAAGCCGAACCCTCCGGTCGCGCCCGGAATCGTGAGTGGATAAGTCGTTCCGTTGACGACGACCGTCGTGTTACCGGGCTGCGAAGTGTCGAGAATAAGACGAAGCTGATTGTACTGACCCGCAGCGATGGCGGTCGTGCCGAGTTGAAAGGGCGTCGTTTGATAATTGAGCAGATTGATCGTCTGCGAGGGCGAGAACGTGGCGACCGTCGTCGTTCCGCCGGTGCCGATGATTTCGACTCGCTTAACGGTCACGTTCACGGCGCTGACGATCCCGCCGGAGGTACGAAACGGACCATCGACGAGCATCGCATTGAGCGTCGCTTGCGACGAGCCGTTCGAGATGGTGGTGGTTCCACCACCGCTGCAGCCGGTGAGTCCCAGCGAGCAGGCGGCGGCAAACACCGCCAAGTGGGAAAGCTTCATTGGATATCCTCCTCTGCGGGACGTATACCCAACTTGCCAATCGGTCAGACCAGTGGCTGGTCACATCCGTTCAACGCGCGGGAAACAGCGCCGCAATATTGAACCGCTACGCTCCTTCCATGGCAAAGCCAAAGAAAAAGCGCGTCACGCTGGCCGATCTGTCGGACGGACTGACCGAGCTCAAGGCCACGACCGCGGGCCTCGCTGACGGGCTGACGGAGCTCAGGGTTACGACTGCGGGACTCCGTGATGATCTGACGGGACTCAAGGTTACGACTGCGGGACTCCGTGATGATCTGACGGGACTTCGTGGCGAGCTGACGGAGCACAAGCTCACGACTTCGGCAATCTACGACGGCCTCATGGATCTTAAGGCAGCCGTGGAACACGGTTACGCGACACACGAGGCGCGTTTCGCGAAGCTCGACATCTACTTAGAGCGCCGATTTAACACGATCGACACTCGATTCGACGAAATAGAGCATCGCTTCGAGGTCATAGACCAGCCGCTTTTGACGCTAGCGCGGTGGGATATACGGCGCCGGACAGTCTTCGAGATCGGTGAAGCCGCGAGCATCGGTGTGCTTCACCGCGAAAACCGTCGCCGGCTTCTGCGTCCCGGCGAGGTCGTAACCCGGCGGCGGTAACTGCAAGAGCGGGATCGCTCCGGCGTTTTCGCCGGCTTTCGAAAATGGATCGTCGATTTCACGCCGGTAGAAAAAACGCCAGCCCAAGATGTCCTCGACCGACGAGCCGTCCGAGAGGTCGACGACCAGCTTGATCGCCATCGTGCGGCTGCCGTCACGGTTCAGCCGCAGGTCGAATGGATCCATGTAGACTTCACCGCAGGGTTTGACGCCGGCGCCGCTGCCGTTGCCGGTGCCTCCGAGTCCACTGCCGGTTCCACCGAGTCCTCCGTTGCCGTTCACACCCGGACCGGCGCCGCTCCCCGAGCCGCCGTTCTGGATGCCGGCGCCCGCCGCCGTGGCGAGCGCGATCGGAGCCGGCGTCGCATGCACGGTATGGGGCGGTTTGATGCGTACCTTGCGCCTCGCGGCGCGCCCTCCGAGATGCCGGGTCACGGGCGCGGCCGCCTTCGCGGCGGCCTGCGCGTGCGACGCGACGGGGGCGAAGGTGACGATCGGCGCCGGCGTCACCCGTGGCTTCGGCGGCGGCGATGGTTTGGGGGTCGGCGTCTGCAGCAGAATCGTCAAGACCTGCGCTTTCGACGGCCCTTCGGGTTGCTCGGGCGTTCCGCGCGGCAGCAGCCCGGCGAACAACTCGTGCAAGGCGACGGCGAGCGCGAAGGCGATCGCCATCCGTCGCCAGTAGCTGGGATCGCGTCCGTCGGCCAGCGCCGATAACGAAGGCCACTCGCCTGCGACGAGTGGCCTCTGTTGAGAACTCACGTCAGGCGCCTTGCGCCGTCCTCAATTCGACCTACGACGGTTGCACGCCGTACGTGCGCACGTACCAGTCGTGCACCTGTTGCGGCGTCGGATAGTAACCGTACTTGCGGTAGAAGTATGCTTTGTACGAGGATTGCCGGCGGCCCGACTCCTCCATCTCGGCCTTCTTGATCCGCTTCTTGTGGTTGTAATTGGTAATGCCGATCGCGGCGGCGGCGCCGCCCAAAATCAGAATATTGCGGGTGCTCGCCGCGCCGTCGGCCAGCGCCGGCGTGGCGGCAAACGGGCTCACGGCCATCGCGCTCGCGAGCGCCGCGGTCAGGATCCTGTTGGTCATAGCTCTTCTTCCTTTCGAGCTCACATTGCCCTCAACGTTCGTCCCCTTATCGGCGTTTCTTGCCCCGCTCGGCTGGGGGGCGACAAGACCGCTCGCTCGGCGGCACAAGGTCCGACACTTGAAAGCCCGAACGGTCGCGCGTGCAGATTGAGACCCTCGTTCGGGCCATTCCGGACTTTCCGATCCCCGGCATCCTCTTTCGCGATATTACGCCCTTGCTCAAAGACCCCAAGGGCTTCAAGACTGCGGTCGATCTCTTCGCCGATAAGTACAAGAGCCACGAGATCGATTACGTCGTCGCCATCGAGGCGCGCGGCTACATGCTCGGCGCGCCGCTCGCCTATCTGATCGGCGCCGGTTTCGTGCCGGTGCGCAAACCCGGGAAATTACCGGGGACGAAATTCACCGAAGAATACGCGCTCGAATACGGAACGAACTCGCTCGAAG
>DHWK01000156.1:29973-35669 GCA_002413145.1 bacterium UBP12_UBA5184
TCGACGATCTGCTCGCGACCGGCGGCACCGCAGCCGCGACGGCGCGCCTCCTCGAACGCCTCGGCGCCGAGATCGTCGGCTTCGCGTTTTTGATCGAGCTATCGTTCCTCGACGGCCGCTCGACGCTCGAAGGCCTCGGCCACGAAGTCACGAGTTTCATAACCTACTGAGGCAGGGGGTTCCCCCCTAGGTCCACCTGTGGCAGAATAGGCGGAATACACCTATGCTGGCCACCGCGCACCTCGACGAGCTGACCGCACGCGTCCAGTCGTACGACCCGACTGTAGATGCCGCGTTGCTGCGCGCCGCCTACGAAGTCGCCGACAAAGCCCACGAGGGCCAGCTGCGGGCCTCCGGAGAGTCGTACATCGAGCATCCCCTGGCGGTCGCGCGGGTGCTCGCCGAGATGGAGATGGACGTCGCGACGATCGCCGCCGCGATCCTCCACGACGTCGTCGAAGATACCTCGATCACCGCCGAGCAGGTGAGCGAGAAGTTCGGGCCCGAGATCGCGCAGCTCGTCGACGGCGTCACCAAGCTGACACGCATCCCCTACCAGACCAAAGAAGACGCGCAGGTCGAAAACCTTCGCAAGATGTTTATGGCGATGGCCAAAGACATCCGCGTCATCATCATCAAGCTCGCCGATCGCCTGCACAACATGCGCACCCTGGCGAGTCTGCCGGCGGAAAAACAAGAAGCGATCGCGCGCGAGACGATCGAGATCTACGCGCCGATCGCGCACCGCCTCGGCATCTGGAAGGTCAAGTGGGACCTCGAAGACCTCTCGCTGCGTCACCTCGACTCGAAAGCCTATAACGACATCGCCGATCGCGTCGCGAAGAAACGCACCGAACGCGAAGCGGCCGTCAACGCGACGATCGCGGAGCTTCGAACGAACTTCGAACGCATCGGCGTCAAAGCCGAGGTTACCGGTCGTCCTAAGCACTTCTATTCGATCTACGAGAAGATGCGTAAGGGCCGCGACTTCTCGACCATCTACGATCTGACGGCCGTCCGCGTCATCGTCGATTCGGTCAAGGATTGCTACGGCGCGCTGGGCGCGGTCCACTCGGTCTGGAAGCCGATCCCGGGCCGCTTCAAAGATTACATCGCGATGCCCAAGCCCAACGGTTACCAGTCGTTGCATACGACCGTCGTCGGCCCCGGCGGCGATCCGATCGAAATTCAAATCCGGACCGTCGAGATGCATCGCGTCAGCGAATACGGCGTCGCGGCGCACTGGCGTTACAAAGAAGGCGGCAAGGTCGACGACTTCGAGAAGAAGTTGACCTGGCTGCGCTCGCTGCTGGAGACGCAAAGCGAGGTCAGCGACTCGCGCGCCTTCATGGAGAACCTGAAGCTCGACCTCTTCGAGAACCAGGTCTTCAT
Source organism: bacterium UBP12_UBA5184 (assembly GCA_002413145.1). Taxonomy (GTDB): domain Bacteria; phylum Vulcanimicrobiota; class Vulcanimicrobiia; order Vulcanimicrobiales; family Vulcanimicrobiaceae; genus Zemelea. The sequence goes on from DHWK01000156.1 coordinate 31,366, forward strand.
CTTTTCGCCGAAGGCCGACGTCTATTCGCTCGCGGCCGGCTCGACGCCGCTGGACTTCGCCTATCAGGTCCATACCGACATCGGCCACCATTGCGTCGGCGCCAAGGTCAACGGCAAGATCGTCCCGCTCGACTACAAGCTGCGCAACGGCGACATCTGCGAAGTCCTGGTCAACAAATCATCGCGCCCGTCACTGGATTGGATCACGATCGTCCACACCGGGAGCGCGAAGCACAAGATCAAACAGTGGTTTCGCAAGGAACGCAAGCACGAGAACGTCGTGCTCGGACAAGAGTCGGTCGAACGCGAACTCGCCCGCGAGCATCTGCGACCCGACCTGGCGCGTGGAGACCTCATCGAGAAGATCGCCAAGCGGATGAATCACGCCAAGGCGACGGACCTCTTCGCCGCCATCGGCTTCGGCGACACCTCGGCGGTCACGATCGTGCAGCGCATCAAGGACGAAATGAAGGCTTCGAACATCGTCGAGCTTTCGACCTTGCAGCGCGTCGCGCCGCCGGCGCCGGTGCGGCGTCCCGCGCGCAACGCGAGCGGCATTCGGATCGCCGGCGTCGACGACGTCCTGGTGCGCGTCTCGAAATGCTGCAGCCCCGTTCCGGGCGATCCGATCATGGGCTACGTGACGATCGGCAAGGGCGTATCGGTCCATCGCGCCGACTGCCCCAACGTGGCGTACATGGCAGCCTCTCCCGAACGGATTCTCCAGGCGTCCTGGATCGAGAGCACCGAGCACACCCACGCGGTCGACGTCGAGGTCGAAGCCGACGACCGTTCGGGGTTGCTGCAAGACGTGATGGCGGCGTGCGCGGAGTACAAGACCAACGCCTCGTCGGTCACGGCGCGCGTCAAGCGCGACCGGACGGCGGTGATCAGCCTTACGCTCGAGATCGCCAACCTCGTGCATCTGCACAAAGTGCTGGAGAAGCTCCGCGCCATCGCGGACGTGCGCTCGGTTTACCGGGTCACCAAGCGCGAAGCCAAGAGCGGCTAGCCCGCCGGGACCTCTGACGCTTTTGCGGAGAGCTCGTCTCTGACGATGCGGCCCGCTTTGAGGATGAACGGCAACGATTCGTGACGCTCGAGGAGCGCGATATCTTCGAGCGGGTTGCCGTCGACGACCAATAGGTCGGCGATCGCTCCGGGTGCGATCGTGCCGAGCTTTCCCTGCTGCTGCAGGAGTTCGGCGTTGATCGACGTCGCCGAGCGCAGAACGTCGAGCGGAGCCTGAACCTTCGCGCGCAGGACGAATTCGTGCGATTGGTGGCGGTGCAGGTCGCCGAGCAAGTCGGTTCCGAATCCGAGGCGTACGCCGGCCTCGTGGCAGTACGCGACGGCTTGGAGTCCCGCGCCCTCGACTTCCCTGAGCTTGGCGAGGCTCTGCGGAAGAAGGCCTTCGTTGCTGCCGCGCATCGCGTCGTACGTGACCAGCGTCGGATCGACGAAGGCCCCTCGATCGGCGACGAACTTCGCGGTCTCGCGATCGATCAGGTTCGCGTGCTCGATCGAGCGAACGCCGAGCGCGACGGAGCGGCGAATGCTGCGTGCGGTATATGCGTGCGCCAGCACGTAGGCCCGGCGCGTCGCCGCCTCCTCGACCGCGGCGCGGATCTCGTCGTCGGAAAACTGGTCCATCCAGATGGGATCGGTCGGCGAGACGACTCCGCCCGAGACGAAGATCTTGATCTGATGCGCGCCGCGCCGGAGTTCTTCGCGGGCCGCGAGCCGCACCGCGTCGGCTCCATCGACGATCTGGGTGAGGCCTAGACTGTTGCAGCCGCACGCAGCGTCGGCATCCCGCATATCGCCGTGACCGCCGGTCTGCGTCAACGCCTTCCCGCCGAAGAAGATGCGCGGGCCGTCGATCAGGCCTTCGTCGACGGCGCGGGCCAAACCCGAATCCGCACCGGCCGCGTCCCGGACCGTCGTGAAGCCGCGTCGCAGCGCGTTTTCGAGCAGCGGTCGCGCGCGGTGCGCGCGCAGTACCGGATGGGTTGCGTCGATCTCGCTCACCGAGCGGCTCGTCGCGTAGGCGTGAAAATGCGCGTCGATCAGACCCGGCATGAGCGTCCGTCCGCCGACGTCGATGCGGCGGGCGTGATCGACCGCGAGCGCTCGCGTCGAAACGTCGACGATCGCACCGTCGCGGATGAGGACGTCGCCGTGGGCGAGTTCGGCTTTCGCGCCGTCGAAGATCTGGGCGTTCGCGAGCAGCAGGCCGCCGGCCGAATTCGGCGTAACGTCCGACCCGAGTGAATGCGCGTGCGGCGGCATGTGCCGTGCTTCTCACGCTCGGGACGCCCAGTCCTTCGCCGGCCCAATCGGCTCCGCACGTTCTGTACGAAAGCGAGCAGGCTGATGCGGAACGCTGGTATGCGCTGCATCGCTCGTATGTCGCGCGCGCTCGCGCGGGCAACGTGCCGCTCCTATTTCTCGGCGATTCGCTAATGTACGGCTGGCTCGTCGACGGCATCGCGAGTTGGAAAGCTGCCTTCGTCCCGCTCGGGGCTGAGGATTTCGGGATCGGCGGCGACCGTACGAGCGACATCGTGTGGCGCATCCGCCACGGCGAACTCGACGGGATCTCGCCGCGGCTGGCGGTGCTCTCGATCGGAACCAACGATTTAGGCCAGGGTCGCGGGGTCGATGCGACGGTCGCCGGCGTCGCTGCCTGCCTGCGCGCGATTCACCTGAAGCTTCCCGAGACGAGGGTCGTCTTGATCGGGATCTTGCCGCGCGGGGGCGGCCCCTCCGAGCCGATACGGCGCGCGGTCGCCGCCGCCAACGCGCGGCTTGCGAGGCTCGCCGACGGCAAACGCGTGCTCTACTACGATTCGGGCGCGACGTTCATCGCGCCCGGCGGGACGCTGCGGCCCGAGCTGTACCACCGAGACCGCTTGCACCTATCGGGCGGCGGTTACCGCGCCTGGGCGGGCGTGTTGCGTCCGAAGGTCGCCGCGCTTATGCGCCCGTCTTCGTAAAGTCCGAGGGAATCTGGAAGATCGCATCGTCGCTGCGCACCGAGGCGATGTGGCCGTGCTGGGTCGAGATCGCGAAACTGCCCCTCTGACCGCCGCGGCCTTGGCCGCTCATCGTTACGACGCTAAACATCGAGAACCGATTCTGCGGCAGGCTCGGTCCGCTCGAGGTCATGCTGAAACGCGAATCTTTGCCGCTCAGCGCCATCGCGCGCATGAGCGCCGCGTATTGCCCCATCCCCGCCGCCGCCGGTCCTTGCGCGCCGAGCACCCCGGCGGTGGGGCAACTGAGCGAGACGCGAGACATCTTGGCGAGATATTCGGTGATGGCCATGTTGGACGTCCCGCTCTCGCCGTTCGGCCGCGTGACGGTCATGACGACGTTGGACTGGTACGCGTCGGTCGGAACGCCGGCGACGCTGCGCGGTCCGAGGGCTTGGGTGCTAAGCGCGACTGCGATCTTCGAGCCGTCGTCGTTCGTGCTCGGCGCGCCGCCGCTGGGACGACCGCGTCCGCTCGACGCGCCGCTCGGCATCGGGTGATCCATCGAATCGAGGGTGTACGTCTTGTTCTTGAGGTCGAGTTTGGCGATCGTCCGCGCCGCGCAATCGGTGATGGTCGCCTGTTGCATCGCCGGATAATCGACGCGCTCTTTCGAGCCGGCGACGTAGCGCCGCATCGCGAGCCCGGTCTTGAACATCGACATCGCGCCCGCCGCCTGTTGCATCGCCGCCGTGATGCCGCCGAACATCCCGCCCCCGCCCTTGGGCTGGGGCGCCGGTTGCGACGCGGTCTGGAAGTCAGCATCGAAGTTGCCGGGCTGGAGACCCGAGGCGTCCCCCATCGCGAACTTCATGACTTCCTCGTACGAGATCCCGTTCACCGGCGCGGCCGAGGCCGGCGCGCTGGCGCCGAGCATCCCACTAAGGGCAAGAAGAACGAGCAGGCGCTTCATCGGTTCGTCACCTCAAAGAGCAAGTGCGTGAGGTTCGTGTTTTTCGCACTCGGACCGAAATCTCTTTGCTATTTATAGACACCCGCGGGTTCGCGCTTGGGGACGAGCGGCGGCGGTGGTTTCCGGCCGGGGAAAAGCTTCGGCGGCTTCGCCGTGAAACGCGACTCGACGTTGCGCACGAGCCAGAGGTAGAGCGTCGGCACGAACAGGAGCGAGAGCATCGTCGAGGTGATCAGGCCGCCGACCACGACGGTTCCCAGCGGCGCTTGGGTCGAGCTGCCGGCTTCGAGGCCGATCGCGAGCGGCAGCATCCCGCCGATGGTCGCGAAGGTCGTCATGAGAATCGGGCGCAG
>DHWK01000036.1:0-307 GCA_002413145.1 bacterium UBP12_UBA5184
TCGGCGTACTTGTTGGTCATCACGCTGGCCATCGCTTCGCGGACGGCGCGGCTCGCGTAGTTCTCAGACGCGATCAGCTCGAGGTTGTCGCGCTGGCGACGCTCTTCATGGTGGAACGCCGACGCGATCTCCGGATCTTGAACGTCGAGCAAGGAGGCGTCGAGCAGTTGCATGGGCTCTGGTGCTTCTAAACCTCGCAACCCACTCCCCCGCCGGGCGCGACTCCTATCGCCGGCTCGGGGAGTCCTCGTCTCCCCAATCTTCGCGCGGCAACGCGTAGAGCCCGCGCAGCCCGAGGGTCACGCCC
>DHWK01000036.1:456-13234 GCA_002413145.1 bacterium UBP12_UBA5184
GTCGAGATGGCGCGGTACTCTAGGATCGTGCCGCCGAACGAACGAGCCAACCGCAACGGCCGCCACGAAGATGGCGATGCCCGTCCAATACCATGGATCTGCGGAACCTTCGCGGACGCGCGCCGCGAGCACGTCCCCGATCGACATCGCGGCCCCCACAAAGACGGCGACGACCGACGCGGTTCTCATCGCTCGAGGCCCGGATTTTTCACGCGCACGCCGGATGCCGGTCAGCGGGGCTTGGCGATGCGGCGGTTCAGGCTGATCCACCAGATCTCGCCGCAGATCTTGACGACGACCAGCGCGAGCGCCAGCCGAACGACGAGCCACAGCGCCGGCATCCCGCCGACGATCACCGTCAAGGTCGCGCCGACGACGAAGCTGACGACCGCGGTCTGGTAGATGCGTGCGATCTGATCGACCGTCGCATCGGCCGGATCGCGCGAGGAGAGGACGCGCACCAGCCACGACTCGAGCGGGATCACTGCGATTGTGAGCAGCGCGATCGCAAAAAAGACCGCCGCAATCAACGGCCGGTCCAAAAATTCGAAAGCGGCGTTGATGAGAAAGACGAACAAGCCGCCCATTACGAGTTGGAGCGGCTGCGCGGCTGCCATCCAGCCTGCGATGGTCGGAATCGGCTCGGTCGCCGGCGGGCGACCGACGTCGTGCTGCCCGTTCATCTATCGACGCAGATCATAGCACATTTGACGGCGAGCCGGCCAGGGCGACGCCGATCATCGCATCGCGCGAGACGAGCTCCGCGCACTGGGCTTCGCCAAGCGCATCGGTCCCGGTGGGTCTTGCCGGCAGCACGAGATAACGCATATCGGCCGTGCTGTCGTGGACGCGAACCGTAACGTCGCCGGGCAGGCTCAGGCCGAACTCGGCGAGGACGGCGCGCGGCTCGCGGACGGCGCGCGCCCGATACTCGACGCTCTTGTACCAATCCGGCGGAAGCCCGAGCAGCATCCGCGGGTAACACGAGCACAGCGTGCATACGACGAGGTTGTGAAGCACCGCTGTATTTTCCACGACGACCAAGCGCAGCCCGCGGATATCGATCCCGAGCTCGGTGACCGCCGCGCTCCCGTCTTCCAGCAGTCGTTCTTTGAAGCCGGGGTCAAACCAGGCGCGAGCGACGACGCGCGCGCCGAGCGCGGGAGTGCGCGTGTACATGAACTCGAGGCGCTCGCTGACGGCGGCGTCGCTGATGATTCCTTTCTCGGCCAGAAGTTCGCGGAAGGCTCGCTCGAGGTGCTCGGCGCTCCGATCGGAGTGGGCGTGTTCGGCGCTCATGGGCCGGCCTCGCGTTTTTCCAGCCAGTGTTCGTAGATCTCGACGTCCAGGGTGTCTTCGGCCGGGCCGGCGTAGTCGGGCCACACCTCGTGCTGCGCGAACCGGACGCGGTAGAGCCGCTCCCTCCCGCCGCCATACCGCCCGTAAGCCGATTCTTCGGGCCGGCGAAACTCGCCGCAGATACGCTCGACCACACCGCACTTGCCGCGAATATAGCGCGGCGTGCGAACGTGCCCGGCGCTCGCTTTGTCGATAACTCGCACCGCTTCGCCCGGATGAAAACGCGGCGTCATCGCTCGCCTCGCTCCGCGTGCTCGCGCTCGTGCGCGAGTTCGACATCCGCCAGACGGTTTTCGAGTTCGGAACGTTCGATCACGCCTTTTTCGGACATGATGACGATCAGCGAGTGCAGCCAGCGCTCGTAGTAGCCGAGCGAACGATACAGCTCCGGCGACAGCGATTCGATTCCGCGCCGCAACTCGTCCACGCTCATCAGGGGCCCGCCCGGTCGCGTCGGGTCGGACAAGAGTTGCATCAGCGCGTCGACGCGCATCTCCCACGGCAAGATGGCGTGCTGTCGGCGCGGAACCGGCGCATCCACCTTCGTACCGCCAAGATCGTGTGGCCCGCTCATAGACCTCCCTCGATTAAAGCAACGACTTCGGAGTCTGCGCACCCTCGACGTAGCCCCGGGCGAGGTCCGCTTCCGCTTTCGCCTGCTCGGCTGCGCCGTAGGCCAGCTTTTCCACCCGATGCGAGTGTCGTCCGCCGCTTTCGAAGGGCGTCTCCATGAAGATCGCGACGAGCCGTTCGACCATCTCCCAGCCGGTGAGCCGCTCCGAGAGCGCGAGGACGTTCGCGTCGTTGTGACGGCGCGATAGCTCGCACGAATAGGGCTCGAAGATCGCGGCGCAGCGAATCCCAGGCACCTTGTTGGCGGCGATTGCGATCCCGATGCTCGAGCCGCACACGACGATGCCGCGTCCGAATCGACCGCTCGCGACGGCGCTGCCGATGACGAAGCCGTAGTCCGGGTAGTCGACCGGCGTCGCGTCGCAGGCGCCGAAGTCGTGCGCCTCGTGGCCCTGCGCGCGGAGTAACTCCGCGATCTTATCCTTGTAGCCGAAGCCGGCATGATCGGCGGCGAGCGCGATTTTCATGGCTGAGCATTTCCGCGGCGACGGGACCGGCGCCCGCAGGGCCGAAGACGTTTTGCTCTATGAAGATTGCTTCGTCGAGCGCGAGCTTCGCCGGGATGCTTACGCGCGGCGAGCTGACGCAGCTTGAGTGGCTGGACCTGTGCGCCTCCGAACTCGAGCTCGACGGCGTCCTCTTCGACATGCGCCACTTCGCGCGCAGCGACGCCGACTATCTCGCGCAATTGAAGAAGACGGCGACCGATCTCGGCTTGACCGTCGCCGGGCTCGCTACTGAACCTCCGGCCGGAGAGTCGGCCCTGGAGATCGCGAGCGTGCTCGGCGCGCCGCTGGTCGTCCTCGGCGCGCCACCGCACAGCGACGATCCCGCCGCGTGGAACGCACTGGTCGCGGCCCTCAGACCGGTCGTGGCCAGCGCCAAGCGTCTCAACGTCACGCTCGCGATACGCAACGCTCCGGCGAGCTTGTGCGCCTCGACCGCCGACTGCAAGCAGCTGGCCAAGGACGTCGACAGCGCATGGCTGCGCTTTGCGACCGACGCGACGGCCTTCGGAACGTCGGAGAGACTCGACGACGTCGCGCCAAAGACGGTCATCGCCATCCATATCGTCGACGACCTAGAGACCTTCGCGACCGAAAACGATCCGGTCGCGCGCCGTTTGGTTGACGCACTCCGCGGCTTTCGCGGCTTCGTCGTCATCGATCGCGCCGTCGAAAACGGCGCACGCGATGCGTTCCATCGCGCGATCGGCCGCTTGCGCGCGCTGTAGCAAGGAGAGACCACAACCACACTGCCGTCTGCAGACCAGGGTAGAGACCTGATTTCTCAGGTGGGTGCGGCCCGGGCGCCGGGGAGAGGACGGGGTATGCCGCCTTTCCAGCCGTCGTATCCGGAGCTGATGCTCCCTAGGTTTTTACGTTGGTCCTACACCGAGGAAAGTACGCGCGCGAGCGCAGTCGTCGTCTCCGCGCATTATGCCACCGCGGCGACGCTTTTCACAGTCTTGACAAACGAAATTTTTTGATGTTCGTTCCGGCCCTGCGACGGCGCCGAGGAGCCTCTCCGACCTTGCACTAAGAGCGAGCGCGTGCACTTGACGATCGAAGCGCTCGATCTGCCGCTCGTCCACACCTTTACGATCTCGCGCGGCTCGGCGTCGATCGCCCGCACGGCGATCTTCCGGCTGCAGCGGGCGGGTCTAGACGCCCTCGGCGAGACGGCGCCGAGCGAGCGGTACGCCGAAAGCGTCGAGTCGGTGATCGCGTACTTCGCCGCACACCCGCCGCGCGGCGACGATCCCTATGCGCTCGAAGCGCTGCTCGACGGCGTCCCAGCGGCGGCGCGCTGCGGCCTCGACGTCGCGCTCCACGATCTGATCGGGAAGGATCTCGATCGACCGCTCTGGCGCTTGCTCGGACTGGACCCGTCGCAGACGCCGCTGACGTCATTCACGATCGGCCTGGACGCGCTTGAGACGATGCTCGCAAAGGTCGACGAAGTTCGCGACCAGCCCGTCCTCAAAGTAAAGCTGGGAACGAAGAACGACATCGAACTCCTGGCCGCCGTCCGCGCGCGCTACAGCGGGACGCTCCGCATCGACGCAAACGAAGCGTGGACGCCCGAGCAGGCCGTCGAGACGTTACGCGAGCTCGAACGCCACGAGATCGAATTTTGCGAACAGCCGATTCCGGCCGGCAGCCCCGAACGTCTGCGCTGGATCCGCGAGCGGGTCGATATTCCGATCGTCGCCGACGAAGACTCGGTCGATGCCGCGGGCCTTCCCGCCTTGTACGGCTGCGTCGACGGCGTCAACGTCAAGCTCGTCAAGTGCGGCGGGATTCGCGCGGCGCTCGCGATGATCCACGCGGCCCGCGCGCTCGGTTTCAAAGTCATGCTGGGCTGCATGGTCGAGAGTGCGATCCTCGCAACGGCGGCGGCGCATCTTTCGCCACTCGTCGACTGGGCCGACCTCGACGGCCCGTTCCTGACGCGCGACGATCCCTTCGCCGGCATCACCTACGAACGCGGAAAGATCGTCTTACCGGACGGCCCGGGGCTCGGCGTCCGCGAGCGTTCGCCCCGCGCCGCGTGAGCGACGCCCGCCGTTACGCGATCCTCGCGCCCGGCGCCTTCGACGATACGCGCGCCAAGACGGCGCATGGCGTGATCGCCTACGCCGAGGATGAGACCGTCGCCGTCGTCGATCCCGAGCACGCGGGAAAACGCGTGCGCGACGTCCTCCCCTATCTCGCGAGCGACGCGCCGATCGTCGCTCGCGTCGCCCAGACGCTGCCCTTCCGGCCGACCTCGCTGCTCGTCGGCGTCGCGCCGCCGGGCGGTGCGCTGCCGCAAGCCTGGCGCGGCGAGATCGTCGCCGCACTCGACGCCGGCTTGGAAGTCGTCAGCGGGTTACATCAAACGCTCGGCGACGATCCGGAATTCTCGCTCGCTGCAAAGCGTGGCGGGACGACGATTTGGGACGTGCGGATTCCGCCCCAAGTCCCGCTCTTCTCCGGCCGCGCCTACGACGTCGCGGCGCGCGTCGTCCTGACCGTCGGCAGCGACTGTGCCGTCGGGAAAATGACGGTCGCCCTCGAGCTGGTCAAAGCCGCGCGCGCCCGCTCGATTCGCGCACGGTTCGTAGCGACCGGCCAAACGGGGATCGTGATCGCCGGGAGCGGGATCGCGATCGATCGCGTCATCAGCGACTTCGCTTCGGGCGCCGCCGAAACGCTCGTCGTCGAGGCGGCGCGCGACGCCGAACTCATCCTCGTCGAAGGACAGGGTGGGATCAATCATCCCGCGTTTGCGGCCGTAACGCTCGCGCTCGTCTACGGCTGCGCCCCGGACGCGCTGGTCCTCGTCCACGATTCGGCGCGCCGGACCGTCCACGGTTTTCCGACGCCGCTGCTCTCGTACCGCCAGCTGATCCGAACCTACGAGGGCCTGTGTGCCGGGGTGAAACCCGCCCGCGTCGCGGGCATCGCGCTGAACACGCGCAACCTCGACGAGGCAAGCGCGCGCACCGCGATCGAGCGGGCGCGCGACGAGACGGGTCTGCCGGCGGATGACGTCGTCCGTTTCGGACCTCAAGCGCTCTACGACGCGATGGCGCCGGCATTCGCCGCCAAAACGCACGCGCTGGGCGCATGGGCCGAACGGTGAACGCGCGCGCCGCCGCGCTGTCGGTCGTACTCGGCGTCGCACTCTGCGGTGCCGGGTGCACCAAGGTCGCAACCCGGGGGGACGCCGGCACCCGTCATCCCTGGACCGTCGCCGGCCACCTGCGCATCGGAATGCCGGCGGAGCCCGACAATCTCAACCCGATGTTCGCGCATAGCGACGCCACCGATCAGATCGACGCGCTGATTTTCGCGCCGGTCTTTCGCTACGATCCGCATGGCGAATTCGTCCCCGAACTCGTCACCCAGGTTCCAACCTACCAGAACGGCGGCATCTCGCGCGATTCGAAGACGATCGTGCTGCACTGGCGGCGCAATGTGAAGTGGTCCGACGGCGCGCCGCTCACCGCGCGCGATCTGCGCTTCACCTGGCGCGCGGTGATGAACAAGCGCAACGCGACGAAACTCGCCTTCGGCTGGGACGATATCGTCTCGATCGACGTCCCCGACGACGCGACCGCGATCGTTCGCCTGCGGCGGCCCAACGCCGACGTCCTCGGCATCTTCGGAGGCGGCGGCGGCAGTGCGTACCCACCTCTGCCCGAACATCTCCTCGGGACGCTACCCGACCTCAATCGCGCGCCGTTCAACGCGCACCCCATCTCGAGCGGTCCGTGGCTGCTCGCGGATTGGAAACACGGAGCGGGGCTCGAATTCACCCGCAACCCGCGGTATTGGCGCGGGCCGCCGAAATTGCACGCGCTCAGCCTCAAATTCATTCCAAACCCCGACACGCTGGTCGAGGAACTGCAGACGCACGAGATCGACCTCATACAGAACGTGACCGAGAGCTCGGTCGCGCGTCTGGCGTCGATCGAGGGCATCGTGACGCAACGCCACCTCATCGCGAGCTGGCGCCGCCTCGCAATCAACTGCTCGAAACCGGCGCTGGAAGACGTGCGCGTTCGGCTGGCGCTCGCCGAAGCGATCGACTGGGACCGCATGAACGCGACGATCTATCACGGTTACAACCTGCGAGCGGTCAGCGACATCCCGCCCGACTCGTGGGCGGCGCCGAAGATTCCGTTCTACCGGCACGACCCCGCCGAGGCGGCCCACCTGCTCGACGTCGCCGGTTGGAGACGCGACTCTAACGGGATGCGAACGAAGGGCGGCGCGGCGCTCGCGCTGACGATATCCTCGACCAACGCGCCGGGCAACGAACAAGCTGAGGTCTCGATGCAACAGCAGCTCAAAGCGCTCGGCATCTCCCTGACGATCAAGAATTACCCCGGCAGCCTGCTGTTCGCACAGAACGGTCCGCTGTACGGCGGAACGTTCGACCTGGAATGGTCGATCGAAACCAACGCTCCCGATCCCGACAACCAAGGCGCCTGGAGCGCGGACTACATCCCGCCGCGCGGCGCCAACACGAGTTTCTTGCGCGACCCGGTGCTCACCAAAGTCTCGGACGACGCGCTTCGCACGTTCGATCGAAGGCAGCGCAAGGCGCTCTATCAGCGGGAAGAAGAACGCATCCACGCACTCGTCCCGGCGATTTTCTTCTATTGGGAACGTTCGACGACGGCCTACAACAGCGACCTGAAAAACTACAAACCCGCCGAATACATCGCCGACTTCTGGAATTCTTGGGAGTGGAAAATTTGAGGATGGGTGAGTAGGGCTCAGCAGCCGCGCGATCGGGTCGGAGAGATTCCGGCGAACGCGCCGCTGCACATCGCGTTGTGCGAGCCGCAGATCCCGCCGAATGCCGGCAACGTCGCGCGACTCTGCGCCGCGACCGGCTGTGCGCTGCACCTGATCGAACCGCTCGGCTTCTCGATCGACGACCGCGAACTCAAACGCGCGGGTCTGGATTATTGGCACGCGCTCGCGCTGACGGTCCACCCTTCGCTCGCCGCATTCCTCGCACGGATCGCCCCCCGGCCGGTTTGGTTTTTCAGCACGCGCGCCGCACGGCAATACGGCGAGGCGCCGATCGGCTTCGGGGACGTCCTGCTCTTCGGAAAGGAAACCGCCGGCCTGCCCCAGATGCTGCTCGACCAATTCCCGGAACGCACGCTGCGCATCCCGATGCGGCCCGACGCGGCGCGCAGTCTGAACCTTTCCACCGCGGTCGGCATCGTGACGTACGCCGCACTCGGCCGGTTGGGTTTCCCCGGCTTACACTGATGAAGGCGTCGTTGGCGGCGCTCGAACGGCGCGTCGTCGCATGCGCGCGCTGCCCGGAGTTGCGCGCGTACTGCAGCGAGATCGGTCGCATCAAGAAGCGCGAATATCGCGAGCAAAGGTATTGGGCGCAGCCGGTCCCGGCCTTCGGCGATCCGCGCGCACGCCTGCTCATCGTCGGACTGGCGCCCGGCGCGCACGGATCCAACCGAACGGGCCGGCCGTTCACCGGCGACGCATCGGGGATCTGGCTGTACCGAACGCTGCATCGTGCGGGCTACTCGGATCGCGCCGAATCGCGCGGACGCGACGACGGTTTGCGGCTGCGCGATGCGTTGATCACGGCCGCGATTCGCTGCGCGCCGCCCGGCAATAAGCCGACGCCCGAGCAGCTTCGCCGTTGCTCGGGCTATCTCGACCTCGAATTGTCTCTCTTACCCGAGTTATGCGTCGTCCTCGGACTCGGCGCGATCGGGACTCGGGCTGCGGTCGATGCGTTACGGCGCGCCGGCTATCGCTTCGAGCGCCCTCCGAAGTTCGCGCACGGCATGGAGGCGGTCGCACGCGATCCGGCGGCTCGAACGGCGATCGCGCTGATCGCCTCGTATCACCCGAGCCGGCAGAATACCAACACCGGGGTCCTGACGGAAACGATATTCGACGCGATCTTCGCCAGGATTAAGGTCCTCATGGACCGGCAGGTTGGCCGCGGGCCTGGGTTACGGTAAGACGTAGGACGCGGGGCCACACGGCCCAAAGGGGCCTCGCATGCGCATGCGTTTCGTCCGAACCCTCCTCGCGCTCGCCGGCGGGCTGCTCCTCTTTACGCTTGGGGTCCCGCCCTCCCGAGCAGCCGAGCCCGTCCAAGTGACCTATTGGTATCCCGTCGATCTCGGCGGCGGACTGGCGGGGGTGATGCAGTCGCTGGTCGACGAGTTCAACGCCGGCCACCCCGACGTTCACGTGACCGCGAGTTACACCGGCAATTACGATCTGACGTTCCAAAAAATCCAAGCGGCGGCGCTCTCCGCCAGCCTCCCGGACGTCGCGGTCATCGTTAACGATCACACCCAAGTGCTCGCGCCCGGCACGCTCGAAGATCTCGACGGATTCGTGCGCAAGGCCGGCGGCAAAAATTACCTCGCGCGCTTTTTCCCCAGCCTGCTCCTCAATAGTTATTCAGGCGGCAAGCTCTACTCGCTTCCGTTTCAGCGCAGCGTCCCCGTGCTCTACTACAACAAAGACGCGTTCGCAAAAGCCGGCATCGCCGAGCCCCCTACGAGCTGGGCCGAATTCATCGCCGACGCGCAGAAGTTGACGGTTCGCAACGGAAACGACGTGACGCGCTGGGGCGCCGAATTTCCGCTCGAGGCCTATAACTGGATCTACTACGCGCTCGTGTACCAGGCCGGCGGAGCCGTGATCAGTCCAGATCTCAAACATCTCGAACTCGATTCGCCCGCCGCGATCGCGGCCACGCAATATTGGTGGGACCTGGTCAACAAGTATAAGGCGATGCCGGCCTATACACCCTGGCCTGCGGGCTCGCAAGATTTCGCGAGCGAGAAGACGGCGATGGTCGTCTATTCATCGGGCGCGCAAGCGTTCTTCCGGCAATCGGCCAAATTCAATTGGAGCCTGGTGCGGATGCCGCACGGCAAGCGCTCCGGCGTCGCCGTCGGCGGCGGCAACTTGGTGCTGTTCAAGAAGTCCCCGGCGCAGGAAGAAGCCGCCTGGAAATTTCTGGCGTGGATGATGGAGCCGGCACAACAGGCGCATTGGAGCGCGAAGAGTGGCTACATCGCAGCGGTTCGCGCCGCCTGGAACGTCGCCGAACTCAAAGCCGTCGTCGCAGAGCACCCCGAAGTGCTTGCGACCGTGAAGCAACTCGACGAAGCGTATTACGAACCGAGCGCGCCGAACTTCACGCAGATTCGCGACGCGCTACACGATACGTTGCAAGATATCATGGCCAACAAAGTCTCGCTTCGCGGCGGTTTGAACGCCGTCAACGCCAAAGGAAACGCACTGCTGGCAAGCCATCCGTGATCGAACCCGCGCTCCGGTTCGCCGGGGTTGGGAAATCGTACGGTGAGGCGAGGATCCTCGACGACCTTCACCTCGAGGTCGCCGAGGGCGAGTTCTTCGTTCTGCTCGGGCCTTCGGGTTGCGGTAAGACGACGCTCTTGCGAATGACCGCCGGTCTGCAGACGCTCGATCGCGGAGAGATCTACCTGCGCGGGACGGCGCTCTCGCCGGTTCCACCGGAAGGGCGGAACATAGCGATGGTATTCCAAGATTACGCCCTCTATCCGCACATGACGGTGTATCAGAACATGGCCTTCGGCCTGCGCCGGCACGCACGCCGTCGGGCCGAGACCGACGCGCAGGTCCGAAAGACGGCGGCGCTGCTCGGAATCGGAGCCCTCCTCGAGCGGCGCCCCCATCAACTGAGCGGCGGCCAGCAGCAACGCGTCGCCCTCGGCCGCGCGATCGTGCGGGATCCGGCGCTGTACCTGATGGACGAACCCCTCAGCAACCTCGACGCGCAGGTTCGCGCGACGGTGCGTACCGAGATCAAAGAGCTGCAGCGCAGGCTCCGGGTGACGACCCTCTACGTTACGCACGACCAGGTCGAAGCGATGACGCTGGCCGACCGGATGGCGGTGCTAAACGAAGGCCGAGTCCAGCAGATCGGACGTCCGATCGACGTCTATCGTGCGCCGGCGAACGAATTCGTCGCGCAATTTCTGGCATCGCCCAAACTGAACGTCTTCGACGGGACCCTCGAGCGCGCCGCAGGCACCGCATCGGTTCGCACGGCGATCGGGACGTTCGCGTTTCCAAATCCCCCAAGTTCGCTCGGCGAGCCGACGGCGCTGCGCGTCGGCCTGCGGCCCGAAGAGATCAAAGTCTCGTTCCCTATCGACGAGAGCGAGCCGCACCTGAGCGTTCGCTTGATCGAACCGCTGGGCTCGCAGGTTCTGGTGATCGCCGAACGGGACGGCACCCAAGTCACGGTCTCGGTCGCCGCCGATGCCCTCCCCGCAGAACCGCGGCGTCTGCGCGTGGTGCCGGCCGGCTGCGCGGTCCATCTCTTCGATCGAGGCGGCTTGGCGCTGGCACATTTCATCTCGGCATGAGGCTGCAGTCGGATAGGCTGGCGGCGGCACGACCTTATCTCTATCTGACCCCGACCCTCTTGGTTCTCGCGACCTTCACGTACCTTCCGATCGCGCGGCTCGCCGAAATGAGCCTTCACGCGCCGGGTACCGGCGCCTCGCTCGGGCCGTGGATCGGGTTGTCCGCATACCAAAAGCTTTTTTCGAATCCGCTCTTCTGGCGCATCCTCGGGCAGACGTTCGCGTACGTCTTCGCGAGCGTCCCGATCGCGATGGCGCTCGGCCTCGGCCTCGCACTGCTGCTCGATCAACCGCTGCGTGGTCTCGGCCTGTTGCGCGCCTTGTACTATGCGCCGGTCGTCATGCCGACCGTCGCCGTCGCAGCGCTCGCGCTGTGGATGTTCAATCCGAACGGCGGCCTCGTCGACTACCTCTTGCACCTTGTCGGCATCGCGCCGATCCCGTGGCTTGTCGACACCACCTGGGCGCTTCCGACCTTGATCGTGATCGCTGTTTGGAAGAACGTCGGCTACTACATGGTCATCTATCTCGCGGGGCTGCAGGCGCTACCGCAGGCCGTGCTCGATGCGGCTCGGCTCGACGGCGCCCGGCCGCTGGTGCGCTTCTTCACGATCACCTTGCCGCTGCTGCGCCCGACGACGTTCTTCATCGGCGTCGTCGCGCTGATCGGTTCGTTTCAGGTCTTCGACTTCGTCAACCTCATGACCCAAGGCGGCCCCAGCAACGCCACCAACGTCCTCGTCTATTTCGCCTACCAAAATGGCTTCGCGTACATGCAGCTCGGCCTGGCGGCCGCGCTCAGCCTGGTGATGTTCGCGCTGGTCCTCGCGATCTTAGGTCTGGTCGCGTGGACGTTCAACCGATGATGCGCCGCTTCGCGACCTACGCCGTCCTGGTGGCGGGACTGTTCCCGCTGCTGCTCCCCTTCTACTGGATGGCCGTGACATCGCTTAAAGCGAAACGAGACGTCTTCACGGCGACCCCGCAATGGCTCCCGCTCCATCCCGCCTGGGACAACTATCCGCTCGCATGGAGCGCCGAACCGTTCGGGCGTTTTTTCTTCAACAGCATCGTCGTCACCACGCTGATCGTCGCCTCGCAACTCGTCCTAGCCTCGCTTGCGGCCTTCGCGCTCGCGCGCTTCGAGTTTCGCGGCCGGCGCGCGATCTTCTGGCTCGTCGTCGCCGCGCTCATCGTTCCGGTCCAGATCACCTTCGTCGCCAACTTCATGACGCTCGCGCGTTTCGGCCTGCTCAACAGTTATCTCGCCCTCGTCGCGCCGTACGCGGCCAGCGCCTTCGGGACGTTCCTGCTGCGCCAAGCCTTCGCCGCGGTGCCACGCCAGCTCGAGGACGCAGCGCGGCTCGACGGCTGCAGCGGCCTCGCCTTTCTCTGGCACGTCCTGCTGCCGCTCTCGCGCCCGACCCTCATCGCCTTCGCGCTAGTAGCCGTCGTCGCGCATTGGAACGACTATTTCTGGCCCTTGATCGTCACCAACAATAACGCCGTGCGTACGCTGCCGATCGGCCTCGGGATGTTCGTCGGTCAGGAAGTCACGACCGATTGGAATCTCTTGATGGCGGCCTCGATCTTCGTCTCGGCGCCGATGCTGTTGCTCTTCTTCCTGATGCAGCGCTACTTCGTGCGCGCGCGCTTACATACGGGAATTCGGGGTTGACGACCTAACCGGAGGATATCTTGATCGCGAGGCCGAGCTCGCGCAACTGTTCGGCCGGCACGGGCGAAGGCGCGTCCAGCATGAGGTCGCGAAAGGTCTGATTCTTCGGGAAGGCGATGACGTCGCGGATCGACGGGCTGTCGGTCAACTGCCAGCTCAACCGGTCGATGCCTGTCTCTTATACACAT
>DHWK01000036.1:13347-14191 GCA_002413145.1 bacterium UBP12_UBA5184
CCGAAGCGCGCTTCGATCTCGGCATCGCTCATACCGAAGATCTCGAAGATGCGATGCTGGAACTCGGGGTCGTGGATGCGGATCGAGCCGCTGCCGAGTTCCCAACCGTTGAGGACGAGATCGTAATGCTGCGCGCGCATCGCGTCCGGGTCGGTGTCGAGCAGCGCCGCTTGACCCGGTGCGGGCGACGTGAATGGATGATGCGTCGGGGTGAGTGCGCCCGTCTCGGGGTCGCGCTCGAAGAGCGGGAAGCCGACGACCCAGCAGAACGCGAATTTCGCGGGATCGCGCAAGCCGAGTCGCTCGGCGACGTGCAAACGTAATTTTCCGGCGACGTCGGAAGCGAGCTCGTTCGTGCCCGCGACCAGCAGGAGTGCGTCGCCGCTCTGGGCTCGCGCCAGCCCTCGAATCCGCTCGACCGTCGCGTCGTCGAGCAACTTCTGGATCGACGATTTCCAGCCGTCCACCCCGTAGGAAAGCCAGATCAGGCCGCCGGCGCCGAACGACTTCGCGGTTTCGGTCAGGTCGTCAAAATCGCGGCGCGACAGCGCTGCTCCGCCCGGATAACGAACCGCGACGATGCGCGATTTCGCCCCGGTCGCGTGCTCCTGCAAAAATTTGATCGGCGTCCCGGCGAACGCTTCGGCGACGTCGCTCAATTCGAGTTCGAACCGGAGGTCGGGTTTGTCGACGCCGTAACGGCGCATCGCCTCGGCATGCGCGAGACGCGGAATCGGCTGCGCGATTTCCAAACCGAGCGCCTTGCGCCAGGTGTAGACGATGCACTCCTCCATCAACGCCGTCACGGCATCTTCGTCGACGAAGGACATCTCGACGTCGAGCT
>DHWK01000036.1:14256-22006 GCA_002413145.1 bacterium UBP12_UBA5184
GCCTCGATGTCGATCTGCGTGAATTCCGGTTGCCGGTCGGCTCTCAAATCTTCGTCGCGAAAACAGCGCGCGATCTGCATGTAGCGGCCGAGCCCGCCGATCATGAGGATTTGCTTGAGGATCTGCGGCGACTGCGGCAGCGCGTAAAACGTGCCCTGATGGGCGCGGCTGGGAACGAGGAAGTCGCGTGCCCCCTCGGGCGTCGATTTGATCAGGCAAGGCGTTTCGATTTCGAGAAAATCACGCTCGTCGAAGAAGTCCCGAATCGCCTTGACGATCTTGTGGCGGATCGTCAGGTTGTGCTGAAGGCGCGGGCGCCGCAAGTCGAGATAGCGATGCTTCAGGCGCAGCGACTCGTCGACGTCGGCCTCGACGTTAACGGGAAAGGGTGGGACGAGCGAACGGTTGAGGACGGCTATGCGCTCGGCCGCGACCTCGACCTCGCCGGTTCGGAGCTTCGGGTTCTCGGTTCCCGCCGGGCGGCGCCGCACGACGCCGCGAACGCTCACGACGTCCTCGTTTCGGATGGTTTCGGCGATCGCGAACGCGTCGCGCTCCAGCGGATCGAAGACCGCTTGCGTGATCCCGTCGCGGTCGCGCACGTCGATGAAGATCAGCCCGCCGTGATCGCGCCGCCGATTCACCCAGCCTTCGAGAAGGACCGTCGCCCCGACGTCGCTCTTCGTCAGATCGCCGCAGGAGCGTTTTCCGAGATCAGGCACGATCGTTCCCTAACGCATCTTTGATGCCGCTGACGTAGTGATATTGATAGACGACGTTCCGCGCGAATCCCGATCGGTCGCGGCCGGCTCGTTCGAGCCGCGCGAGCAGTCGCGGATTCTTCCGGATAAAGCCGTGCAGCGCGAGCGAAAGCGCGGTCATCCCAAGCCGCGCCTTGACGGCGAAGACCGGGTGCTTGCGGTAGAACCGAACCGTCGAACGGCCCGCGAGACGCATCTTTTCCTTCTGTTCGTCGTACGGTATCGCTTGCCAGTGATAGTTGACCGCTCGCGGTTCGTACAGAATACGGATTCCCGCCGCCTGCAAGCGATAACCCAGTTCGAGATCTTCGTGGCCGTAACCGGTAAAGCTCTCGTCGAAGCGACCTACTCGCTCGAGGTCGGTCTTGCGCACCGAGGCGTTGCCGGTGAGGAAATACAGCCACGAGAGCCGACGGCGGCGCTCGGGATGCAGCGGCCGGCGCACCTCGGGGCGATCTCGCAGACGTTCGTACTCCGCCAACGTGTCGACTTGCAGCTCCATCCCGACGACCGCGACGCCGCGCTCGAGTCGATGATGCTCGAGATGCCGCCCGAGCAGTTCCGGCGACGCGATGATGTCGGAGTCGGTGAACAGGACGATCTCGCCGGCGGCCGCCGCGATCCCGGCATTGCGCGCCATCGCGCGCCCGCTGTACCCTCCCGGAACGTAACGCACGTTCGGATGGCGCGTCGAGATGCCGGCGAAGTACTCGGCCGTCCCGTCATTTGAATTCGAATCGGCGACGACGATCTCGTAATGCTCGGCGGAGAGGTCGTTCGCGAGCAATGCGGGGACAACCGCGCATAGCGTCTCGAGTCGATTGTAGGTCGGGATAACGACGGAGAGTTCAGGCATGCAGTAAGGATTCAACGCCGGCCACGACCTCGGCGCGGGAGGCCGCCAGTTCTTCGCTCGACGTGCCGGCGGGCTTGCGTAGACACACCGACGGGACGCCGAAGGGCGCCCACTCTTGCGAACTCAGACGAAAGTAGCGACGTTCGAAAAGGACGACGGTCGGCCTGCGCAGCGC
Source organism: bacterium UBP12_UBA5184 (assembly GCA_002413145.1). Lineage (GTDB taxonomy): Bacteria > Vulcanimicrobiota > Vulcanimicrobiia > Vulcanimicrobiales > Vulcanimicrobiaceae > Zemelea. The sequence goes on from DHWK01000036.1 coordinate 16,049, forward strand.
GCTCGCGAGATGCGTCGCGCTCGTGTCGACCGTGACGACGATGCGGCTTTTCTCGAAGGCCGCCGCCCACTGGCCAAACGATAGGTCGCCGGCGTCGACGACGCCGGCGCAAGCGAGCGCGCGCGCGTTCGCGACGACGTCGCTGCCGTACGTCAAGACGATCGGCAAACCGAAACGGCGCAACTCGCCGAGCGTGGCCCGGGCGTTCTCGAACGTGCTCCCGTCCTTGAGCCAGCGCGGTCCGAGATGGAAGGCGATGCCGCCGGCCGGGACGTGCTCGACCGCCTGACGGTCGCTGGGATCGATCTTGACGACCAGCTCGCGAACGAGCTCGCGACCGCCGGCGAACGTCACGAGGTCGAGCACCTGATCGACTTCGTGACGCACGACGCAGTTGGGTTCCCGCTCGCAGAGTTCCGGGTCGGCTTCGGATATGACGAGCCGGTTGAGATACAGTCCCGCGCTCAAACGCGTGAAGTAGCGGCGTACGTACGTGTAGCCTACTCGAAGCGGCGCGCGGGTCGCGCCGACGAGCGTAAAGTCCGGGCTACACGGCGCGAGCGCGATCGCCAGATCGCACTTGCCGCGAAAGCGTTTTCCGAAATCGGCGACGCTCGCGTCCGGCGGCGCGACCACGAGCGTGTCGACGTCGGGGTTGCCCGCGAGCACGACGGCGTTGTGCCGGCTGCACACGATCGTGACGTGAGCGTCGGGCCAGGATCGCCGCACCGAGGCGATCGCCGGCGTCGAGAGGATGAGATCGCCGATCCGATCGAGCCGGCAGAGGACGATGTTCACCGGCGCGGGGCCAGATCCAATTCTTCGTAATACGCTTCTCGGGCCAGCGCGCGTGCGGCCACGAGCGCCCGCGACGAGAGCGCGCGGTCGGCACTGCGATCGCCGACGATGCCGGCCAGCACGCGCGGAAGGCCGAGCGCTCGCGCGAAACGGTGGAGCGTCCGGTGCAGCGGATCGTCGCCCGTCGCGAGCACCACGCGCCAATGCGGATGGAGCGCGTGGAGCTGCGCGGCCGTCCGCCCCTGCGCGCGCGCCTGACGCACCATGCCCTCGACATTTGAGGCACGCGGTCGCGGCTTGTAATGAAAGACCAGTGCCCGCTTGTTGAAGGTCGAGCGCGTCCCGGCAAAACGCAGCCGCAGCCCGAGTTCGATGTCCTCCCAACCGTACTCGCGAAAACTTTCCGTGAAGCCGCCCAAGCCGCGCAGCGCCGCGAGCGGGACCGAGACGTTGCTCGTCCAAAAATAGTTGCCGCTATAGTTGCGTAGCGTCCAGACCGGCAGCGGAAGCTTCTCGAAACTCCGAGCGTTGACGACGGCCCCGCGTACGATCGCGTCCGGAAAGCGCTCGTGCGAACGCAGATGTTCGGCGACGAACGACGGGATCGGCAGGGTGTCGTCGTCGATGAAGATGAGGCGCGCCCCGGAAGCACGTGCGATGCCGGCGTTGCGAGCGCGCGCGAGGCCCGCATTGGCCTGACGGACGACCGTGAAGGCGCAGGTCGCGCGGCTCTTGGCGGCTTCGATGACGGCCGGGGTCTCGTCGGAAGAGCCGTCGTCGACCAGTACCACCTCGTAGAGCTCGGGCGCCAGCGTCTGCTCGAAACACGCATCGAGGACCCGCCGCAATAAGCGCGCGCGGTTGAACGTGCAGAGCTGAATCGTTGCGCGGATCATCGGGCCGGGGGCGCTTCGGCCCGGGCCCCCAGGAGCCCGCCCAGCGTCGCGAGGATGCGCGGCACGTCGAGCGATGCGACGCAGGCAAAGTCCGGACACGTCTCCTTGCGGTGACGCGCCGGACACGGATAGGTCGCCCGAACGACGGCCGTGTTCCGTCCCAGCGGCGCCCAACGGTCGGGTTCGTCGGATTGGAGTGCGTAGATGCCGATCGTCGGCGCGCCGACCGCCGCAGCGACATGCATCGGTCCGCTGTCCATCGCGACCACGGCCCGCGCGCGCTCGGCGAGCGCGCCGAAAACGCCGAGCGACGTCTTTCCGGCCAACGAGACGCTCCCGGAATCGCGCGCGATCCGCTCGGCGATCTCGGCGTCGGCCGCCGTCCCGCTCACGACGAGCGGATGACCCGTCGCTTCGCGCAACCCGCGCGCCAGCGCCAGGGGACCGGCGACCGGCCAGCGCCGGCGCGTTGAGGCGATCGCGCGCGTCGGATGCAGCAGCACGAACGGCTCGACGATGCCCCGCTCGGAGAGCAGGCGTTCTGCCTCCGCGCGCTCATCCGCACGCAATGGGAAACCCGGAGCGCCGTCGGCGACGTCGCAGCCAAGGACGCGGCCGAAGTCGAGCAAGATCTGCGTCCAGTGCGTCGTCCGGTCGCCGAGTTCGCTGCGCACGATGACGCGCTCGGTGAATAACGCCGAGTACAAGCGCCGCGCCTGACCGACGCGAACCGGGACGCCTGCCGCAAACGGCAGCCAGGCGGAGCGCGAGGTCGCCCAGGTGACGACCGCGGCGTCGAAGGCCGCTGCCCGAATCCGCCGCGCCAGTCCGCCCAGCCGGCCGTCGTCGGTCCAAACCTCGGCGAGCATCGGTTGCCGCGCCAGGATCTCGCGATGCGCCGGCGCGGTCAATGCGACGAGTTCGTAGCGCGTTCCAAGCGCGCGCATCAACGGCGTCGCGAGTAAGACGTCACCGATGCCGCCGCCGGCGCAAAGCACGAGCGCCTTCACGCCGTTCCTCGTCCGAGATCGCCGGTCGAGGCGAGCAACGCTTCGAGTTCGAGCGCGACGCGTTCGCCGACGTTCTCGCGCGCGTCGACGACGAGCGAGCGGGACGGCGCCGCCCACGGCTTCCAACGCCCGACGTCGCTCTTCGTTTGGTTCCGGGCCGGAAAGAGCACGATCGCCGGGATGCCGAGCATCCCCGCGACGTGCGACGCTCCGGAGTCCGGCGTTACGACGGCGCGAGCTCCGGCGACGAGCGCTTTCCATGCCGCCAGGTCCGGCGGGTGGACGAACGAGGTCGACGCGCGCGTGGCGTAGGCCGTCCCGAAGACGTCGTCGTCGGTGATCGCCAGGACGGCGTGCCCCCGGCCCGAGAGCTCGCGCGCGATCGAAGCGAAGGCCGCGATATCGACCCCTGCGGCAACGAACTTCGCGTTGAGTTGGAGGACGATCGCGCCGTGCCGCTCGGGTTCTTGGTCGAGCACCAGCGCGCGGAGGCGGGCGAGCGAACGCGTCGGTTCGGATTCGGGTTGTAACCCTTCGCCGAGACGGAAGAGCGTCTCGACCTCGTGTTCGCGCGCGCGCGCGGCCGAGGCGGGGCGAACGATCGCGCGCGTTAGGAACGGGCGCAGGCGCGCGGACTTGAACGGCTTCTCCCAGCCGTTGATGAAACCGATCCGTCTCGGAATCCGAGCCTCGCGAGCGAAGGCATAGGCGTCGAGTTCTTCCGAAGCGACCAGCGCGGCGTCGTAGCCGGCCGCGCGGGTCGCGGCCAGCGCCGGTTCGCGCGACCCGGCGGTCAAACCGTGGCGCGGCCAGGGTATGCGCTCGACCTCGTGGACGTGCGCGAACACGCCGCGCGCGAACGCGCCGGAATTGCGCGGCACAAGCAGGGCGCCGAGTTCGTGGCCGGCGTCGCGCAACGCCGCGACGAGCGGCGCGCACGCCAGCGCGTCACCGACGCCGTCGAGACGAATCAAGAGAATCCGGCTAATGGCGGCGCTCCTCGAGCGCGCGCCGCAACGCGCCGGTGTAGACCGCATCCAGATACTGGCCGCGCGCGATCGCGCGCAACGCTCCGGGAACTTTCGGATCGTCGGCGGCGCGCCGGTACGATCCGGCAAGACGCTCGGGCGCGAACAGCGCGGCGCGCCAGAGATTGGGCGCATAGGCGCCCGTCGCCAGCCTGGTGCGAAGACCGTCGTCCTTGTCGAGCAACCGCGCCGCCATCTGGGCACGCTCGCGCGCTTTTTGGGCGAGCGTATCGAGCGACTCGATGCCGGGCGGCTTGACGTGATAGAGGAAGGCGTCCCAGGCGAAGGCGCGGCGCACGCCGCTACGGCGCAGACGCAAGCCGAGTTCGGTATCTTCCCACCCGTAGAGGTTGAAGCGGGTATCGAAACCGTCGACGGCCAGTAGCGAAGCGCGAGGTAGCGAGACGTTGCACGTGCACAAGAAAGCATTCGAATAATTGAAGGGCGACGGCTTCGGACGTCGCTCGTACGACGGGACGTTGAGGATCGGCCCCGAGACAACCCGCGCCTCCGGCTCGCGATGGGCGGCAGCATGCGCCGCGAGAAATTGAGGCGGCAGCCAGACGTCGTCGTCGACGAACACGATCAGGTCGCCCCGGGCGATCGCAACGCCGGCGTTACGCGCGAGGCCGCGATTCGGTTCGGCGACGTGGACGTAGCGCGGCGCCGCCGGTCCGTCGGCACGCGCGCTCAGCATCGCGGGGGTGCCGTCGGTCGAGCCGTTGTCGACGACGATGACCTCAAACTCCGGCGCGTCCCGTTGCGTTGCCAGCGAATCGAGCGCGCGCGAGAGGACGCGAGCCCGATTGCGCGTCGCGATGACGACGGAGAGTCCGCTCACGGCGCGAGCGCCAAGAGTGCGCGCGCCAACCGCTCCGCGGCGCCGATGTGGCGCCCGTACAAGGTGCGCAGGCGCGCCGCCGCCCCGGTGCGAGCGGCGTCGTCGGCGGCGTAGTCGACGATGCGGTTCGCAACGTAACCCGGCGTTAACGTGCCACGCAGTTCCGGCATCAAAACTTCGCCCGCATCGATGTTGGGTTGAGCCGTCAGTGGAAAGCGAGCGTCGACGGCCAGCACCGCGGCGCGCTTGAGCGCGACGCCGAGCAACGGGATGCGATCGACGTACTGCAGCGGCCCGTTGATCACGACCAGTTCGGGGACGTTCCAAGGCGCACATACCAGAGTCGGCACGCCGAGGGCGGCCAACTCGACGCACTTGGTACCCGGGATCGTCACGACCATCCGCGCGCGGCCGGCGAAGCGCATTGCGTCGCGAACGAGCGGAATCGGCGCCGCGCCGTTCTCGGGGCGCAGCGACAGGCCGCCGGCATCGCGGACGAGCGAACCGCGCATTCCCCACATGTTGGCGGGACCGCCGACGGCAAGCGCGCTCTCGATTTCGCTCTCGGACGTAAAGGGTGAGATCGCAAACGCAGCCGGCAAGTCGGGCGCGAGCGAACGCAAACGCGCGCAAACGGCGGTGAAGAATGGAATGAGGGCCGCGACCTCGTTGCGGCGTGCGCCCGGCATGATCAAAACGCCGCCCGGCGCGACGCGTGGATCGTCGGCGGGTCCGAGAGCCAGGGCGCCGGCCGCCTCGGCGAACGCTCCGTCGACGGCGAGGTTTCCGACGACCTCGAGCCGTTCGCGCGGGATTCCGGCTCGTACGAGTTCGTCGGCGTTGCGCTCGTCGACCGCGTAGGCGCGCGCGAGTGAGGCCGCCTCGCGTCGCCGCGCGAACTTGTAGGTCGCACGCGCCGCGCCCAAACGGCCGGCGACGCGTGCCGCATGCATCAAGTCGCCGCCGAGATAGAGCACGAGGTCGGCACTGTGCGGCGCAGCGGTCACGTCGCGGCCGAGGGCGAAACGTACGTAATCGCGCGCCGTCACGATCGCGATTTCCGGAAAGTAAGCGCGTGCGACGTCGGGTTCGCGCCCGGTCGCGTAATCGTCGGGGACGAAAAAGAGCGTGACCTGCGTCTGCGGCGCGATCCGGCGAAGCGTGGCGACGAGCGGTCGCACCCAGCCCGAGAACTCGCCTGGGCCGTTGCTCGTAATCGCTAGGTGCATGAGTAGCTAGTGCTGCGAGTCATTTTTGCCGAGTTCGAGGACCGAGGAGGAGCGCAGAATGGTGAGACCCATTTAAGCGACGAGGGACGAAGAAAGCGGCAGAAAGGACCGCAGCACACTAAGGGCCGTAACGTCGGCGGATCGCCACGATAAGGT
>DHWK01000036.1:22069-25799 GCA_002413145.1 bacterium UBP12_UBA5184
CCCGGCAAGGTGCGGTGCGAGCCGAATCTCGCCGCCGTACTGCTCGACCACGGCGCGCTCCGGCAGATCCTCGAGACGGTACTGCGCACTCTTCACGTGCACGTCGGGCTTCAACCGGGCCAAGATTTGCTCCGGCGTGCGTTGCGGAAATCCGATGACGGCGTCGACGCTGCGCAACGCGGCGAGCACCGCAGCACGGTCCTCGAAGGCGACGAGCGGACGCTCGGGGCCCTTGAGCGCGCGCACCGAATCGTCGGCATTGACGCCGAGCAAGAGCGCGTCACCCTGTTCGCGCGCCCATGCCAGATAAGCGACGTGTCCGGCGTGGACGATGTCGAAGACGCCGTTGGTAAAGACCAACCGTTTTCCTTCGCCGCGCAGACGTTCTCGCCAGGCGACCGCCGCTTCGAGTTCGAGGATCGGCGCGAATGGCTCACCCATCGCCGGTTCCTCCGACGAGCGCGACGATTTCATCGGGCGAGGCCGTCGCGGTTCCAAGCTTCTCGACGACGGCGCCCGCCGCGAAGTTCGCGAGCTGCAGCGCCATTTCGATCGACGCATCCGCCGCAAGCGCCGCGGTCAGTACCGCAATGACGGTGTCGCCCGCGCCGCTTACGTCGAAGACGGTCCGCGCGACCGAGGCGATCAGCACCCGCGTCCCATCGGCGCCGAAGAGTGCCATCCCGCGTTCGCCGCGCGTGATTACGACGTAGGTGCAGTGGAGGCGTTCGAGCAGCGCGCGGCCGGCACGCTCGAGCGAAACCTCGTCGACGATCGCGATGCCGGTGGCGGCCGCCGCCTCGGCCGCATTGGGCGCGAGAACCGTCACGCCGTCGAAGTACGGCATATTCCTCGGCTTCGGATCGGCCGTCACGATCGGAGCGGAGCGCGCCGCCTCGATGAGTTCGCGCGAAAACAGTCCCTTTGCGTAATCGCTCAGGACGACGGCGTCGCAGTTCGCGGCGAGGTCGCGGACCCGGTGGCTGAGCCTCTCGCTATCGATCGCACCGAGCGCCTCCACCGATTCCCAATCGGCGCGCACGACCTGTTGATTGTGGGCGACGATCCGCGTTTTGCGGGTCGTCGGACGATCGGCTAGCGTGACGACCGAGTCGCGGTCGACCTCGATGTCGTCGAAGAGTTTGAGGATGCGGCGTCCCTCCGGGTCGGCGCCGACCGCACCGGCGACGACGACCTGGGCGCCGACGGCGCGCAAATTGTTCGCGACGTTGCCGGCCCCGCCCAGCGTGAACGAATGGTCGTTGACCGCGACGACCGGCACCGGCGCCTCGGGCGAGATGCGCGAGACGGTCCCCCAGACCCATTCGTCGAGCATCACGTCGCCGACGACGAGGATCTTCTTGTCGCGCATCCGGTCGAAGAGCCGGCGCGCGCCGCGTTCGAGCAGCGTCTCAGGCATGGACTCGCTCCAAGAAGAACCGTACGCCCTCGAGCAGCGTGCGGGCGCGGAAGAGCGGTTCCGGTCCTGCGTAGGTGCCGAACTCGTTGACGAGGATGCCGGGGACGCCGAGGGCATCGGCAAACGCGATATCGCCGGCCCGATCGCCGAAGACGACGCTGCGGCGCAGGTCGAGCCCGCGTTCGCGCGCGGCGCGCCGGGCCATCCCAGGCAACGGTTTTCGGCAGTCGCAATCCTCGAGGTGCGTACAATAATAGAAGGCCTCGAGCGTCACCCCGTGACGCGCGAGACGTTCGCGGAGCTGGCGGTGGACGCGCTCGACGTCGGGTTCGCCGAACAGCCCGCGCGCGACGCCGGACTGATTGGTGACGACGACGCGCTCGAAACCGGCCTCGCCGAGCATCCGCAACGCTTCGGGGACGCCGTCCAAAATGCGGATGCGCTCCGGCGTTCCGATGTAGCCGGTATCTTCCATCAAGGTTCCGTCACGGTCGAGAAACGCCGCCGGTTTGGCGCCTTGCGGCGCTGCCTCGTCCAACGCTACTCTTCGGGCGAAGCGAACAGCGCCTGTTCGACGAGCTCGCAGACGATGTGGCCGAGCGTAATGTGAATCTCTTGGACCAGCGCCGAAGCGCCGTCCGGACCGACGAGCGCGATGTCGGCGACCTCGGCGACCTTTCCGCCGCCGTTTCCGCTAAAAGCGATCGCGGTCGCGCCGACGCGCTTGGCTTCTTCGAGGCCGGCGACGACGTTGGGCGAGTTACCGCTGGTCGTGATCCCGATGACGACGTCACCCGGTTGCGCGAACGCTTCGACCTGCCGAGCGAAGACGCGCTCGTAACCGTAGTCGTTGGCGATCGCGGTGAGCGCCGACGTATTGACCGAGAGTGCTTCTGAGGGCAAGGCGCGCCGTTCGCGCGAGAAGCGGCCGCTGAATTCGGCGGCGAGATGCTGGGCGTCGGCGGCGCTCCCGCCGTTCCCGAACCACAGCACCTTCCGACGCGCTGCAAAGGCAGCCGCGAGCGTGCGCGCGATGCGGTCGACGACCACTTCGTAGCGGTCGGCGTCGAGCAGGCCTCGCCGGTCGTCGAGCATCTGGCGGAAGGTGCGCCTCTGCGTCATGACTCGATCCAAAACATCTCCTCGCCCAGCGAGACCAGCGCGCCGTTCTCCGGCAAGATGCGGCGGACGACGCCGGCGTAGTCGCTCGTGATCTCGTTCATCAGCTTCATCGCTTCGAGGATGCAGAGCACCTGACCGATCTCGACTCGGTCGCCGACCTCGACGAACGGCTCGGTGCCCGGCGCCGAGGAGCGGTAGAAAACGCCGATGATGGGCGCAGCGACCTTCTTGTATTTCGCCGCAGCCACGGACGGATTCGCCGGTGCAAGCGCGCCCGACTCGCCCGCAACGGGGGCCGGCGCGGTCGGGGCCGCCTCGCTGCGGCGCACGAGTTCGAATGTACGCTCGCCCGAACGCACCACCAGCGCATCGAGATCGTTCTCGCGCATGATCTCGAGCAGCGACTCGAGCGCCTCTCGTTCCTCGGTCACACGGCCTCGGGGAACGCCGTCGCGGGACGCAGATCGCGATACCAGCTGAAGATCGCGTCGGCGGCGGCGTCGGGTGACCCCAAAGAGACGGGGAGCGTCGTCTGGCTGCGCGCGGCCAGGTCTCTCGCGACGACCGCCCCCGCCGCCAATTCGTCGTCGCCGAGGATGACCGCGGCGCGGGCGTTCGCGCGATCGGCGCGTCTGAGCTGGCGCTCCAACTTCGCCTCGCCGTAATCCGCGACGATGGGAATCCCGAGATCGTCGCGACGCCGTAACGCCGCCAGCAATGCGAGGCTCAGCTTCCGCGCGGGTGCGCCGATCGCAACGACCGCGAGTCCTTCGCGTTCGGTTGCGACGTCGGCGCCCATCTCGTCGAGCAGCATCAGAAAACGCTCGAGACCGAGTCCGAACCCGACGCCCGGCGTCGGCGGTCCGCCGAGCGAGCGCACCAAGTCATCGTAACGCCCGCCGCCGCAGATCGCGTTCTGCGCACCGAGCGCCTCAGAATGGAACTCGAAGACCGTCCGCGTGTAATAATCGAAACCTCGCACCAGGCGCGGCTCGACGACGTACGGGATGCCGATCGCTCCCAGCCCCGCGCAGACGGCGTCGAAGTGCGCGCGGTTTTCGGTGGAGAGTAGATCGAGAAACGTCGGCGCGCCTGCGATCAACGGACGATCTTCCGGCGCCTTGCTATCGAGGATTCGTAACGGGTTACGCCCGAGGCGTCGCTGGGAGTTCTCGGAGAGCGCGGCGT
>DHWK01000036.1:25818-35214 GCA_002413145.1 bacterium UBP12_UBA5184
GTGCGGCTGAAAATACTGCGAGAGCGCCTGGCGGAAGGCCGGCCGGTCGCGTTCGTCGCCGATCGAGTTGATCCGCAACGCGACGCCCGGGATGCGGTAGGCGCGCAAGAGTTCGTAGGCGAGGTGGATGACCTCGACGTCGGCCTCGGGTTCGCCGTACCCGAAGCACTCGACGCCGAACTGGTGCGCTTGCCGGTAGCGTCCCTTCTGCGGGCGCTCGTGCCGGAAGAACGAGCCCACATAGTACAGCCGCTGGGGACCGGCGACCAAGAGGTTGTGTTCGAGCAGCGCGCGGACGACCGGGGCGGTCCACTCGGGCCGCAACGTCAAGCTCCGGCCGCCCTTATCGGTAAACGTGTACATCTCTTTCTCGACGATGTCGGTCGTATCTCCGACCCCGCGCACGAAGAGTTCGGTCGCTTCAAAGACCGGCGTGCGAATCTCGCCATAGCCGAAGCGGCGCGCGATCGCGTGGATGCGCGCTTCGAGTCCTTGCCAACGGGCGCTCTCGGGGGGATAGACGTCTGCCGTCCCCCGCGGGGCGGCGAGTTTGCTCATCTCGTCTTACTTTGACGGCGGCCGTCCGAAATGCCTCGACCGACCCGCAAGACCCTGGTGCCGCTCTTGCTCCTCGCGCTCGTCGTCCTGCTTCCACCCGCGTCGCTCGCCGGTGCGGCGGCGTCCGCCGCCGGGACGATCGTCGAAGCGTTGCCTTTCGTGCTCGGCGCCGCGCTGCTGCCGCGTGTGCGAGTGCTGCGCTGGCTACCATCGCTCGGCTGTGGCTGCGGCGGCGTCGTCCCTGCCGCGCTCGCCGTACCGGCGCTCGCGCTGACGTGTCTTTCGTTCGGGCCGCTTATCGCCGCCGCGCGCTCCGCCGCGGCGCTCCTAGTCGTCGTTGGCCGGCGGCGTACTACGCCCGCACCCCTGCAAGACGGCGCGCGCGACCCGCTCGGCGAGTTGGCGACCCTCGCCTTCGCGTCGGGGTCGGCAGCGTTGCTCGCGGAGTGTATCGGCGCGCGAGGCGCTCTTCTCCCGGGCCCCGCCGGTATGGCGATCTCGGCGTTCTTGGGCGCGTTCGTCGGGGTCGTCGCGCCCTGCGCCACCACCGGGATCGGTGCGGCGATCGCACTGCGCGCCGCCGATCCGTTCGCAGCTTACGGCTTGTTGGCAACCAGCGGTATCGTCGCGTTCCGGCCGAGGCTCGTCGTCTCACTTCGATCGGACGCACGGGTTGCTTACGCGTCGCTCGCGCTCGAGTTGGCGCTCTTGTATGCGCGCGGTGCGCACGGCATTATCAACCCGCGTTTCGCACTGCTCCTGCCGATCGGCGCATCGCTCGCGAGCATCGCCGCGTTGATTCGGACGCCGGCTCGCGGCGGAACGCAATGGGCGGCGCCGGCCGTCGTCCTCGCCGCGCTCGTTCTGGGATCGCCTCCGCCGCGTGAGACGGCCGCGAGCATCCCGGTCGATCTCTATCCGGGGCGAGCCGTCGCGTTCACCGGTCGCGTCGCACGCAGCGACGCGACGTCGACGACGCTCGTTCGGCCTGCAATTCTCTGCTGTCGCGCCGACGCGCAACAGCTCTCGCTGACCCTCGACCGCCGGCTGTCCGCCGAACCGGGAAGTTGGCTTCGCGTGCGCGGTACCGCGTTCGTGCGCGACGGCCGTGCAATTCTGAAGCTGGAACGCGCCGCCACCGTCAGGCCGCCGCAAGACCCGTACCTCTACCTCTGAGCGCTCCGCTAGCGCGATCGCGGCTCGAGGAGCTCCACCGGAATCCCGTTCGGGTCTTCCACGAACGCGATCCAGCGCGTCCCGCCCGGCGATTTCTTCGGTCCCTTGATCACTTTCACGCCGCCGGCCTGCAGGCGTTCGACGAACGCCGGCAGATCGCCGTCGACTTCCACCGCGAGATGTTCGTAGCGATTGCCGACCTCGTACGGCGGATGCTCTTCGAGGTCGTACACCAACTCGATATACGAATTCCAATCGGCGCCGACGAACGCCATGTCGGCGTTGCCGGGAAAGTGGTTCGGACCGTCGAGCAGTTTCAATCCGAGTTTCTTCGTATAGAAGTCGATCGATTCGCTCATGTCGTTCACGAAGATCGAGGTGTGCAGATAGCGCGGCATCGAGCGTCAGTTCGCCTTTGGGCGCACGACTCCGGCCCGCGCGCGCGGCCGGGCCGCGCCGGTTCGCCGGCGCGCCAGGGCTTTCTCTCGAGCGACGCATTTGGGGCAGAGGCCGCACGCTTTGACGCCGGCGACTTCGCACGACCAGGCGAGTTCGAACGAAACCCCGAGCCGCTTGCCGAGTTGGACGGTTTGCAAGCGCGTGTGATTGCGCAACGGTGTCAGCACCTCGAGCTTCCGCAAATCGGTCCAGCGCAGATCGCTCGATTGATCGAACGCCTTCGCGAGCAGGTCGATGAAGCGCGGATGGTCCCCGAACGAGCCGGCCGTCGGTTCGCCCTTCGCGTTTTGGCGACCGCTCCACGGCAGGGCCAGCTTCGGGATCCCGAGCCCGTCGCAGTACGACGCGGCGATCCCGAAAAAGATGAAGTTGCGCATCGGGATCCAGCGGTTGAGTTCGTACTTCGAAGCCGCGGCGCCGGCGAAGAAGAACGGAAAGCGCTGCCACAGATCGAGCTGCACGCTTTCCTTCGAGAACTCGCCGCCGTAGCGGCACGAGATGGCGCGCGCGGCCGCTTCTTCATTGGCGGCCGCCGGTTGTCCGTAGTCGATGAAGAGACTGTGCGGTTTGTGGCCGTTTGCCGCGAGCCAGGCGACGGTGACGAGGCTATCGAGGCCGCCCGAGTTCAAGACGACCGCGGGGTTGGCGTAGGACGCGCCCGGACACGCGGCCAGCGTGTATTCCAGGTCGTCGAATCCATTTAAGAAGTACTCGGTTTTCGGCCAGTCGCGGCACCAGCGCGGCCGCGCTTCGTACACGGTGCACATATTGTTTTCGCCCAAGAAGACGCATTGCGTCTTGTCCTCGACGTAATACATCCGGCCGTCTTTCCCGCGTTGCATCTTGTTCTTCGAGATCCGCGGCGCGTCGGGGTAACGCGCGTAGATCGCGTGCAGGTCGTCGTGCGAGAAGGTGACCCAGGCACTCTCGGCTTCGGGTCCGCTCATCGTGCAACAGTTTTGCGGACAGCCCAGGCACTTGCTGCCGTCGAATTCCACGCCTTCGATGTAGCGCGCCGTCTCCGTGTACGTCTGCGGATCGTGTTGCGGTCCGAAGTACGTCTCGAGCAGATCGACGAACTCGGGCAGGCTACGCGGGCCTTTCATCGCCTTACGCCGCTTCGTGTCGCCAGAGCGGTCTTCATTGAATGCCCACCTCGCGTCAGTGCAAAAAGTAACGATAGGTCGAGAACACCAGGGCGATCCCCCGCGCGTCGGCGGCGGCGACGACTTCGGCGTCGCGAATCGAACCCTGGGGGGCGATGACCGCGGCGCAACCTGCGTCGACCGCGGCGAGTAAGCCATCGGGGAACGGGAAGAAGCCGTCGCTCGCGCACGCGGCCCCGCGGGCGAAGTCGGCGGCGCGCGCGGCGGCGATGCGAACCGCGTCGACGCGGTTGGTCTGGCCCGCGCAGATTCCGCGGGTCACGCGTTCGCGCGCGATCACGACGCCGTTGCTCTTCACGTGCCGAACGACGTCCCAGGCGAAGCGCAGATCGTGCCACTCGCGCTCGCCGGGTTGTCGTTGGGAGGCGATCCGCCAGCACTCGGGCGACGCCTTCGGGTCGTCGTCCTCGGCGAGAACGCCGCCGAGCGCGCTGCGCACGCGCAGTTCGCGCGCGAGTTCTCCGGGTAGCGCACCGTCGAAACGGATGATCCGCAAGTCTTTCTTCTTGCGCAAGCGCGCGAGCGCATCGTCGTCGAAGGCCGGTGCCGCGACGATCTCGAGAAATACCGGGGCGAGCACCTCCGCGGTCGCCACATCGACCGTCCCATCGAGCGCGACGATCCCCCCGAACGCCGAGATGCGGTCGGCTTCCAGGGCGAGCCGCGCCGCCTCGGCGGCCGTCGCGCGCTCGGCGACGCCGCACGGAATCGTGTGCTTCACGATCGCCGCGCGAACGAGCGGCTCGCGCTCTGCCGTCAGGACCGGTTCGGGACGGGCGCGCCGCGCGTGCCCGTCGGCCAACGGGTCGACAACGGACGGGACGCGAGCCGGCACCAAGAGTCGTAGCGCCGCGTCGAGATCGAGCAGATTATTATAGGAAAGCGCTTTGCCGCCGAGCTGTTCGGGAAGCGCGTGCTCGCGGGGAAGATAGAACGCGGCGCGCGACTGCGGGTTCTCGCCATAGCGCAGGACGGCCGAGATCGGCGAGGTCAAGGCCAGCGAACCCGGTAGGTCGCGCGCGAGTACCCCCGAGCCGAAGTAGCGTGCGATCGCGGCGTCGTATTCCGCCGTGCGCTCGAACGCCCGCGTGGCCAGCGCGCGGCGCACTCGCGGGCTGATCTCGCCGCGTGACTCGGCGTGCGCGGCGATGACCTCGCGGTACTGGCTCGGCTCGATCAGCACCGTGACGTGTTCGAAATTCTTCGCCGCCGCCCGAATCAGTGCCACGCCGCCGATGTCGATCTGCTCGATCGCTTCTTCGATCGTCGCGTGGCCGCCCGCGATGGTCGCTTCGAACGGATAGAGATTGACGACGACGATCCCGATGCGCGGGATGCCGTGCTCGGACCGCTCCCGCTCGTGCACCTCGCTGCGGCGGTCCGCTAAGATGCCGCCGAAGACGCGTGGGTGCAAGGTCTTCACGCGCCCGTCAAAGAGCGACGGAAAGCCCGTCAGCTCGGCCAGTTCGTGCGCGTCGATCCCGTGTTCGGTCAGGAATTTCCAGGTCCCTGAGCTCGCATAAATCGGCACGCTCCGCGCTTCGAGCGCGCGGGCTAATTCCACGACGCCCGTGCGGTCGTAGACCGAGATCAGCGCCGCTTCGCGCTCGGCCGGCGGTTTGCTAACCGGCAAGCGCCGTCTCCGGCGCAAGCGTCGCGAGGTCGGCCCCGATGATGTTCGAGATTCCAGGTTCGGCCATCGTCACGCCGTACAGGCGGGTCGCCAACTCCATCGTCTTCTTGTTGTGCGTGACCAGGATGATCTGCGCGTTGTCGGAGAGTTCGCGCACCATCGCCGAAAAACGCTCGATGTTCGCGTCATCGAGTGCCGCGTCGACCTCATCCAGCAGATAGAACGGCGACGGCTTGACGGCGATCAGCGCGAAGATGAGCGCCGAGGCCGCCATCGCCCGTTCTCCGCCGGAAAGCGAGGTCAGCGGCATCATCTTCTTTCCCGGTGGCTGCACCGAGAGTTCGATGCCGGTCTCCGAGAGCGATTCCGGATTGGTTTGCCACATCTTCGCCTGGCCGCCCGGGAAGAGCCGCGCGTAAACGCTTTCGAACGCCCGCCGCACCAACTCGAAGGTCTCGTTGAAGATCGCCTGCGAGGACGCCTCGATCTGGCGTATCGAATCCAGCAGCGTCGCGCGCGCCCTCGCCAAGTCTTCGACCTGGTCCACCAGATAGCGTTCGCGCTCGGCCAGTTCGGCGATCTCGCTTTCGGCGTTGAGGTTGACGTTTTGCAAACGCGCCAATTCCTCGCGCAACCGGGCCGTCTCGGCCGCAAACTCGCCTTCCTCACGCGCGTAGCGCGTTTCGACGTCGGCGCATTCCTCGGCGGTCGCCGGGTTCTGCGCGAATTGTGCGGCCAGCATCCCGAGCTCGGCGTCGATCTCGGCCAGACGCAAGCGCTCGCCTTCACTCTTTTGCGCCGCTTCGCGCTCGGCATTGCGGGCCAGTTGAGCGTCGCTCTCGAGTCCGTTCGCACGTGCCCCCAACGCTTCGCGTTCGACGCGCGCCGTCTGATGATCGGCGTCGACGCGTTCGACGCGCGTCTTGAGGGCGGCGGCCGCAGTCCCGCTCTCTTCCAAGCGCGTGCCCAGCGCCGCCAATTCTTCGACGACCGTCGCGCGGGCCTGGGCGGCACGCTGCCGATCGCTATCGAGCAGCCCGAGGCGCGTCTGCGCGCCGGCGCGTTGCGCCACGAGCGCCGCGACCGTCTCGCGCACGGCGGCGATCTGGCCCGCGACCGTACGCTCGGCATCTTGCGCGCGCGCGATCGTCTCGCGCGCCTCCGCCAGCGCGCGCTCGAGCCGCTCGCGTTCGGCCAGCGCGACGCTCGGATCGATCGCCGGACGCTCGAGGAGCGTCAGCCGTTCGCGAGCGGCGTTGGCTTGCAGGTCGCGTTCGCGCGCGCGCTCGAGAACGGCGGCGATCTCCTCGCCGAGGCGCGCGCGTTCGGCGCGGATTCCCTCGACCCGCGAACGCGAACCGCGCGCCGCGACCGCCAGCTCGGCTTCGACCGAACGCGCTTCCTCGCGCATCCGCGTCGCGTCGGAACCCTCTTCGGTGGCGGCGCTCGTCGCCGCCTCGGCCTCGGCGAGTGCTTGGCGTAGCGCGGGCAGGTTTTCCGAAAGACTGAGGGCTTGGGCGCGGCGCGAAAGAATGGCGCGTTCGCGCTGCACGCGGCCGCCGGTCATCGCGCCTCCGCCGGAGATTTGATCGCCGTCGAGCGTGACGATCGCGTCGCGAAAACCTTCGCCGCGCACGAGCTGCGTCCCGACCTCGAGCGTTTCGACGACCAGCGTGTGGCCGACGAGAAATGCGACGATCCCCGCGTAACGCGGATCCGTTTGCACCAGCGTATGCGCGTGACCGATGACGCCTGGGAGCCGCGGCAGCGCGGAGGCTTCGCGGCCGCGCCGCGCGCCGAGCGCATCGAGTGGCAAAAACGTGGCGCGGCCGAGTTCGTTCTCGCGCAGAAAGGCGATCGCGCTTTCGGCGTCGGCCGAAGTTTCGGTGACGATATTCGAGAGCGCCGGTCCGAACGCCGCATCGAGCGCGCGCGCGTAGTTCTCGTCGACCCGAATCAGATTCGAGACGACGCCGTGGACGCCGCCGAATTGTCCTCGTGCGTGCGCTTCCAAGATGGCACGCGTCCCGGCGGCGTGCCCCTCGAGGCTCGCTTCGAGTTCTTCGATGGTGTGCAGGCGGGCCTCGGCGCCGGCGAGTTCGCTGGTCGCGTCGCGCAGGTCGGCCTGCGCGTCGGCGAGCGCTTCGGTCGCGGCCCCGGCGCGCGCCTCGGCCTCGAGCGCCTGCGTCGAAGCCGCGGCGAGCCGCCGTTCGAGATCGTCGAGTTCCGCCTGCGCGCTCTCGAGTTCGTGAGAGCGCGTCGCGGCAACTTCGCTCTTACGCTCCGCTTCCTCGCGGAGTTCATAGCCTTCGCGTTCGAGCCGTTCGTACTCGCTCTGCGTCGCCTGCAGCTGGGCGCGCCGTTCGGCTTCGCTCGCGGCGTGCGCGGCGGCGGAAGCTTCGACCTGACGCAGCGCCGTAAAGATGCGATCGAGCGCGGCACGTGCCGCCGCGAGCGCGCCCTGCGCGTGACGTTCGCGTTCGCGTTGCGCTTCGAGCGTGGCGTTTCGCGGAGCGATCTCGGTTTCGAGCCCTGCGAGCGTCGCTCGCAGCTCCGCCTGTTCCGCCTCGGCGCGAACGCGATCGCCGGTGATCTGCGACGACTGCGCTTCGAGCGCTTCGCGCCGCGCGCCGAGCGCGGCGCGCTGGGCTTCGAGTTCGGCGAGTTCGGAACGCGTCTGCTGTGACTCGGCGTGCAGGCCGTCGAGCCGCCGCTCGAGCTCGAGCAAGCGTCCGCGCAACGCCGAGAGTTCGGCCTCGATCGCGGCCGCCTTCCCGGCGGCCGCGCCACGTTCGGCTTCGAGCCGTTCGAGGTCGGCCTGAAGACGCTCGCGCTCGGCCCGGCGCGACGCGCTGGCTCGCAGATACGAGAGAATTTCGAGATCGCGCAGGCGCGCCGAAGCGCGGCGAAAGCGGCGCGCGCGCCGCGCTTGCGTCTCGAGTTCGGGGATACGCGCGCGAATTTCGATTAGCAGATCGTTGATGCGTATGCCGTTGATCTCGGTCTGCTCGAGGCGTCGCAACGACTCGGCCTTGCGCGCCAAGAACTTGCTGATCCCCGACGTCTCCTCAAAAAGGCTGCGCCGCTCGGTCGGCTTCGACGAAAGGATTGCGTCGATCTGGCCTTGCGAGACCATCGAATAAGAACCCGGTCCGAGACCCGTCCCCATCAGCAGATCGATGATGTCGCGCAGACGCACGGCTTGCCGGTTGATGAAGAATTCGCTCTCGCCGGCGCGATAGGCGCGGCGCGTGATCTGCACCTCGAGCGCATCGATCCTGAGCGCGCCGTCGGAGTTGTCGAAGGAGATCGCGACCTCGGCCATCCCTAGCGGTTTGCGCCGGTCGTTGCCGATGAAGATCACGTCCTCGGTTTTCCCGGTGCGCAGACTCTTCGAACTCTGTTCGCCCAGCACCCAGCGGATCGCGTCGACGAGGTTCGATTTCCCCGAGCCGTTCGGTCCGACGACTGCGGTGATGCCGCTTTCAAACGAGAGCGCAGTCTGTTCCGCGAACGTCTTGAAACCGAAGAGGCGCAGTTCCCGCAGTTTCACGCCGCGGTCCCTCGGCGCGAGCCGCCGCCGGGTTTGGGCCGCGGCGTCGAAACGGGAGCTGAAAGTTCGCGCGGCGCGAGGTCGTCGTAGCGTTCGCGCAAGACATCCAGCGCCGCCGCCGCGGCCGTACGCTGGGCCTCTTTCTTACTCGGGCCGCTGCCGCCGGCGAGCACCTCGCCGTTGACGGCGACCTGCGCATAAAAGGTGCGGTCGTGCGCGGGACCTTCGAACCGTTCGCTGTAGAGCGGGATCGCGGCGTAGCGGCGCTGACTCCACTCCTGAAGGGTCGTCTTGGGATCGTCGAGCGTCGCGACCGACTTCTCGCGTTCGGCGAGATGTTCGCGCGCGACGAAAGCGGCGACTCTTTCAAAGCCGATTTCGAGATAGAGGGCGGCGATGAAGGCTTCCATCATATCGGCGAGGACGGAGAGCCGGCGGCGAGCCGAAGCCAAACCTCCGCCCGAAACGACCAGTTCGCCGAATTCGAGCCGTTCGGCGGTCGCCGCCAGCGCGAGGTCGCTGCAAAGCGATGACTTACGCAACGACAGCTCGCCTTCGCTCGCATCCGGATAGCGCCGGTAGAGCCAGCGCGCGACGATCAGCCCGAGGATGGCATCGCCCAGAAATTCGAGCCGCTCGTACGACGACGACGCTCGTCCTTCGTGGACCGCGCTGGGGTGGACGAACGCCGTTTCGAGCGCCGCCGGCTCGACGCCGCGCACTCCGCTGCGCTTCAAAAGCGCTCGTAACCGTTGCCGCCGATTTTCTCCGGCCAAATTAGTTGGGTCTCCGAGGTTTCAATCTTTGTACTTCCCGAAGACGAGGACGCCGTTGTGGCCGCCGAAGCCGAA
>DHWK01000036.1:35314-35443 GCA_002413145.1 bacterium UBP12_UBA5184
CGTTGTGGCCGCCGAAGCCGAAAGAGTTCGAGAGCGCGATCTCCACCTTTGCCTTGCGCGCGACGTTTGGGACGTAGTCGAGCGTGCACTCCGGATCGGGGAATTCGTAGTTGATCGTGGGCGGCATGA
>DHWK01000057.1:0-457 GCA_002413145.1 bacterium UBP12_UBA5184
CGGCCATCTGGGGGATACCGGCTCGGATGACGGCATTCTTTGCAACGCCTCTTAGCGCAACTGCCGCCTTGGCGCGCGCGTCGCGCAAGACAATCGCGGGCTTTGGCGCCGCTGTTCTCGCGACATTTGGTTTGGGCCACGCGCCCGTCGCCGCGCGTTCAGTCCAAGTATGTTGGATCGATGCGAAAACCCGAGCACCTGCTCCCCCTCCGCCTCTCGTGCCGGACGGATTCCATGTCGCCAGCACCAACCCGAAGACGCATGTCGTTGTCGGCGAAAGTGATGCAGGCAGTTACAATATTGTTAAACTCCCTGGTGGAACGTGGATTGACCCCAAAACAGGCGACACCATGGGGAACCTCGTGCCGGATGGGTCGAGTCTAGGCGAGTCAAAGGATCACGCCTCAGGTCAGGGCCGCGATTGGGTACGGGTGCCGTGCCATAAGCGCCTCCGGCA
>DHWK01000057.1:637-1416 GCA_002413145.1 bacterium UBP12_UBA5184
TCTTCAAAGCCGTGTTCGGCCCAAGGCAGGCGCAAGAAGGTGACCTCGTCTCCATGTGCTTGGAGCGCGGCGCGGAGAGCGAGGGCCGCGCGAATGTCGACGATGTGATCCCGACCTGCGTAGATCAGAAGCGTCGGCGGCAGATGCGCGCGAACGTGCATCAGCGGCGAGGCCGCTCGATAGGCGTCGCGAGCCGACGCCGGCGAGGCTCCGAGATAGGCGCGTAGGATGGCGCGCACGTCGAGCGGATCGGGTTGGGGCGGAAAGCGGTAGGCTTGCTCCAGATCGATCGGTCCGGAATAACTGACCACGGCCTGAATCTTCGGGCGGGTGTACGCGGCGACCAGCGCAAGCTCGCCGCCGGACGAATGTCCCAAGAGGGCGGCGCGCGGCGCCGCACAGTTGCGCCGCGCCGGTCGCTGCATGACCCAATCGATTTCGCGCTCGATATCTTGCAACGCCGCGGGAAAGCGATATGCGGGCGCGTGCCGATATTCCAGAGCAAAAACTTCATAGCCGCGGCCGGCTAGCGCGCGGTTCAGGCTTGCGTCATTCCCAGCGCTCCCGCGCTGCCAGGCGCCGCCGTAGACGGCGAACACGACCGGCGGACATTCGTTGGGCTTGGGCGGCAGATATTCGCGAATCGTCGGGCTAAAGCCGGCGAATTCGACGCGCAGGTTCCCTTCGACCACGGGTCCCGGCCGGTGCGGACTCGCGCCGGCGAACGCACGGTCGCCGCGCTCGACCGCGAGCAACGTGACAGCGGGAATGGCGCAAAG
>DHWK01000057.1:1496-1813 GCA_002413145.1 bacterium UBP12_UBA5184
AAAAGCAGCACGAGCCCGTTGAGCGCAAAAAGGTACGGACTCCATTCGATCGCGACAATCGCGGCGATCAGCGCCGGAATCGCGAACGGCGGGACGACGATCCACATGCACAGCAGCGTCAGCGCGCCGGCAAGTCCCAAGAGCGCTCCAGCATACGATGGCCGGCCCGGCATCGGTCAGCGCTTCACAAACGACGCGTAATCGGCTTCGACCTGGTCGGCGTACGAACGAGTGAATCTGACGAGGGCGCGATCGAAGCGGTCCGATCGCCCGAGATAGCCGGCAATCTCCGCCGGATCCCCGGTGCGCGCGTGAGC
>DHWK01000057.1:1911-2312 GCA_002413145.1 bacterium UBP12_UBA5184
CCCAAGCGCAGTGCGCGGCGTATTCCGCCAGGCCAACCGGGCTCAGCGCGTCAAGCTTGATCGAGACCTTCATGTCGCGGAGTTGACGCACATAAAAAGCGTGTCCCTGGTCGTCTTTCAGCCAGCCGAGGAAAATGTCGCTGGCGGCCTGCATCTTGCGCTGGCCGGTCACGACGCGTTCTCCCTGATTCTTGAATGGGCTCGGTGCGACAAACGGCTCCAGGGCCGAACGGCATGCCTCCTTCACTTGGAGCATGAGCGAATCACCGTCCGCCGTCGTAAAAAGTGCGACGGCGCAACGCGTGCCGACGCTTCCGATGCCGACCACCTTGAGCGCGGCGTCGACGAATTGGTAACGGTCGAACAGTTCGCGCACTTCGACGCGCAGGTTGCGGCGATAC
>DHWK01000057.1:2394-4293 GCA_002413145.1 bacterium UBP12_UBA5184
CCGTCTCGTGGGCTCGGAGATGTGTATAAGAGACAGGGCAGGAGCTGCTCGGCGTTCTGCAGGCGTCCCAGAAGCCGAGACGCATCGATCCTTGCGTACCACGTTTCGAGCGGCGACTGCCCGGCGAATTGCGTCATCCGCTCGCGATAGGTTCTTACCGTTTCCGAGATTGCGGCGGAGGCGGCGGGGGGGCGCATCCCGATCTCGCGCGCGGCGAGCGCGACGCTCACACACAGGCGCTTGACGTCCCATTCCCACGGACCGCGCGCCGTCTCGTCGAAATCGTTGACGTCGAAAACCAGGTTGCGTTCGGGGGTTGCATAGCCGCCGAAGTTGAGCAGATGGCAATCGCCACCGAGTTGAGCCTGGAGCTGCGTCGCCGGCGTCTGCGCCAGATCGGCGGCCATGATGGCCGCGCCGGCACGGTAGAAGGCAAACGGGCTCAGCGCCATGCGCTCGCGGCGAACGGGGAGCAGTTCGGGCAGCCGTCCCTCCTCGTCGCGTGCCAGGATCGCGAGCGGGTCCTCGCGCTTCTCCGGCTTCCACCGAGCGTGCGTCGAGCGAGGGACGCGAGAGCGCAGCGATCTCCCGTAGGCCATGCGCTCGGCGCGATTCATCGGCTGTGGGACGGTCCCCGTCCGAACCCCGGCTCCCGGCGCGTTACGCGGCAAACGCGGTCGTGCAGAACTTGCAGCGCCGCGCCGCTTCCGGAATCTCGCTCAGACATTCCGGACATCCCTTGAGCTTCGGCGGCTCGGCATCGGCTTGCGGGCTGAGCCGTCTGGTGAGCGCGTTGAGCGGCGCGATGGCGAAATAATATACGGCGGCCGCTACCAGCACGAACGAAATCACCGCGTTGATGAAATCACCGTACAAGAGACGGCTGTTGTTGAGCGTGAACGCGAGGCTTGAGAAATCCGGTTTGCCGACGAGCGCGGCGATCAGCGGCGTCAGGAGGTCTTTGACGAGCGCCGTGATCACCGCGCCGAAGGCCGCGCCCATGACGACGGCGACGGCGAGGTCCGCGACGTTGCCGCGCATGACGAACTTGGCGAACCCGCTGAACATGTGGCGACTCCTCCCGGTACGCGTACCTACGGCGGTAGTCGGCGCCCGACCGCCCGCTTCCTCGCCGGGTCGGCCCGAGCGTGCGCCGAAGCGGCCGGGATGAGCGCCGACATCGCGCGCGCCGAATTCGTTGCGCTCGACGGGGAACGACGTGGTTACCTCGCTCTGCCGCATACCGCCGGGCCGCATCCGGCAGTCCTCGTCTTCCAGGAGGCCTTCGGCGTCAACCGCTACGTGCAAGGCGAGTGCGAACGGCTCGCCCGCGCCGGCTTCGCGGCACTCGCGCCCGACCTTTTCCGCGGCGAGACCTACGGCTATGCGGATCGGCCGAAGGTCGTCGAGCATCTCAAGAGCCTGACCGACGAGTACCTTCTCGGCGACGTTCGTAGCGCGATCGCCTACCTCGATACGTCGAATGAGGTGCGGCATGAAGCGTACGGGGCGGTCGGCTTTTGCATGGGCGGGCGTCTGGCGGTGCTGACGGCGATCGAGCTGCGCGAGAGGATCGGGGCCGCGGTCGCGTTCTACGGCGGCAACATCGCGCCGCAAATTTCGCGTTTCGGTTGGCCGATTCTGCTCGACCGAGTCCCGGAGATCGAGGCGGCCGTACTCTTGCTCTATGGCGCCGACGACGACACGATCGCGCCCGACGAGCACGCCAGGCTCGCCCAGGCCCTCTCGGCATCCAAGAAGCGCTACACGCTGTCCGTCTTTCCCGGCGCGGGTCACGCGTTCGCTTCGATCGACCGCGAGACGTATCGTCCGGCCGTCGCCGAAGCCGCCTGGCGCGCTGCGCTCGCCTTCTTCCGCGCGACCCTCCATCCGTAATTG
>DHWK01000057.1:4363-7158 GCA_002413145.1 bacterium UBP12_UBA5184
GCCTAAAGGTTGAGCGGCGTCACACCGATGAGCATAATACCGGCGGGAGGTCACTCAAATTGAGGTTCAGTCTCCGCGGTCCGGATGAAAAGGTGCTCGCAGAGCACTTTTTCGTTTCCCGAGGCCGACTACCCCAAAGGTCCTATGTCGCAACCCTTACGGCCACCGCCGGCCGGTCCGAAAACTTCAATGGAGGGGCCGCTTCTGGTACCCTCGGACCGGGAGAGCAACCGCTTGGAAACCTTCGTCGCGCCCCCCCACGAGACTGACGCCGCCGGCGCCGACACGGTCCGCCGCGCCGCGCTCCTCCCCGATCACCATATCCTCACCAAAGACGATGCCGACGTCGTCAGTCATGTCTTGGGCGGCCAGAATTTCAGCTATACGTACAAGGAAGACGACAGCTCGGTGACCTGGGGCGCGTTCGGCGAGCCGTTCACGACGGCCGGCGAACTCCGTCGCATCGCGTACGACCATCCGTCCGAGGACGCCGCCCCCTCGGCGGAAGCCGAGCCCGAGACCGTCGGCCTCGACCTCTTCGGCAACATGCTGGATACGATCGCGTTCTTGCGGGTCCGCTTGCGGGCGCTCGCGGACGTCTGCATCGAGCGCGGGATCATTACGGGACCCGAGCTGCTCGGCAAATACAACGAGTACCACGAGCGCAGCTACCAAGCGTATCGCGACCTCATGCTCCTTCGCCCGGACGTTTTCGTTCAGCGTTTCGCCGAGTGGCTTCAGACCGAGCGCGACTACCGCGACAAGCTCGCCGGAGACGTCGTCGCCAAGCCGTAGCCGGCTTGCGGTGCAATCCCGGCCCGGCCGGCGGGATTTTCCCCTAGGGACGCCAATCCATACGGTGGCGAATCCCGCCGGCTCGCTCGGACGATCACCTCGGTTTCCGGAGCGGCCATCACGCGTCCGCTTGCGAACCGGTTCGTAAGCAGGGCGCGGCGACGCGCGCGAGATCGTCGCATATCACTACCGAGTGATCGGCCGATGAACGGCTAGGCTCAAACTTGAATTTCAGCACCCTCCGCCTGCGTCCGTATCAACTTGCGGCGCAGCAGGCGATCGTTGAAGCGCGAAAGCGAGGCTTTCGCGCGCAACTCGTTTCCCTGGCGACGGGACTTGGCAAGAGCGTGATCATAGCGACGCTTCCGGACTTATTGGAAGTTCGGCCGGGCGACGTCACGCTCATCATCGCACATCGCGACGAATTGATCCAACAGCTGGTCGAGAAGATGAAGGCGCAGAATCCCGATGCGATCGTCGGCGTCGAGAAAGCCGAAGAGACTGCGTCGGAGGCTTGCTCGATCGTCGTCGCGACCGTCCAGACGCTGACCGGCCCGCGGCTCAACCGTTTCGTCACCAAGTTCGGCCGGCGCATCGCCTTGTTCGTCATCGACGAAGCGCACCACGCGGCCGCGCCGACGTACCGCGCGATCGTCGACAAGATCATGCTCAAGCGCCCCGACGCGCTGGTCATCGGTTTCACCGCGACGCCGCAGCGGGGCGACGGCGCTCGCCTCGTCGACATTTTCCCCGACATCGTCTATTCGATGGATGCCCGCGCCGCCATCGATGCCGGCTACCTTACCCCGGTGCGCTCGTACGCGATTGCGACCGACACGAACCTCGACGAGGTCGCGTCGCGCGGCGGCGACTTCGTCCTCGGCCAGCTCGCCGAAGCCGTCGATACCGACGAACGCAATCAGAAGGTCGTCGAGTCGTTTCTGCAGTTGACTCCCGGTCAGAAGACGCTGGTCTTTACGGCCTCGGTCGAGCACGCGAAACACGTCGCCAAGCTCTTCAAAGCGGCCGGCGTGAAGGCCGCCTTCGCGAGTGGCGAAACGCCGACGCGCGAGCGCGAGGCGATCGTCGCCGGTTTCCGCGGAACGAAGATCGACGTCTTGGTCAATTGCGGACTCTACCTCGAGGGCTTCGACGTCCCCTCGATTCAAGTGATCATCAACGCGCGCCCGACGAAATCGGCGACCCTTTACACGCAGGTCACCGGCCGCGGTTTGCGCCCGCTCGACAACGATGCGTTTCTGCTCTCACAGTTACCGAGCGACGCAGCCCGCCGCGATATGATCGCGATGAGCGACAAACCGTACGCCACCATCATCGACATCGTCGATCAGGCGCGGCGGCATCAGCTCATTACGCTGCCGTACCTCTGGGGTTTGCCGGCGCAGATCGACGCCCAGGGCCGGCCGATCTCGCAAGTCGCGGAAAGCTACGAAGAACTCTTCGCGCGTTCCCCACGCGAGGCCGCGCGTGCGCGTACCGCCGAAACGATCGAAACGGCGCTTATCGAGCTGGACGAAGCCGCGAAGCCGAAAGCGAATCAGGCGGCGGCCTGGCAACAAGTCGGCATCGATCACTGGCGGCTAGACCGGCCGCCGCACCGCGTCGCCCGCGATCGGCGGGGCCGGCTCGTTCCGCATTTCGCCGAGCAATTCGAAAAACTGATCTCGATGGCCAAGAAGATCGCGCCGCACGAAGACGCGGCCGGCTTCGCGCTCCGGATTCTCAACGTCGACCGCCGCGCCGTCCGCGAAGAGTCGATGCGCATCGACATCACGCGGCGCGGCGACGCGTGGGTCACCGTGTTTGCGAATGGAAAAGGTTTGGGACGCGAGATCGGGACGGCCGGCTCGCTCGCCGAAGCGATCGCGGCGGCGCAGACGCGCGTGCAGAACGGCGATCTGCTGGGCGCAGCGCAGCGACCGGGACACAAAGGGGGGCGCCCCCGGCATTTCCGCGGCCGGCGCCGCCGTCAAACCGCC
>DHWK01000057.1:7205-7381 GCA_002413145.1 bacterium UBP12_UBA5184
CGTCGAGCGCCGCCTCGTAAGATCGATCTCTCGGCGTTAGCGGCCTTCTAGTGCGCGCCGTGCTTTTCGAAATACCGTTGATGATACGCTTCGGCCGGGTAGAACGGCGCCGCAGGCTCGATCGAGGTCGCGATCGGTCTCTTGTAACGGCCCGACGCCTGGTTGCGCGCCTTCGA
>DHWK01000057.1:7719-7946 GCA_002413145.1 bacterium UBP12_UBA5184
GCCTCGACGCCCCAGAAACACCCCGCGCCGAAGGTCGCGGTATCAGTTTTTTGACCGTTGCTGCTCATCGTCAAGGATTCTTAGAAAAAAGCGACGGCAACCCTAGCGGGGGAAGCGCGCGGCAGCGGCTAAGCGGGTTGCGTGAACGCCGTATCATCCGCCGCAAAACTTATATTTCTGAGCGCCGCTCTGGTCGCCGCCGCGGCGACGGCTGCCGGGGCTCAAAC
>DHWK01000057.1:8100-12400 GCA_002413145.1 bacterium UBP12_UBA5184
GCTGCTCGGAGCGGCGGCCGCCGCGCCTCAGCAGTACGCCACGTTCGTGCGCAGCGCCGAGCGGCAGACCGGGCTGATCGACGTCCTGCGCAAAGACGACGAGGTCTATCTCGATCTCGGTCCCGATCAACTCGATCACCCCTTCATTATCGCGCCGGTGCTCGCATCCGGCGTCGGCGGGGGCGCGTTCGCAGGACGCATCTACAGCCCGTTCGTGGTCGAGTTCAAACGAGTCGGCAAACGCATTTTGTGGGTCGAGCCGAATTCGTCGTTCCTCGCGCCGGCCGGTTCGACGGCCGCCAACGCCCTGGCGATTTCGACCGCGGACTCGGTCATCAGCTCTTCGCCGATCGTCGCGCAGGACGAAACCAAGAAGCGCGTGGTCATCTCGGCCGGTTTCTTCCTCGGCGATTTCGAAAACGTCGGCCGCGATCTCGGCGGCGGCGGGACGCCCGGCCCGATCGTCATCCTCGGCATGACGCAGCGGGCCGGCTACGGGCTCGACGCTTCGCGTTCGTACATCGAGAAGACCAAAGCGCTTCCCAAGAACGACGAGATTCTCAGCAACCTGGTCTTCAGCGGCGCGCAAAACGGCCCGTCGGCCGCGCCGGACGGGCGCGGCGTTCGCATCCGCATGCACTATTCGATCGTCGACGCGCCGGCCGCTAGCAATTACGTCCCGCGTCTGGCCGACGACCGGGTCGGCTATTTCATCACGGCCAAGAAGCATTTCGACGACGATAGCGCGACGACGCCGTTCATCCGCTATATCGATCGTTGGAATTTCAACAACGGCCCGATCGTCTACTATCTGAGCAACGAGATTCCGACGCCGTACAAGGCGTCGATTCGCTCCGGCTTGCTCGCGTGGAACGCGGCCTTCGCCAAAGCCGGCGTCCCCAACGCGATCGAGGTTCGCGATCAGCCGAACGACCCGTCTTGGGACCCCGACGACATCCGCTACTCGACCGTTCACTGGATCACCAGCGACCGGCCGGGCTTCAGCGCCTATGGCAAGAGCGTCGCCGATCCGCGCAGCGGCGAGATCATTCGTGTTTCGATCGTTATCGACGGTGAGAACATGCGCGCCGTCAAGCGCGGTTACGCCGATCAGATCTTCCCGACGCGCATCGCGCGCGGCGGCCCGCTCTCGGCGGCCCAGATCGTCGACTCGGCGGTCAACTGCGAAGACACGGCGGTCTGCGACAGCTTCGGCGAAGAGTCGGCCGAGCTTGCCGCCGTCGGCACTCTCGAGCTGCGCGCAGCGGGCGCGTCGACGGCGTTGACCGATAAGTACGCGCAGCAGTATCTGGAATCCGTCGTCATGCACGAAGCCGGCCACAACTTCGGCTTGCGCCACAACTTCGCTGCGGCGATATATCCGCTCGACAAATTGCACAACAAGAGTTTCACCGCCGCGCACGGGTTGGTGAATTCGGTGATGCACTACACCCCGGTGAACCTCTCCCCTCCCGGCAAGCCGCAGGGAGACTTCTTCCAGCTGCGCCTCGGGCCATACGACGAGTGGGCGATCCGCTACGGCTACGCCAAATTCGGCGCGAAGAGGCCGAGCGACGAGGCCGGAACGCTCAGGGCTATCGCCTCCGAGAGTACGCGCCCCGAGCTGGCTTACGCCACCGACGAAGATTCCGGCGGCCCGCGCGGGATCGATCCGCATGTCGCGACCTTCCTCTTGTCGAGCGACCCGCTCAACTATTACCAGAATCAGTTCCAGGTGTACGACGACTTGATCGCGCGCCTCGACGCGGTCTATCCGAAGGACGACCGGCCGTATTCCGAGGAGCGCGCAGCCTTCACCTCGATGATGCGCCAGTACCAGCGCGCGGCGATGCTCGCGACCAAGTACATCGGCGGCTTGTACACCTCGCGCTCGCACCGCGGCCAGGCGGGCGGCGTTCCGCCCTTCCGTCCGATCGCGCGTGAAGATCAGCGGCGCGCGTTCTCCACGCTCTCGCAGAACATCTTCTCGAGCAAAGCGATGCGCTTTCCGCCGCAGTTGCTCGCTAATCTCGGCACGGGAAACTACAACCATCGCGGCATCGACGACGCCGGGATGCGGCCCGACTTCCCGGTCGAGACGTACGTCGCCGACCTCCAAGACTCGGTCATGTACAAGTTGCTCTCGCCCGATACGCTCAGCCGGATCGAAGACGAACGCTTCCGGGTCGCCAACCCGAAGGAGGTCATGTCGGTCGACGACCTCTTCGGCTGGATGCAAGCTGCGGTTTGGGACGATCTCAAACCCAACCTGACGTCGATCGATGCGCTTCATCGCGGCCTGCAGCGGCGCTACACGACCTATCTCATCGCCGTCGCGATGGCTCCCAGCGGCTTGCTCGAACTTCTGAACTTCCCCGGCGACACCGCGCCGCTGGTGCGCTACCAGCTGCGCAGCCTCAACGGGCACCTCGCCCGGACTCTGCACTCGAACGCACTCGATCGCACCACGCGCGCGCACCTGGAGGACATTCACAACCGGGTCGCACACGCGCTCGAACCGACGACGATCCGCAACGACTAGCCCGCTAAGGAACTAGGCAGGTGCCGCACGCGGAAACCTTGCAGAGGTCCGCGTGCGCACCGTCTATTTGGGCATCGGTTCCAACCTCGGCGACCGGCAAGGGAACATCCTGGCCGCGCTGCAGCGCTTGCGCGTGCGCCTTTCGGTCCAAGCACTCTCGTCGTTCTACGAAACGCCGCCCGCCTCGGGCGTCGCCGGCCCGGCCTTCCTCAACGTCGCCGCCAAAGCCGAGACGGCTCTCGAGCCGGCCGACCTCGAGCGTTTCGCGCGCCAGGTCGAAATCGCAGTCGGCCGCCAAAACGTGGAGCGCCTGGCGGCCCGACCGATCGACATCGACGTCATCTTCGGGAGCGACGGCGTGGGGGCGGCACTCGATCTCGCGACGCGGCCGTTCAACTTGGTGCCGCTGGCGGAGATCGCGCCGGATCTGATCGACCCCACGAGCCGGATCTCCCTGGCCGAACTGATGCAGCGCGTCGACACGACCGGAATCGTGCGTAAGACTCGCGCGTTACACTTCGACGCCAACCGCCAGGAAGAAGAACCGGCGATCCGGCTTTCGATCGATCGTGCCGGCGTCGCGGCAGTCAAACGCGTCGTCCGCTTGAACCTCGACGGCAAGGAGACCGTGTTCAACGCCGAGTTTGCGATGGTCGCCGATCTTGCCCCGGGAAAGGCGGGCCTGCACATGTCGCGCTTCGCCGAATTGCTCGAAGAGGTGTTGCTCGATATTCTGGCCGACGAGCGCCAACCGGCCCGGATCGAAGATCTTACCGGACGGATCGCGCGCCGTATCGTCGCGACGCAGAAGGCCGTACGCGCCGACGTCCGGCTGCGCGCCGAATTCGGCCTCGAGCGTTGGACGCCGGTGAGCGGAAAACGGGGCGAAGAAACCTACACCCTCGTCGGAATCGCTCACGCCGAGCGCGACGTCGTGCGGCGCGCCGTCGGCATCGAAGGGGAGGGGATGACGGCCTGTCCCTGCGCGCAGGGGATGATTCGCGAACACTCCGAGCGCGAGTTGCAAGCGGCCGGCTTCAGTCCGGAGGATGCTCGGCGCGCGCTCGGCGCGCTACCGGTCGCGACGCACAACCAACGTGGCCGCGGCGCGATCGTCCTCGGCGTGGAGGATGGCCGTGCCGGTGAGGTGCGAGCCGAAGAACTGGTCGAGATCGTCGAGAACGCGATGTCGAGCGAGACGTACGATCTCCTCAAGCGGCCCGACGAGTTTTTCGTGGTGAACAAGGCGCATCACAATCCGAAGTTTGTGGAAGACGTGGTGCGCGGCATCCTCGCCGGCGCGCTCGACGTGTACGGCGATTTCTCCGATTCGACGTTTGTCTCGGCAACGCAAGTCAATTACGAATCGATCCACAAGCACGACGCCTACGCCGAGGCCTTCGGGACCTTCGCCGAATTCCGCGCAGAGCTGCGTACGGGCACCGCCGCCGCGCGGAAGACGGATCTCGCAACCTGGCTCGGGACGCGTCCTTCGGCCGTCGTCGCCTAGCCGATGACGTTCGACTGCATCGTCGCCGGAACGCACCTGCGACACGACGGCGTACCATCCCGCGTCCACCATCTGCTCGAACGGTTCGCGGCGCACGTCCCCGCCCTCTTCGTGGAGGAGCCGTTTTGCGGTTCCAACGAGCGCAGCACTCTTGTTGAAGAGGAGCGCCTCACCGTTTTACGGCCCGTGCGGCGTCCGTTCGATACGCCGCCGCTGGACGAGCTAACCCTCGATGCGGTGCGCGGTTG
>DHWK01000057.1:12467-16796 GCA_002413145.1 bacterium UBP12_UBA5184
CCCTCGATGCGGTGCGCGGTTGGCTCGCCGGCCGCAAGCCGTTGGTGTGGCTTTCGACGCCGTCGATGTCGGAGTTGCCGAATGCGTTCGTGGGCGCCCCGCTGGTTTACGATTGCGCGCGTGACCTCGCCGAAATCGCCTACGTGCCGCTCGACATGCGCGTCCGCGAGCGAATGCTGGTCGAACGCGCCGATCTGGTGTTTGCGGCCAGCGAGACCCTCTACGATATGTACTCACGCTACGGGGAACACGTCCGTCTCGCCCCGAGCGGCGTCGAGTTCGCATCTTTCGCGCGCGCGCGGGCGCTCGAGCCGCACGCGCTGTTACGGCACGTCAGCCGGCCGATCGCGGGCTACCTCGGAACGATCGACGAGCGGATCGATTTCGAGGTCGTGCGAGCGCTCGCCGAGCGCATGGGGACCGTCGTGCTCGCCGGGCCGATCGCTCGGATCGACCCGGCGGTACTGCCCCGCCGCGCCAATATCCACTTCACCGGTCAGGTCGAGTACGCCGATCTGCCGTCCCTCTTGAGCGGCTTCGACGTCGCAATCGTCCCGTTCGGGCGCGCGAGCGCGAGCGCCGGCGTCTCGCCCGGACAGATTGCCGAATATCTCGCCGCCGGCATGCCGGTCGTCACGACCCCGCTTAAGGAGGTTCGAGCCGAGTTCGGCGACCTCGTGACGTTTGCCGACACCCCCGAAACGTTCGCCGCCGCGTGCGAAGCCGTCGCCGATCGACCGGAACCCGCGCGCGCCGAAGCCGGCGCCGAGCGGGCGCGCGCGCTCGATTGGGACGCGCTCGCGGCGAATATCTGGTCGGATGTTGTCGCGCTGACCGAGGAAGTCTAACCCGGCCGCGAGCGCCCGAGCGCGGCGATGCGGCTGCGCAGCGACGGGTGGGTGCTGAAGAGCAGCTCCATCCAGCGCGGCGGTTCCTCCTCGGCGAGGTTGCGATCGCGCAGGCGCGAGAAGGCGTCGATTCCACTCTGCGCATCCTTCGTCGCTGCGAGTGCGAAGCGGTCGGCGGCGCTTTCGCGCGAGCGCGAGTACGCGGCGATCGCAGGCCCGATGACGACGCCCAGGATCGAGGCGACGAACATCAAGCGCGCGAGCCCGGTCGCCGACGCTGGTGGAACCTCCGAGCGTCCCGCAATCAAGCTCGCGCCGACGAAAATCGTCCCGGCCGCAGCCGTCCCCACCCCGACGTATCGCCAGACGTCGCTCGAGACGTAGTGGCCGAGTTCGTGCGCGACGACGAATTCGATCTCGCGCTCGGTGAAGTGGTCGAGCAGCGTGTCGGCGACGACGATGCGCTTCGAGCCGAACAGGCCGGTGACGTACGCGTTGGCCTTCTCGGTCTGCTTGCTCATGTCGACGCGCAAAATATTGGCGTCGCCGGCGCCGAAGCGCGCGGCAAGCGCGCGCAACCGATCGGCGAGCGGCCCTTCGAGAGGCTCGAACTTGTTGAAGAGGGGCATGATCAGGTTCGGCGCGAGGACGTTGGCGAAGACGAGCAGCGGGAATGTGCCGGCCGTCACGACCAGCGGCCAAAACGTCGGCGCGCGTTCGATCGTCGACGCGAGCAATTCGAGCAGCGGAATGCCGAGCGCGACCGAAACGCCGAACGCCTTCGCGTGGTCGAACGCCCACGAGCGCGGCGTCTGCTTGGTCATGCCGTAGCGCCATTCGGTGAGGTGGCCCTCGACGTACGCCACCGGCAGATCGAGGACTGCCGACGCCGCCAGGCCGGCGCCGAGGAGTGCGACGCGGCGCGCGCGCGGTTCGGGGGCGCCGTTCCGCGGCGCGGCCGCCGCGCCGAGCGGCCCATACGCCGCAAAGCCGAGGTCGGCAAGCGAGCGTACGATTCCGGCCAGCATCAGCCGGCGCTGGAGGCGGCCGTACGCCTTTGAGTCTTGCGGGCGCGGCGGAAAGGGTTCGCGCAGATCGCGCGCGGCCTGCGCCGCGCGCAGCGCGATGTATCCCAGGCCCAGACCGCCGGCGACTCCGATGAGAAACGAGCGCATCTGCGAACCCGTACGCCGTGAAGCGCTTCAGCAACTGCCGGACGTATGCGTTCGATCCCGCGACGCGGCAGTACCGCCGCACGGCGGGCTTCGCGATCGGCGGCGCCCGGTTCGTCACGCTCGACTCCGAGCGGGTAGGCGCCGGAGTGGTGGCGGCGACGATCGACCTCGCGGGGGCGACCGTCGTTCCGGGGTTTGCGGACTGTCACCTGCACCTGACCGATACCGGCTATACGACCGGCGTCCGCAGTCTGGGCGACGTTCGCGATGCGCGAACGTTTGCCGCGCGCGTCGCAGCACTCCCGGCGGACGACGCCGTCATCTACGGTGCGAACTACGACGAGTCGCGCTGGGAGGACGCCGCGACCGCGACCGCCGAGCCGCTGGAACGCGCCTTTGGAGACCGGCTCGCGATGCTCGTGCGGGTCGACGGGCATTCGTCGCTCGTCAATCGCCGGACGTTCGCCGAACTCGCACTCGATCCGAGGCTTGCCGGCATCGAGCGTGACCCCGTGGGAGAACTCACCGGGCGACTGTTTCTCGACGCGAACTGGATCGCGCAGGAGCGTTTCTTGGCGCGCATCCCGGCGGCGCAACGGCGCGCCGCCGACGAACGCGCGCACGCGCTCGCACTTTCTCGAGGTGCGGTCCATCTGCACGCGCAGCTCTTGGGACTCGGCTCGCCCGAAAACTACGCCGCCGCGCTCGAAGACCTAGCAGCGCTCGGCCCGGCGAAATGGCATCCGAAGATCTGCGAGCGCGAACCGGCGCTCGCAAAGTCGCTGGGACTGCCTTATATCGGCGGCGACGTCTTTCTCGATGGTTCGCTCGGCAGCGGGACGGCGGCGCTCGCCGCGCCGTACTGCGATCGACCCGGTAACGGCCGGCTGGCGCTGGCGGACGACGAGGTCGAAGCGTACTTCGCCGAGGCCGAAGCGCTCGGCATCTCGGCCGGCGTCCACGCCATCGGCGACCGCGCGATCGAGCAATGCCTCGCGGTTTGGGAGCGCGTCCTGGGCGGAGTCCCGAGCCCGAACAACCGTCACTTTATCGAGCACTTCGAGTTGGCGAGCCGGGAGCAGATCGCGCGCGCGGCAGGTCTCGGGCTGTATCTTTCGATGCAGCCGCAGTTCGATGCCGACTGGGGCGCGCCGGGCGGGATGTATGAGACGCGCCTTGGTCCCCAGCGTGCGCATGCGATGAATGCATTCGGTTCGGCGTTGCGCGCCGGCGCGGTCCTCTGCGGCGGCGACGACAGCCCGGTGTGCGAACTTTCGCCACTTGCCGGGATGGCCGCCGCCTGTAGCCATCACAACGCCGCCGAACGTCTGACGCCGCTCGAAGCGCTCAGCATGTATACCTACGACGCCGCGCGTCTCGCGCACGCCGAACGCGAGACCGGCGCCATTTCAGAAGGCCTCGCCGCCGATTTCGTCGTGCTCGATCGCGACCCGTTCGAGGACGGCTCGTTCGCCGCGACGCAGGTCATGCAAACCTGGCTCGACGGCGCGAAAGTGTACGAAGCTTGAACCTAGCGTAACGGGTGTAACGGGAGACGATACTCTTCTTCAGTTCGAAGGCGCAAACGGTTCGCCATCGGAGCCCTTATCCACACTTTTCACAAGGCCCCACAAGCGGCGTTCCGCGAACCGCGCTCGAACAGGCGTTCGACTCGCTTCGTAGAACTCTAGATATCAATCGCCCGCGTCGTGATCGACCGGGCATGAACGAGGATCGGCAATTGAGACTTCCTACGAATGCCTTATCCGGCGGGCGAGGTGGTAATGTAGTTCGTATTGGTGAGCAGTTCGAGCTCGGAAATGATGTCACGCTCTACAAGGGCGCGGCCGAGGAACTTCTCGCGACCATGCCCGAGCGCTCAGCTCAGCTCATCGTTACATCGCCGCCCTACAATATCGGCAAGCATTATGAGCGGCATAAGAAATTGACGATCGAGGAGTACATCGCTGAACAACGTGCCGTGATTACGCGATGTGCGGCGCTGCTAGGTCCTCGCGGAAGCATCTGCTGGCAAGTCGGCAATCATGTTGCCAATAACGAAATATTCCCCATCGATGTCATGCTTTATCCAATTTTTAGGGACCTTGGCTTCGTACTTCGTAATAGGATAGTATGGCATTTCGAACATGGGCTACACTGCAGTCGCCGACTATCAGGTCGCTACAAAACGGTTCTCTGGTTTACCTGGCCGGGTTCGGACTACACGTTTAGTGTCGATTCGATTCGAGTTCCCCAAAAGTACCCGGGCAAGAAATACTTCAAGGGGCCTAAGGCGGGACAATACT
>DHWK01000099.1 GCA_002413145.1 bacterium UBP12_UBA5184
GGGTGCGGAGACGTACGCTAGGGTAAACCCCACGTGAAGCAAGATCGCTCGCATCGCCCTCGAGGGCTGGGCCGCCCGCCCAACACGAGCTACATCGCAACGAGGCGCCCGGTGACGAGCGCCCCAGACAGATGGCTGCCGGCGCCGCAAGGCGTCACAGAATCCGGCTTACAGGCACACTTCGCCCCCTCACTCGAAACGCTTGGGAGCTCCCGCAACTCTGTAGGCGGCTACGCGTGTTTCAGCCAATAACGGAGGCAGTCGGGCCGCACCCGCACGCCGTCATTGAAGAGGATTCTGGATTGAGCGCTCATTTCAACAAGGACATGACCGTCGAGCAGGCGTTCGAGACCCACGCCGGCGCGCGCCGCGTTTTTGCGAAGTTTCACCTGGGCGGCTGCTCCCATTGCTCGATCAGCGAAACCGAGACCGTCGAACAGGTCAGCCAGAGTTACGGAATCCCGCTGCCGATGCTGATGGACGAGCTCGAGAAATTGTATACGCAAGGCCAGTTGAGCGTCGGCGACAAGGTGCGTCTCCCGGACGAGATCCGCACCAAGATTCCGCAACTCGCCACCGTCCCCGAGATCGGCGAAGTGAAAAGCGAAGATGCCGGAGCGTATACCGTCGAGTTCGGGGAGGTCCGGCTCCAGGGCCTGGCCGAGGACTTTCTACGCGTGGAAGCCGCCACCGCCGGAGCGTAACGGATCCCGAGCCCGCCTCGAGGGGCAGGGGCTAGAGCGGTTGGCGGTCGACGAAGGTTTCGTCGGTGCCGTGCCAGTGCGCGATCGCGGGCTCGCCCGCTTTCCAGCACAGGTATACCGGCTGGCCGTCCCGCGCGGCGGGAAAATCCAACAAACCCAGGTCCAGATCTTTCATTACGCAACCGTGGGCCTCGATGCGGTTGATCGCTCGGACGATCTCCGCTTTGAGTTCCGTGCAGCGCCGGGCCTCGCCCCGGCGCTCGAGACTGGTCGCCGGCGCGCCGAAGCGCTGACGGCCTCGGAGCGCGGGGTCGCTCTCGAGTAGCCGAATCGCCAGCTCGCGCCGCTTCATCCATAGCTCCTCGATCAGAGGCGCGAGGACCGGGATGAGGGCGTTTGCCTTTTCGGGCGAAAACAATTTCATGCGCTGCTGCTCCGGCTGGACCCGATGAGACTCCGGTTCGCCGCCTGCGTTTGCCTTTCCGGCGCGGGCAGGGCCGAGCGCGTATGAGCGCGCTTGGCGTTCACATCGTGGCTTTCGGCTATTCCTTTGGCTTGCCGCCGGAAGCCGAACTCGTCGTCGACGTACGGTTCTTGCCGAATCCGAACTATGTCGACGCCCTTCGGCCGCTGACCGGTTTGGATCCGCCGGTCATCGCCTTCATGCAGGGGCTCTCGGAAACCAAACCCTTCTTGGAACACTTGTACTCGTTCGTGGACTACTTGCTGCCCCACTACGCCAGCGTGAAATCGACGGTCACGATCGCCGTCGGCTGCACCGGCGGTCGGCATCGGTCGGTTTTCGTCGCAGAACGCTTGGCGGAGCACCTGCGCGCCGGCGAAAACGCGACGATCAGCGTCACCAATCGCGAGTCGGCGGCGGCATGACGACGAACAGCATGCGTCTACTGCGTTGGTTTTATCCTGGCCTCGGCGTCAAGCGCTGGCTCCTGCTGGCGATCTTCGGCGCGATCCTCTTGGCTAACGGTGCCTCGCGCTGGCTGACCGCCGAAGGGATGCACCTCCAGGTCAATCAGATCGTCGATGGCATCCTCGACGATTTCATGCCGCTTGCGCTCTTGCCATATCTCTTCATCGGCCTCGGTGCGATCTGCATCTTCTTCGGCATCCGACAGTGGATGCGCGCGATCGTCCAAGCGGTGACCCCGGAAAACAAAGACCGCATCGTCGACGTGCTGCTCAACCAACGCCTCCGCCGCGGCTACAAGATCGTTGCAATCGGCGGCGGCACCGGTCTGTCGACGCTGCTGCGCGGTCTCAAGCGGTATACGGTAAACCTCACCGCCGTCGTGACCGTCGCCGACGACGGCGGCTCGTCGGGCCGCTTGCAAAAGGAACTCGGCATCCTCCCCCCCGGCGACATTCGCAACTGCCTCGTCGCGCTGGCCGACGACGAAGCGATGGTGACCGATCTGTTCCGCTACCGCTTCTCCGAGGGCGAAGGCTTGCTGGGCCATTCCTTCGGCAATCTGTTCCTGGCGGCGATGACGGGGATCACCGGCAACTTCGACCGCGCGATCAAAGAATCGAGTCGCGTCCTCAACATCAAGGGGCGCGTCTTGCCGTCGACCCTCGAGACGATCTCGCTGCGCGCCACGCTCGAGGACGGCAGCGAATTGCGCGGCGAGACCAAGATCTCGACCTCGCAGGCGCCGATCGTCGACCTTGCGCTCGAGCCGGCGAATGCCGCCCCGCTCGAAGAGACGCTCGAAGCGATCGAGCAGGCCGACGCGATCGTCCTCGGCCCGGGGAGCCTCTACACGTCGATCTTGCCGAACCTCTTGGTCGATCGCATCGCGCAGGCCGTCGCGCGCGCGCACGCACCCAAGATCTACGTCTGCAACGTCATGACGCAGCCCGGTGAAACCGACGATTATACGGCGTCGCGCCACGTCGCCGAGTTGCTGCGCCACGCGCACGCGCGCGTCTGCGACTACACCATCGTCAACCTCGAACCTCCCCAACGCTTGCTCGAAACCTACGCCGAAGGCGGTCAGGTGCCGGTCGAACCCGATCGCGACGCGATCGAAGCGCTGGGCGTGCGCGTCGTGGAAGCGCGGGTGATCAGCGAGACCGACACCGTTCGGCACGACCCGCAAAAGCTCGCCGAGGCCGTCCTCAAGCTCATCGACGAGTGCGTCGCGGAACGCTCGTCGTTCGTGCGCATGGCGTCCTCCTCCGCGCTGCCGCAGCCGCTGAAGGAAGCCCCGCCGGTCGCTTAACAGGCTGCAAGCCGCCGCGCGCTGCTTTCGGCGGCGGATTCGAGCAGCGTAGCGGCGCCGCGCATCGCCTCGTCTTCGGTCATCTTCGGCCCGGCGATCGCCACGCTCTCGACGCCGGCTTTCGCCAGCGCCTCAGCGGCGCCGGCCTCGACCCGTCCGCCGAATGCGACGATCGTACCGACCCCGGCGGCCCGCGCTAAGCGCGCCACGCCCGCGACCGTCTTGCCTGCGAGGGTTTGCGCATCGATGCTGCCCTCGCCGGTGAAGACGGCGTCGGCGCCGTCCAGCGCCGGCCCGAGATTCCGAAGTTGCGCGACGACCTCGACTCCCGGCCGCGGCGTTGCGTGCGCAAATGCGATCAAGGCGAAGCCTAGGCCGCCGGCCGCCCCGGCGCCGGGATCGTTACGATGATCGATGCCGAGCGTGCGCGCCGCGACCTCGGCGTAGTGTGCGAGGGCTTCGTCGAGAACGCGGACGTCGTCGGCACTAGCTCCCTTTTGAGGTCCGAAGATCGCGCTTGCGCCGTTCGGTCCGCACAGCGGATTGTCGACATCGACGGCGAGGTCGATGCGCGCGCCGCGCAGACGCGGATCGACGTCGTGCAGATCGATACGCTCCAGGCGTGCGAGCGCACCGCCCCCGGGACCGAGCATCCGCCCCGATGCGTCGAGCAAGCGCACTCCAAGCGCTTGCAGAAAACCGGCGCCCCCATCGTTGGTTCCGCTGCCGCCGATGGCGACGACGATGTGGCGCGCGCGCGCGTCGAGCGCGGCGCGC
>DHWK01000005.1:0-2539 GCA_002413145.1 bacterium UBP12_UBA5184
CACCGCGGTCGACGGAGTTTTCGTCGCCGGCGACGTCTACGACCACCGCTATCGTCAGGCGATCACCGCCGCCGGAATGGGATGCAAAGCCTCGATGGAGGCCGAGAAATACTTGGAATCCGTCGACTCCCAGAGGCTCGGCGCGGCGGCGACCGTCGCGCGTTAGACGAGGTCGGCGAGCGCCGCGGCGAGCGCCTCGAACCTGAACCGATAGCCGTTCGCGAGCGTCCGTTCGGGCAGGACGCGCTGTCCGCGCGTCGCGATCTCCGCGCCGTCGCCCAAGATCGCGCGTAGCGCGAACGCCGGGACGGCCAAGACCGCGGGGCGCCGCAGAGCCGCCGCCAGCGCGCGCGTGAAGTCGGCGTTGGTCACCGGATTCGGTGCGGTGCCGTTGAGTGGTCCGCCGACGTCGTCGATGGCGGCGAGATAGATGCCCACCAAATCGTCGATGTGAATCCACGAGTACCACTGGCGTCCGCCCGCGACCGGGCCGCCCAAGCCGAGCCGGAAGACGGCCAGCAACGCCTTGAACGTGCCGCCGTCGGTACCGAGCGCGAGACCCGTGCGAACCTTCGCGACCCGCGTCGCGGTCGACGTCGCCTCATCCGCCGCCGCCTCCCACGCGACGCAAAGCCGCGCGAGAAAGCCCTCGCCCGGCGAGCTCGACTCGTTGAAGGTCGCGCTTTCGCTGGTTGGATAGTAGCCGATCGCCGAAGCGGAGACGTAGACCTTGGGCGGCGTTGCGAGCTGCGCGAAGCGCGCGACCAACGCGTGCGTCGCATCGACGCGGCTCTCCCACATGCGTCGTTTCGCCGCTCCGGTCCAACGCTGCGCGATGCTCTCGCCGGCGAGGAAGACGGCGGCGTCGGCCCCGTCACAGGCCTGCGCCGCGCCGCCGACGCCGCTGCGCACGGAAGCGGCGATGACCTGGTCGCCTCGCGCGACGAGCGCACGCATGAGATGGCGCCCGACGAAACCCGAGGCCCCGATGACGGTGACCTTCATGCGTCGTACTCCCGCGGTTCTGGGCTAAACGCGCGCCAGAGCGTCGCTGCCGACGATCGCTTCGAGTTCGCCGGCTTCTTTCGGAATCTCCGCCGTCAACACGTCGGGCTCGCTCGTCGTGCAGAGCACGTCGTCTTCGATGCGCACCCCGATCCCTTTCCAGCGGTCCGGAACGTCGAGATCCGACTGCACGTAGATACCGGGCTCGACCGTCAGCACCATCCCGGGCTCGAGCGCGCGGTATGCATCGTCGGGCGTCTTATAGCGCCCGACGTCGTGGACGTCGAGACCGATCCAATGTCCGGTGCGGTGCGGATAGAAGTCAAAGAACTTGTTGCTCTCGATCAGTTCGTCGATCGACCCCTTGAGCAGGCCGACGTCGACCAAGCCTTCGGTGATCGTACGCACGGCGGCGTTGTGATACGCGTCGAAGGAGCGCCCCGGCCGCACCTGATCGATCCCCACCTTCTGCGCGCGCAGCACGATGTCGTAGATCGCGCGCTGCTCGGCGCTGAATCTGCCGTTGACCGGCCACGTCCGCGTGACGTCGCTCGCGTAGACGTCGAATTCGGCGCCGCTATCGATGAGCACCAGGTCGCCGTCGCGAAGCTGCTCGCGATTGGTATTGTAGTGTAAGATCGTGGCGTTGGCGCCGCCGGCGACGATCGAGCAATAGGCGGTGTCCTGCGCGCCGGCGAGTTTGTAGTGGTACTCGAGGATCGCCTCGAGCTCGTATTCCCACATACCGGGCCGCGTCGCGCGCATCCCGGCCTCGTGTCCGGCACGCGTCGCGGCCGCGGCGCGGCGCATCGCCTCGAGTTCCGGCGGCGTCTTACGAAGCCGCATCTCGTGAAGAAGCGTCCCCGGCTCGGCAAAGGTCAGCGGCGCGGTCCCACCGCGACGCACCTGCCAGCGGGCGTCCTTTACGGCATCCATTATCGTGCGGTCGAGTTTCTCGTCTTGGCCGAGGCCGTAATAGAGCGTCGATGCCCCGATGAAATAGTTCGACAGCTTCGCCGGCAGATCGTCGATCGGAGATGCAGCCTCCATCCCGAAGTCGGCGACGGCGCCTTCGAGGCCGGTTCGTCTTCCGTTCCAGATTTCGGCGGTACGATCGCGCGGACGCAAGAACATGACGACGCGGCCATTTTCGAGATGCGGCGCAATGACCAGGACCGCGTCCGGTTCCTTGAGACCCGTCAGATAGAAGAAGTCGGAGTTCTGGCGGAACGCATACTCAGAGTCGGCGCTGCGGGTCGCATGGCGCGCTGATGGAATGACGGCGACGGCTTTCTCGCCCATCGAGCGAGCGAAAGCGGTGCGACGTTCGGCGTAAGTGCTCACGCCGCACCCTTTCGCTATCCGCGACGCCGAGCCTCGGCCCGGTTACTTCGAATGTCTCCTTTGGAAGAGACCGTTTTTGTCCGCGAGCGGCCGTTTGGCCGCGCTTCGGGAGATGGACGAGCGCTCCTCCGTCGAAGGCGCCAAAGATGTCGCCGCCACGTCAATGGAGCCTCCGAGGGCTCTCGGTTAT
>DHWK01000005.1:2574-3400 GCA_002413145.1 bacterium UBP12_UBA5184
TTCGCTTCGGGGGATGGACGAGCCCTCCTCCGTCGAAGGCGGCAAGGATGTCGCCGCCACGTCAGTGGAGCCTCCGGGGACTCTCGGTTATCGCGTTCGCGCATGGCGTTAGCGATTTCTATTCGGGGACCGCGCCCTTCACGATCTTTCTCGTGCTCTCGAGCCAGCACATCTCACCCGCCTATCAGGGCCTGCTGGTGTTCGTGTGGTACCTGACGAGTTCGATCGTTCAACCCTTCTTCGGCGCCTACACCGACCGGCACGGACGTTGGTGGTTTTTGCCGGCGGCGTTGACGTTGACGATGACGGCGCTCTCCATCGCCGCGACGCTCTCGTCGGTTTGGCTGCTGGCCCTGTGTTTGGTCGCCGGCGGCATCGGCTCGGCGGTGCTTCATCCCGAAGCCGGAAAGTATTCGGCGATGCTGAGCGGCTCGCGGCGCGCAAGCGGGATTTCGATCTTTCAAATCGGCGGACAGCTTGGGTATGCCCTCGGTCCGGCAGCAATCGCGACGCTGTATTCGCAACTCGGTTCGCGCGGCTCGCTCTTTATGTTTGTTCCGGGAACGCTGGCGGTCGCCGCACTGTTCGCTTTGATGCGCCACGTCGATCGCAAAGCGGAAGAAGTGCACGGTTCGTCGCGCGAACGCACCGCCCCGGACGCCCCCGTCGATCGCATCGGCGTCGGGCTCATCATGACCAGCACCGCGCTCCGGCACTTTACGAGCGGCGCCTTCATCGCGTTCTTGCCGAATCTGCTGGTGGGGCGCGGCTTCTCGATCCCGGCGGCGGGCGAGATCGTGACGGGCTTTCTCTTGATTTCGTCCGT
>DHWK01000005.1:3585-4403 GCA_002413145.1 bacterium UBP12_UBA5184
AGCGCGCTCTTGGCCGTGCAGAACGCGCCCGGCGTCTCGATGGTACAAGCGATGCTTCCGCGCAATTTGGGGATGGCTCTGGGCCTCATGAACGGCGTCTCATTCGGCGCGGGGTCGGCGCTGGTCGCCGGCATCGGGCTGGCCGTCGCGACCTTCGGGGCCGCCGCATCGCTCGAAGGCGCCAGCGTCGCGCCGCTGGTCGCCGCGCTTTCGTATCTCATCGTCCGAGATCGCGTCCCGGCGTTGCAAATACCGCAGGCGAGCGCGACCCTCTAGATTCCGCCGACGAAGCGACCGGGCGCGAGCGTTCCGTTCGGATCGAAATGCGCCTTCAACGTTCGCATGATATCGAGCGACGGCGGCGGCGCGCCCCACATCGCCAGTTGCGACCGGAGCGATTCGGGCGCCGAGAGAACTTGCACCCGCGGCGTTGCGGCGTGCAGTGCGGCGTCGAAGGGAACGATGCGTCCTTGGAATTGTGCGCTCACCGGTGCGCTGAGCCGCGCGACGACGTCGCCGGTGCGGATATCCTCGATGCGTTCGAATTGCAG
This sequence comes from bacterium UBP12_UBA5184, assembly GCA_002413145.1. Taxonomy (GTDB): domain Bacteria; phylum Vulcanimicrobiota; class Vulcanimicrobiia; order Vulcanimicrobiales; family Vulcanimicrobiaceae; genus Zemelea. The sequence continues at coordinate 4,137 of DHWK01000005.1, forward strand.
AGCGTGCGTGCCGGCTAGGCCCGCGAGCGTCTCGCTGCGGGCGAACAGGTCGCTCGGTAATCCGCGGCTACGATAGGTCGCCGAACGATCTCCGATACGGATCGTGTACGCATCGAGAAGCCGCGCGAACGTTTGGCTCGCACCTGCGTCGACGAGGGTCGTTTCGGGTACGCCCGCGGCGCCGAGAGCCGAACGTAGTTCTCGCGTCGCACGGTCGACGACGGCGCGCGAACCCTCGAAGAGCAAAAAGAGCCGGCCGTCGGCGCC
>DHWK01000005.1:4588-5516 GCA_002413145.1 bacterium UBP12_UBA5184
TTGAAATTCGCGCGCACGATCGCGGCGAGCGTCCCGAGCGAGCCGCAGTACAGCCGGCTGAGGTCGTAGCCGGTCGAGTTCTTTACGACCATCCCGCCGGCTCCGGCTAGCGTGCCGTCGGCGAGGACGACCACCGTTCCGATGAGGAGATCGCGCGCACGCCCGTAAGCGGTGCGCCGCGGACCCAGCCATCCGCTCGCGAGGACGCCGCCGATGGTGCTGCGACTTGCTTGCGGCGCATCCAACGGGACGAATTGGCCGCGTTCGGCGAGCGTCGCATCGAATGCGGCGACGGTCATGCCGGCTTCGACCGCGATCGTGAGGTCTCGATGTTCGTATTCGATGACTCGATTGAGCGCGGTCGTACGCAGGGCGGTGTCGTAGCGCCGCGGCGCGTGCCCGAGCCCTTGCAAAGTCCCGCCTCCGACGATGACGACGGCCTCGCCTCGTCCGTTGCGATCGCGCAAAATCCCGGCAAGCTCGTCGACGCTCGCCGGCGTCAAGACCTCGCGCGGTACGCGATCGCCCAGCGTCAGCGCGGCGGGGGTCGGATCGGGCGCCGGTGCGGCTGGCTTTGTTACAGCCACGCGCCCGCGGCGGCCCCCGCCCCCGGGCCCGCCGGCCGGCTCGCCGCCTGGGCGTGCACCAGCTCGGTCGGCCCCGGCGCGACCAACATGGTCACCGGCATCGCCACCGCGATGATGGACTCGTCGCCGATTGTCTGCATCACCGGTCAGGTCGGGAGCCGGCTCATTGGCACCGACGCATTCCAGGAGATCGACATTATCGGCTGCACCCAGCCGGTCACGAAGCACAACTACCTGGTCACCGACGTCCACCAGATCCCGGCGGCCATCAAGGAGGCCTTCTACATCGCGAGCTCGGGTCGCCCGGGCCCGGTCCTGATCGACGTCTGCAAGGACGCCCA
>DHWK01000143.1:0-2794 GCA_002413145.1 bacterium UBP12_UBA5184
CAGAGGAAGTGCAGCAGTCGCTCGCCGTCGGAAAGACCACGCCCGAGGAATGCGAGGCGATCTTCAATCTGACGTCGCTGCCGACGATGGAAGAACGGTTCGTCATCCCGGCGTTCGCGCGCGAAGAGGCGATCGAACAAAGCCTCGATCCGTATACGCACAAGCCGGCGGCCGGATTCGGTTACCGCGAAGCGCCGGCGCGCAGGTGGTAGCCACCGAGAGCAAGACCAACGCGTCGCGGGTTCTCGGGCTGTTCGCAGAACTGCTCGAGTATCCGCGTCCCGGGGTGGCGCAGACCGCGCGCGAGTGCCGAACGCTGATCGCGCCGGAGAGTGCGGAGGCGGCGGCGCTCCTGGGAGAGTTTGCCGCCTTCGCAGAGCGAACGCCGCACAGCACGCTCGAGGAAATTTTCACCGCTACCTTCGACTTGAATGCCTCGTGCCACCCGTACGTCGGCTACCACATGTTCGGCGAAGCCTATAAGCGCAGCGCTTTTATGCTCGAGCTCCAGGACCGATTTCGGGAACATGATTTCGAGCCGGGAGTCGAATTACCGGATCACATAGCGGTGCTGCTGCGCTTCATGTCGCTGTGTGCCGACGCCGAGCTGACGCGGGAAATCGTTCGGGAAGCTTTGCTTCCGACGCTCGAGCCGATGACCGTCGCACCGGAATCGGAGCCGACGGTCGAAACTATCCCGGGGATCGGGCCGCGGCTGGTCGGCGAGGGCGAGAGTGCGCCGGAGGTTTTTGACACGGGCCACGATTATCGTCACGTGCTGCATGCGCTGCGGTTGATCTTGCAAGCTCGCTACGGCAGCCCCGAGGAGGCTCAGCCGATACCCCTACCCGATCCGGCGCTCTTGATTTCATAACATACACTCGAGCTCGGAAAACGAGCGGAGGAAGACCATGTCAGACGTGTTCCTGTGGACAGTTTTCCCCTACGTCGCCCTCGCGGTGAGCGTCATCGTCGGACTCTACCGCTACTTCAACGACCGGTTCTCTTTCTCAAGCCAATCGTCGCAGTTTTTGGAAAACCGGATGGCGTTTTGGGGCTCGACGATGTGGCACTACGGGATCATTTTGATATTGATCCCGCACCTACTCGGGTTTCTCTTCCCTACGGCATGGGCGGTGCTGATCGCCGATCAAACGCGCCTCTACGTATTGGAAGTCACCGGGTTCGCGTTGGCGGTCATGGCCATCCTCGGGCTGCTGATACTCATTCTACGGCGGTTTACCAACGACCGGGCGAAGAGCGTCACCTCGGCGATGGACTGGGTGTTGCTCGCCGCGCTCGGGCTCCAGGTGGTGATGGGTTTCTGGATTGCGTTCTTCTACCGCTGGGGTTCCGAATGGTATCTGCACACGTCGGTCCCCTGGCTGCAGTCGCTCGCGGTCTTTAACCCGCAGATTCAGTACGTCACGGCGATGCCGCTGCCGGTGAAGGTGCACATGTTGAACGCCTTCGTGATCATGGCCCTCTTTCCGTTCACACGCTTGGTGCATATCGTGACGCTCCCGCTCCCGTACCTGTTCAGACCGTACCAGGTCGTCATCTGGAATCGGGCGCGGAACGTGCCATACGATGCGCCGGTCGGGGTTGAGCGTATCGGACCCGACGTCCCCTACCTACGGCGCGGGTAACGCCCAGCTACAGGAAATCTTCAATCACCAGTTTCTCCTTGAAGGTGCGCTATGCAAACGCTCGCTCCGCCGAGTCTAATTTGGCCCAAACTGAGTACGCCGTCGTGCGAACAGGTAACGCCCGGCAACATTACCCCGGAAGAAGAGGAGGGTAAGCTCAAAAGCGGCGAAGGCGAGAAGCCGAAGCCTCTGCAGGGCGGAGCCGACGCCGGGGAGCGTGACCGCGAAAGCGACACGGGAAACGAAGGGACGGGCACCTGATGGCGCACAGCGTGCTCGCCGCGTGATCGCTCGTTCGAATACTCGCTTGGAGCGATGGTCGCAGGCCAGCACATTCGTGGCGGTCCCCGCATTGCTTGCGATTTTAACCGCGACGCAGAGCCGCCTTCAGAACCGCGTAACGGAATTTCTCGTCTTGCCGCCGTTCGCGGTCGTCATTTACCTCATTTTCCGAGATCCCTTAGGGAAGTCGGCAAATCTGCGCTCGATCGTCGTCTTGCCGTGCATGGGTGCGGCGGTCGGCGAACTCTGCTCGCGGTATATCGGCTTCACGCCGGGGGGCGTCGCGGTCGACACGCTGTGCGTGCTCTCGCTTCAATCGCTCTTGCGGGCGCGAATGCCGCCGGCGCTGGCGCTCTCCGTGCTGGCGATGCTTTTGCGCGTCAACTCGCTTACGTATGTCGAGGGCGTCGCGGAAGCGTCGACCACGATCGCGATCGTGTTCTTCCTGTGGCGGAGGCTCGCTATCGCGCCGCTGCTGCGCGAGGAGCCGACGAGCGCGCTAAAAAGTGACGCCACTTCGCTGGGAGAAGCTTCCCCCGCGGACGTTGTAACAAAGATCCCGTAGGAAAAGAAGACCCCCCTCGCTGCTTAGCCGGAGGTTCGTTCATGAGAGAATCGCTTGTAGTCGACACGCCGGTCGGAGATTACGTCGAGCCGGCCGTAATGGTCCAGACGATGATCGCCACCGGAGCCTCGAAGGCAGACCTCGGGGTGGGAGACATCTTCGTGCGCGGCATGTACGGCGGTGGCTTGCTCGCTTTTGCTACGAGCATCGCCTTCTTGGCGTTCGCGCAGGGGATCCCGACGGCCGTCGCCGGGCTGCTCTTCCCGGTCGGATTCATCATCATCAACCTTACCAAGGC
>DHWK01000143.1:2908-3179 GCA_002413145.1 bacterium UBP12_UBA5184
AACCTTACCAAGGCCGACTTGATTACGGGCTACTTCGCGCTCGTGCCGCTGGCATTCATCCACCGGCGCATGTCGTTCGGGCAGCTGCTGCGCGCTTGGATCGTGGTTTGGGCTGGGAACTTGGCCGGCTCCGTACTGTATGTGTACATCATGTGGGCCGGGGTCACGATGATGGGCCAGGTCCACGTTCCGGTGCCTGCGCCCCCAGTGGCGGTGGCCCCAGCGGCGGCGGCCCCTGCGGCGGGGGCCCCAGCGGCGGCGGCTCCAGCAG
>DHWK01000143.1:3255-4041 GCA_002413145.1 bacterium UBP12_UBA5184
TCCAGCAGCGGGAGCCCCAGCGGCGCCGGCCCCAGCGGCGCCGGCTCCAGCGGCAGCCCCGGTTCCGGCGCCGCCGGATCCGACCGGTATCGGCGCCATCACGATCAAGATTGGAGTCCTCAAGACTATCCACTACGAACAGTTTGGGATCGCGGGAGCCCTCGCGGCCTTCATGAAAGCGATGCTGTGCAACTGGATGGTGACCTTGGGCGTCGTCGTGCCGTACACGTGCCGGTCGTCAATCGGTAAAGTCATCGCAACGTTCGTCCCGATCTACATGTTCTTTGCGATGGGCTACGAGCACATGGTCGTCAACATGTTCATCATCCCGGCGGCGATGTTCTTCGGCGCCCCGATCAGCATGAGCGACTTTTGGATCGGAAACGAGCTTCCGGTAACGCTCGGAAATTTCGTCGGCGGCTTCCTCTTCACGGCTGCGGCGCTCGGGTGGACCTACCGCGCGCGCACCGCGTGACGGTAGGCCGGCGAGATCCGCCGGATCGTTCGGTGACGGACGACGGGGCATCGCCGGCGAAGGGTAGTTCATGGCGCTAGAGACGATCGATCTGATCGGGGCCGGACCGGGGACGCTCGCTCCCCTGACCGACCAATTCCGGCGACCGATCACGTACTTGCGAATCTCGGTTACGGATCGGTGCAACCTGCGCTGCGTTTACTGCATGCCCGAGGAGGGCTTGCCGTGGATTCAAAAGGCCGAGATCCTGACCTTCGAAGAGATCGAACGAATCGTGGAAGCGGGCGCCGCGATCGGCGTGCGCAGCATCC
>DHWK01000143.1:4125-5820 GCA_002413145.1 bacterium UBP12_UBA5184
CTTCATCCGGCTGACGGGGGGCGAGCCGCTGATTCGGCGCGACCTGCCGAAGTTGGTGCGAATGCTCAACGCGATTCCCGGGATTACCGATATCGCGCTGTCCACGAACGGGATGATGCTCGCCGACCAGGTCGACGCCCTGGTTGAGGCGGGCTTACGCCGCGTCAATATCTCACTCGACACCCTGCGCGAAGATCGGTTCTTCGCGATCGCGCGTCGACCCGGTCTCGATCGCGTCCTGGCCGGAATCGATGCGGCGCTGCGGGCGGGTCTCGAGCCGTTGAAAATCAACTGTGTAGTGATGCGTGGCCGCAACGATGACGAGCTGGCCGAGCTGGCGGCGCTGACGCGCGAACGCGCGATCTTCGTCCGCTTCATCGAACTCATGCCGGTCGAAGACAACCTCGAGCTGCAGCGCGACGCCTACGTCTCCGCCGACGAGATGCTCGCGCGTATAGGTGAGATCGGCGAACTCGCCCCGGTGGACGGCCCGCAGGGGAATGGCCCGGCGCGATACTTCGCGTTCCGCGGCGCGCGCGGGGCCGTCGGGGTGATCAGCCCGCTTTCGCACGACTACTGCGAGCGCTGCAATCGCGTGCGCCTCTCCGCCGACGGTCGCCTGCGCCTTTGTCTCTTCGGCGACCAACACATCGACCTGCGCACGCCGGTGCGAGCGGGCGCGTCGCGCGCCGATCTGATGGAGATCTTTCACGGCAGCATGCTCATCAAACCGGAGCGCCATCACCTGCGCCTCGGCGAACAATCGAGCCGCATGCGGGCCTTCTCCGAAATCGGGGGGTAGTGCGCCGGGAGCCTGCCGCGAGCTCCTAGTGCTCATAACATGGACGAGGCGCCTGAGCGCGAGGGTCTGAGGGCCGACGACGAAGAGACCTACCGCCTTTGCGATGCCTTGGTCGCGCTCGGCGAAGGGAAGGCGGCCGTCGACTTACTCCGCCGCAAAGTAAACGTCGCGCGTTCCTCGCTGCCTGGGGCTTCAGCGACGCTTCTTCGGCTGCTCTCCGTGTATGCCGGCATACTCGAGAGCACGGACGCTCTAGCCGAGGCGGAATTCATTCGGGTCGAGGCGCTGGAAATCGTTGCATCGGCGCAAACGACGACACTAGACGCAATCGACGCATTTCTCAAACACGGGCTGCTTCTCTCCAAGATGCACAACTACGACGGCGCTGTGGCCAAATTGAAGGAGGCGGTGCGGCGAACTGAAGAACTCGACAGCCTTGACGCGCTTCACCAGCAGATCATCCTCGCTCAGGCGTGGAGGGGCCAAGCCCAAGCCTTAGAGGCACTTGGCGAATTCACACAAGCCTCCGATGCGCTGGACGCGTTGCTGAACGTCAAGCGGAAAATTCGATTCATCGTCTTTTCCATGGTAAGCTGACAAGCCTACGGAATCTTTGGGAGAAACGCAATGCGAAATGACGCCATTCGTCAGGAAATCGAGCGCGAAGTCGCCGCCAATTCGATCCTCGTGTATGGTAAGGGGACGAAGGACGCGCCGCTTTGCGGCTTCACGCTGGAGACGATCGAATTCTTCAACCGGTTTGGTTATCCGTTCGAAGTAATCGACGTCCTCGACAATGTCCCCAAGCGCGAAGAGCTGTCACAGGTCACCAGTTGGGCGACCTTGCCCAAGGTGTTTATCGGCGGCAAGTTTTACGGCGACACCGACATCCT
>DHWK01000143.1:5985-10654 GCA_002413145.1 bacterium UBP12_UBA5184
TAACTCGCGTATATGCACCTGATCGACGGCAAGCCGGCTTGCCTCCTCATCACCGAGAACCTGACGAGAACCCATGCAGATGGAGAACGCCACTTTTATCCGGCTTTCGTCAAGGCGTATGAACCTGGATTCTCCGCTACCGATTGGGACTACGGTAACGATTACGGCGCAGCCCAAAAGGCCGTTGAAGCATTCAATACCGAACATGGCGTGAACAGCGAGGCCGCGATGCTGATCGTTACGACGTCGATGTTTCCCAAGGCGCCGGTCTTGGTTGCGGACATCTTCCGTGCAAACGGGGAGGAATATTCGACTTAACCCGCGCTCAGGCTAAGTCAGAAAGGCGATCAAGAAGAGCGCGAGCAGCGTGGTCAGCGCGTAGAGGACGTAGGCTTCCAAATGGCCGTGATGCATGCGGGCTAGGGTGCGTGCCGATCGCTGCGCGAGTGTGGCCAGAGGCGAAACGATAAAGCGATCCGGCAGGAACTCGTCTTCGTGGCCGCGCCGAATCGCGGTGCGGAAATGCTCGTGAACGGTTTCGCGCTCGTCTTGCGTTGCGGGCCGGAAGACCGCGTCAAAGATGACGCGGACAGGGTTCGAAAAGCCCGTTCCCGTGTAGGTCATCTCCGGCTCGAGCGAACGCAATCCTCCGGCCCAGATGAGCGCGCGGCGCACGTGCGTTGCGCGGGCGAGCGCTCGAATAGCCAGGTACGTCGCACCAAAGAGAACCAGCAGGGTTAAGCTTAGGTACGTCGTCGACATCGCGAAGACGACCGGATTCGTGGCGCCGCCGCGCAACATGACGACCAAACCTCGCGACGGAACGAGATTGATCCCGAGCTGCGCGCCTAAGGCGTGAAACTCGGCGACGAATGCCGGGGGCAAAGCCTGGTCGCCTTGAGCCGGCGCGAAGAATGCCGGTACGAGCGTATGCTGGACGAACTGTCCGCCCAGGGCCGGCGCGAGCGCTAGATCGATCGCCGCCAGCACAAACGTCGGGAAAATTCCGAGTAGCACGCAGGCGACGACCAGCACGTAGGGAGCGTTGCGCATGCTCTTTGGCGCTTCCGCGATCGTCACGGACAAGCGTGTGCGCGGCAATCCGAGAAACGTCATCCCGAACGCCTTGACGAAGCAAGTGACGGCGAGCGCCGCAGTCAGGGCGAGCGCGGCGCCACTCAGTGCGAAGATGATCCGCAACCAGAGCGAACTTATGTCGGCGCTACGAAGCAAGGTTTGCAGCGCGAGCCATTCGCTGACGAAACCGTTAAGAGGCGGGATCGAGGATATCGAGAGCGCGCCGATCAGGAAACAGAATGCGGTGACGGGCAAGACGCGGATCAATCCGCCAAGGCGATCGATGCTGCGCAGGCCGGTTTGCGCGTGCACGGTGCTCGTCGCCAGGAACAACAGCCCTTTATAGGTCGAGTGATTGAGCAGATGATACAGACCCGCGGAAAGGCCGATGGCGGCCAACGCGACGTGGTGATACGCCAGGAAGACGAAACCCGCGCCGATCGCGGCGACGGCGATCCCGATGTTCTCGACGGAGCTGTACGCGAGCATCGTCTTGAGATCGTCCTCGATCGTCGCGTAGAGGATGCCGACCAACGCGGAGACGACCCCGACGACTAGCGCGACGACGCCGAACGCCGGGTTCTGAACCGGAGCGAGTTCGAGGTTCACTAAGAGAATGCCGTATACCCCGGCGTTCAGGATCACCGCCGAGAGCAGCGCCGAGACGTTGCCCGGAGCGACCGGGTGCGCGCGCGGCAGCCATGAGTTGACCGGCAGCAATCCGGCTTTGACCCCGAAACCGAAAAACGACAGCAAGAAGACGGCCCAACCTTGGGCCGTGCCTAAAGCCGTCCCGGCACCGCTTCCAAAGACCAGCGAACCCGATCCGCTCAAGGCCAGCAAGACGGCGATCAACGCCGCGAGAGTTCCCGCCTCGCTCATGGCGAGCATCAAATAGGCGGCGCGTGCGTTCTCGCGTTTCCGCCATTCGAACGCGACCAGCGCGGCGCTCGAGAGCGCCATGATTTCCCAGACGATGAAGAACGACGCGACATCGCGACAGACGAACAGCGCCATGACCGAGATCAACAGGACGTAATACCAGAGGGCGAACGCGAGCAGTGAATACTCGCTCGCGTAGCGGCGAAGATAACCCGCGCTGTAAATCGACGTCGGCACGTAGACCAGCGCCGCTGCACAGGTGAAGAAGCCGCCGAGCGGCGTCGTCCCGAACACGAGCGGACCGAGGTTTGGGATCGTCCAGAGGAGGGCACGTGCGGGCGGCAGCACGAGCATCTCCACCCCCGCCGCGAAAGTCGCGAGCGCGGCGACGGCGCCGAACCATCCCAAAGTCGACGTNNTCCGGGGACGGACGAGTGCGACCGCGATTCCGAGCGCGCAGCTCAGCACCGCCACCCCGTAGGTCGGCAGGAGCGGCGAATTCACGATGCCCCACCGCGCGAAATTGCTTGATTTCGTGCCGGCGGCTTGCGTCCACAGACGACGAGTAGCGCGTGCAAGATCGCCAGGGGCGGCGGGGGGCAGCCCGGGACGACGACGTCGACGGGTACGGCATCTAGCGCGCCGCCGCCGCACATCAAACTCGGCCCGAAGATTCCGCCGTTGACCGCGCAGACGCCGGCGGCGATCACACGTTTCGGATCCGGCATTGCTTCGTACGCCGTCTGCAATGCGGCTTTCATTTGCCGCGTTACCGGGCCGGTCACGATGAGGACGTCGGCGTGCCGGGGCGTCGGCGTCACGAAAAACCCCAGCCGGTGGGCGTTGTACAGCGGGTCGTTGAGGTGCGCGATTTCGTTGAGACATGCGCCGCAGTCGCCGGCGTCGACGATCCGAACGTGAAGCGAGCGCCCGAAGATCGCCGACAATTGTTCGATCGCCTCGCCTTCGGTGGCGCCGTGCGCCCAGTCGAAATCGGAGCGCCATTCCATCTTCGTCTTGCCGCCACCGGCCGCACAGCGCATACAGTGAACGCAGCGGTCGCGGTTGACGAGGGCGATTTCTCCGTCCGCAGCGATCGCTTCGGTTGGGCAACGACCGCCTAATTCGGCTGCGTCTCGCGAATTCGAAAGCGCGGTCGTGACGGGAAGACCCGGCGTCGCTCCGAGCGGCGCATCGGTCCCGCTCGCCGGATAATCTTCGGTGCGAATCCCGGCTTGGATGCCGCGCAAGAACCAATTCACGCTGCTATACCTCGCGTTTTCATCGGTCGCTTTCGGCCACCGAGAGGCCGAGCGTCGCGAGGATGATCGGAAAATCTTGGAAGGCAAAATCTTCGGTCGCGATGTGAAAGCCGTGCCAGTTGCGAAACGAGGGCGACATCAAGTGATAGCGGAGGACGTTGCCTCTTTCGCCGATCGCAACCCAGTGCAACGCTGCACCACGCGGCGCTTCCGCCCAGCCCAGCGCCTCGCCGCGTCGCGGTGATACGTCTGTTCTGAAATCGCCGCCAGGAAGTTCATCGAGCGTCTGCTTCAGCATGGCGACCGATTGCTCGATCTCGGCGAAGAGGACGCGCAGCCGCGCGAAGCCGTCGCCCTCGTCTTCGGTCGGGATCGTGAACTCGAGCGCCGCGTACGAACCGTACGGCTGGAATCGGCGCATGTCGAATTCGAACGCGCTGGCCCGAGCCATTGGCCCAACGAGCTCGAACGTCTTCGCAGCCTCCGGAGAGATGATACCGACGCGCTCGATCCGATCGAGAAAACTGCTCGTCGATTCGAGCGCCTTGCGAAAAAACTTCAGTTCCGCCGCGAGCGTCTCGACGTCTTGCAGCACTTCACGCGCACGTCCCGCATCGAACTCGCGTGCGAGCCCGCCGAGCGCGAGCATCCCGAATAAGTAGCGGTGTCCCGTAAGCCGTGCCGTCAGCCGCAGCAGTTGTTCCTCGTAAACCGCCGCCCGGTTGGCGGCGACGGTCAAGCTCGTCGATTCGCCGATCTCGCGAATCGCGCCCACGTGATGGCGGATGCGTTCGAGTTCGGCTAGAAACGTTCTGGCCGCAACGGCGTGTCGCGGGATTTCGACGTTCAACGCGCGTTCGACCGCGCTACAAAATCCCCAGCCGTTGGCGAACGCCGTCGTCCCGCTGCACCGTTCGGCGAGAAGTAGCACGTCCTCAATGCTTCGTCCCTCGGCGATTTTCTCGATCGCGCGGTACTTGTAGAAAAGGCGCGGGGTGGCGCGAACGACGTCCTCACCGACCGTTTCCAACAGGAAGAGCGCCGATTCGGCGTTGCCCGAAAAGATCGGCCCGAGCGGCATCACGAACGCGCCTTGCTCCTCGAGGACGCGCGACGGGCTCCAGCGGCGACTCGTCTGTTCGAGCCTTTCGGCGACGACGTGCGGGCGCATCGGCCCGATGCCCTCCGCCCATTTGTCGTCATGCAGCACGAAATCTCCCAGTTTTGGATGACCGGCGAACGTAATCGCAAAGAGATCTTCGATCTCGCGTTCGTGCCTGTCGGCGGCGATCGTCACCGGGGTCAAACTGGGAACTTCGCGCCGTTCGGGATCGACGCGCACGAGCAGATGTAACCAGCCTGGTCGGCGCGTCTGGTAAAAGCAGTACCGGAGCGTCGGTCCGGCGCCGCTTTCCGTTGCGACGATCGTGCCGAGCCGCCAACCGTCG
>DHWK01000143.1:10730-11147 GCA_002413145.1 bacterium UBP12_UBA5184
CCGCCAACCGTCGAGGCGCGCGCGCGCTGCCGACTCGACGAGGTCCGACGCGGGTTGCTCGATCAGCTCATCCACCGAGCACCGCCGCGGCCTGTGCGAGAATCTGCCCCAAATGCGGAGGGATCCAAACGCCGAAGACGAGCACCGGAACAGCCGCCAACCCGAGCGCCACGCGGCACGGCATCGGCAACGCTACGGCGTTTCCGCGTGCGTGCGACGGCGCGCCGAAGGCCATGCTCGTCAGGTGCCGGAGGACCGCGAAGAAACCGATCACGATAAACGCCGCCAACAAACCAGTGACAAGATACGCGTGCGCGGCGATTCCCGCGCGAAGGACGGCTAATTCGCCGAGGAACACGGCGAACGGGGGGGCTCCGGAGATCGCGAGTCCGCCGAGCAACAGGGACGCCGCAGCGG
>DHWK01000143.1:11250-13185 GCA_002413145.1 bacterium UBP12_UBA5184
ACTTTTGGAGGGGCCGAGCAAGCCGCGCACGTCTTCGATGTCGCGGCTGCCGGTGACGATGAGCGCGCAGCCGGCGGCATAAAAACAGAACGATTTCGTCACGGCGTGGGCCATGATCAGCCAGACCGCGGCGACGTCGCCGAGTGGCGTGGCGAAAGCGGCGGCGGCCAGGACGATGCCCATGTGCTCGATGGTCGAAAACGCAAAGAGCCGCTTATAGTCGTGCGTTTGCACCATCAGGAAGACAGCCGCGCCGACCGAGAGCAAGCCGAAGACTGCGAACCACGTCTCGACGTGGACGGACGGGATCTCGTGGAAAACCTGGCGCAGCCGCAGCAACACGTAGAGCACGACCGACGTTTCGATTCCCGACAGCAAGGCGCAGACCGGTGAGGGCGCTTGACTGTGGGCGTCCGGCAGCCAGGTGTGGAGCGGGACGAAGCCGATCTTCGCGCCGTAGCCGACCAGCAGCAAGAGAAATGCGGCCTTGACGAGTGCCGGCGGCATCGCCCCGGCGGCCGCGCGCAATCCCGACCACGTGAACTCGGTCGAACCTGTTGTGTGAAGCGCCCAAAACAGCACCAGTACGCCGAGTACGGCGACCGTCGCGCCGAGCAGCGTGAGGACCATGTACTTCCAGGCGGCTTCGAGCGCTTGGTGCGTGTTGCCGAAGCTGACGAGCAAAACCGAAAGTAGCGTCGTCAATTCGACGAACATCCACACGAGACCGAGTTCGACGGTCAACGGAATCGTCAGCATCGAAAAGACGAAGAGGTTGAAATTGACGTAATACAGCCGCAAGCGGCGAGGCGTCGTCTGCTCGTTCGCGATGTACCCCCAAGAGAAAATCGCGGCGGTGGCGGAGACGAGCGCGATGAGCACCAGAAAGAGACCCGACAGTGCGTCGATCTCGATGAAGTGCGGGACGACGACGAGCGTCCCGTTCGTCTGCACGTGCGTGACGATGAGGACAGCCGACACAAACGCCACGAGCGCTGCAGCCCCCGTCGCCTTCGCAGCGGTGCGTTCGCTGCCGGGGACGGCCGCCCACAGGGCAGCCGCGAGCGGCAGGGCCGCGAGCAGATAGACGACTTTGTCCACGGTCAGCCGCGCTCTCTCAGCGCGGCGAGGCCGCCGATCTCGGTCGAACCCATCTCGCGATAGACGGTTCTCGTCAAGAGTGCGACGATGAACGCGAGCAGCGGCACGTCGAAGGCGATCGCGAGTTCCGCGATGAGCGGAAAGTCGGGCGCAATCGAGATGCCCGCCAAGAATGCGCCGTTTTCCATGGCGAGGATGGCGAGGAGCTGAGGCACAGCCTCGCGCCGAGCTGCCAGCGACAACAAACCGATGAGCAGGCCGGCAATCCCCAGTGCGACGTTTGCAGCGGAGAGGCTCGTCGCTGCGGCATTGAGCGGGATCGCGATGGCGTATCCGGCGAGCAACAGCCCAAGAGCCGCCAGCAGGGTGGTCGGGATGCTGATCGCTTGCGAAAGTTCTCGCCTCGTGTAGACGGCCGCCGGTACGAAAGTTCGCAAGATCCACGGAATCAAGATGACCTTGCTTAGTAAGGTGACGCAGCCGAGCGCGACCAGATGCCACGACCAAGGAGCACCGCCCAGCAAAAATGCCGAAGCCGCGAGCAAGAGCGACTGGACGATGAAGAGTTGCAGGCAGGCGCCGACCTGGCGCATCACGGCCATCGAGATCGCACTGAGAATGTAGAGCCCCAGCACCAACGCGTTGATGTGATACAACCACACACTCACGACGTCGCCCCCGTTCCGTCGTTCATAGGCGCAACAGTTGACTGACCATCGCGCTTATGGACGCAATGAACGCAAATCCGGCGAACTCCGTGATGCGAAACAGACGCAATTTTGCAAACGACGATTCGACCTGTCTCTTATACACATCTCCGAGCCCACGAGACGG
>DHWK01000143.1:13317-13600 GCA_002413145.1 bacterium UBP12_UBA5184
TGACGAGCACGAGCGCGAGGATCTTGAGCGAGACCGAGAAGACGGCAAGCAGGATCGCTGACGGTTCAGCCGAGGCGGCTAGCCCCGCTGGGGTCAGCAAGACGTTGAGGAAGATGCACGCGAGCACCATGAACTTCATGTAGCCGCCCCACTTGAGCAACGCCAGCGAGCGACCCGAGTATTCGAGGACCTTCGATTCGTCGATCATCGCAAGCTCGAAGTGACCGCTCGGATTGTCGACTGGGATTCGCCCGGTTTCGGCCAGGATGACCATGAAGAACGC
>DHWK01000143.1:13758-15772 GCA_002413145.1 bacterium UBP12_UBA5184
GCCAGGATGACCATGAAGAACGCAATCAGGATCAAGATGTGCGAGGCGGAGAAGAAATTCGAAACCGGATGCGTCCAATGTTGTTGCACGATGTACGGAATCGTTGAGTTCGCAATGAACGACACGGTAAAAAGCACGATGATGATCACGGGTTCGACTAGAAAGCCGACCATGCGGGTGCGGCTGGCGCCCATCGCGCCATAGGGGTTGGCCGCATCGATCGCGGCGAGCGTCAGAAAAAACCCCGAAAAGGCTAAGATGAATCCGGCTGCGAGCATGTCGCCGGCGAACGCAAAGAAAAGCGGGAAGCTGGTCAACGCCGGTATCAAGAGCGTTACCATCAATGGGAATACGAATATCGCGTACGGCGCAAACCGGAAGATCCAGGTGCTCTCGGTGGAAAGTACCTCGTCCTTTCGAAAGAGTTTTCGCAGGTCACGGTACGGTTGCAGGATGCTCGGGCCGCGCTTGGATTGAACGCGCTCTTTCAGCGTGGAGAGAATCCCGGCCATGAGCGGCGAGATCGTCAAGACGAACCCGAGCTGGCATAGATTGAGCGCGATCGATCGGATCACCGGTCGCCGCCGAGTCTTACGTGCGATCCGCTGTTGAACACAAAAAAGCTCCTACTCGAAGATCGGAGTAGGAGCCATCATCCCTTGCGGGCGTCAAGCGGGCTCCATCGCTATTGGATTTTCGCTAGAACTTAGGCGTTACTATAGCGAAAGGGGAACGTCTGTGCAAGCCCGCGACCCGAGGAGGAACGGAGTAGAAGCGCTCAAAAGAGGCCCGGAAAGGTCGGACGCAGAGCTTGCTTGAGGGCCGCGCTGGCGAAGCGTTCGACGGCGTCGAGGAGCGTCGCGGTCGCACCTTCGCCGCCGCGCAGAGCCAGCCACTTCAAGGCGCCGGCGACACCCGAGGCGGTCGCACGGTCGGCGGCGATGTCGTCCACTAATTCGTTCGCTCGGGCTTTCACCGCCTCGCTCCAATCCTCGGTTTCCGCTTGCTCCGCGAGCGTCCGCTTCGCGCGCGCAATTTCAGCCGCTTTCCAAGGATAGGCTTGTCCGCAGGACATGCAATTTCCATAAAACGGCACCCACTGCAGCATCCCTTCGTCGGCGGGAAGCATGGCGTTGCAATTCGGGCATGCGACCAGGATGGGATCGCCGCACTTCGCACAATATTTCTCCACGACGGCCGGGTCGACGAGCCACGATAGGACGTGACCACTCGCGCACACGGCCGCGCTCGGTCCCCTGCGTTGCGCGGACAAGGCCGGCAACTCGATTGGTTCCTTTCCGAACATGCCCGTATCGTTCGGTGAGGCTGAAGACGCACCATCCTGCCCCGTCTGGGCTGGTTAGCGAGCCCAGGCCCGGCATTCGGAAGCAAAGGCGGCGAAGAGGTCATGAATTCGGCACAATCTTTGATCGGTTATGTCACCGATGATTTTGCCCGGCAGATGGGTCAGATCCCAGCCGTCGGAATCGAGTTGTCGCTCGAGCCGGGCAACGATGTCATCCTGCGTATCCGTCACTCCCAAATCGAGGAGGCGCGCGTCGGCCCGTCTAGCGGGGGATACACCGCCGTGCAACTGATCCTAAGACCGAACGCGACGTACGAACTTTACGCCATGGTGTCGACGGCCGACGAGTCGCGAGCACCGATCTTCGACCCCGCCTTTTGGTACAGGTTACTTTGGATGCGCCGGCTAGCCTTTACCGGTCCGCCCATTTTCCGGCCGGATGCATCCGGAAAATTTCAAGCGGTCAGACCGTAGGTTTCGACGCCGGCGTTGCGAGGCGCGGGGCCGCGGGGGCTAGTGTCGAAGCCGGCGCCATGAACGGCGACGACACACGACGTCAGGCGGGTCACCTCATTTCAGAGCAACGCTGGCTCGCGCTCGGCACCGTCGACCAGAGCGGGATTCCGTCGGTGAGCTACGTGCCGTTCGCGACCGTCGACGGCGCTTTCGGCATCGTGGTGAGCCGGCTCGCCGCGCACAGCGCCAACC
>DHWK01000143.1:15912-16211 GCA_002413145.1 bacterium UBP12_UBA5184
CGCGCACAGCGCCAACCTCTTGGCGCGTCGGCCTGCGTCCCTACTCTTGGTGGATGACGGCGCCGAGGAGCCCGACGCATACGCGCGGACTCGCCTCACCGTCGGCGTTACGGCGCAGACAAACACGCCCGGCTCGGCGAGAGCTAACGCCATCTGGTCGGCGCTCGAGTCTCGTCAGGGCGCGACGGTACGCACGTTGCGCACGTTGCCCGATTTTCAAGCGATCTCGCTCGATCCCGTAAGCGGACGTCTGGTTTTGGGTTTCGCCTCGGCGCACGACCTCGGCGCCGACGCGATCG
>DHWK01000143.1:16378-16667 GCA_002413145.1 bacterium UBP12_UBA5184
GACCTCGGCGCCGACGCGATCGGAGAGTTGTTGCGGACTCGCTAGAACCAAATCCCGAGATCGAATTTCGCGTCTTCGCTGGCCATGACTCGAGGGTCCCACGGCGGGATGAAGGTGATCTCCACCTTCACGGACTTGACGCCGTCGACCGACATGGCCTTATCCTCGACCGATTTCTTGAACTGAGGGCCGACCGGACACATCGGCGAGGTGAAGGTCATCGTAACGGTCACGTCTTCTTCGTGTTCGCCGGCGACGTCGATGCGGTAGATGAGCCCGAGGTCGACCA
>DHWK01000037.1:0-150 GCA_002413145.1 bacterium UBP12_UBA5184
CGATCCAGGCGCATTTGTCGCCGGTCTCCGCGCCTGACTGGTCCAACCAGGCGTTGATTAGCGGATCGGTCTGCGTCTCCGAGATTTCGTGGCCGACAACGATGCTTACACCGTCCAGATTGCCCTGCGGAGACGGATTCACCGAGTAGT
>DHWK01000037.1:316-6071 GCA_002413145.1 bacterium UBP12_UBA5184
GGATTCACCGAGTATTCTCCGCACGAGTAGCCGGCATCCGACATGTGCGGCAGGAGCGTAAAAGCGATCGTCCCGGAGAGCGAGTTCGCGTAGCTATGCCACGCGCACCACTGGGTGCCAAAGCCGTTTTCGTTATGATGGGTCGGCGTGACAACGATGTAGTTTGCGTCGGCGCTATAGCCGAAGTGCGCCGCGCCTTTGACCGCTTCATTGACGATATCGTTGTCGACCGGTGTGTTCGGAACGGCCGATGGATCAAACCACGAGCCGGAAAGTTGCCCGGGGGGTTCGTAATAAGCCCTTGGCCGTTGCCACCGTATTGCGAATCGATGTTCAGCCATGGGCTACCGCCGATGCCGCTGACGTAATTGCTGAGATAGGTGGCTTGACCGTCGGGATCTGCGGACGTATCGGTGGGTCCGGTTTGGCCCCAAAAAATGAGATATATTTTCGGCGCCTTCTGAATCGGGCCGCCCCAATAGAGCAAATTGTTGGTTGCGGACTGGCCCAGGATGAGGCGCTCTTTGCTCGCAAGATCGCGATTGAAAAAGATGTGCTTGGTGCGTCCGTCCTGGGTGACGCGGTGCGAAACCACGGGTTGCGCGGGTTGGGAGAATTGTGGCATCGATGAATTGCCGCCGCCGCTACATGCGGAAAGAAGCGACCCGATCAAAACGACGACGCCGAGGTAGAGTCGTTTGTTCAAAATCGCCTCCGTGACGATTGGCGGGTTGACAAGCATCCCCACCCAACTACAAGGAGAGCGGCAAGCATAGAAGCTCCTCACGTTATAGTACGGAGCCCTTCAAAAGGCCTCTTCCCAAGCACGAATGCTGGGGGACGGGTGCAACCCGCTACGCGATCGCACACACGGTATCGATGCGCGATGGTACGCATTAAGAGGATTGGGGGGATAATAGATAGCGTCCGGGCAAATGACGCCCCCCCTCCAACAATGAGGTAGTAAGGTAAGCTGCTAGAGATTTTCGGGCTTATCGCTGTGCCCGGCGCGAACACCGCACGCGGGAGGTTAGAGTGCTTGTGACGGGTGAGCCGGTGGTACCCGGCTACGTGCCGTTCGCTCTTCTCCTGGTGCTCGAAGCGACTGCCGTCCTCGCCTGGGTCTTGATCTTCGCCCGTCGACGCTTGGGGGCTTCGGATGGACTGCTTCTGTGCTCGCGCTGCACGCGGTTGCACGAGCGGACGGAAGCGTTTGCACGGGGAGCGGACGGCGTCGCTGTCGGCGCGCTGACGTTCCTCGTCGCGCTGCCGTTCGTCGCAGCAGGCTACGAGCGCGGGTTCACGTTCCCGGGCGCAGCGCTAGCGGTTTCGACCGTCGTCGCCGTCGTTGCCGCGGCCGCCGAGGCCGATTTCCTCGCACGCGCCGTTGCCGCGCGTCTTTGGCCGCGCTTAACATGGAACGTCGAGCCGGCGCGGGTCATCGGCGGCGGAGCGCGCTGGCTCGGCGCAATCTTCGCGCTGTACCTGTTCGAACCGGGCAACGCCCGGATCGTCGGGCTCTTCGGAGGTGTCGGCCAGCGGCTCGTCCTGGACCTCGCCGCGACCTGGACGATCTTTGCCGCGGCGGCGATTCTCGTCATTGCGGCGATCGTCGCGCTGGCGGCCCGCTGGCTCGTACCGCTAGCGTTCAACAGCCTTCCGACCGCGCTTGCCGCCGGCCGGGAGCCGCACGGAAGTTCGGCGTGAGGCGCGACACCGAGTTTGGCGACGCGCACGCCGACATCGAACGTCTCATCGCCAACATCGAACGTGTCGTGGTCGGCAAGCGCGACGTCGTCCGCCTTGTGGTCGCCGCGCTCCTCTCGCGCGGCCATGTGCTCATCGAAGATCGTCCCGGCGTCGGGAAGACGATGCTCGCGCGGACGCTGGCGCGCTCGATCTCCTGCGAGTTTAAGCGCATCCAGTGCACGCCTGACCTGCTGCCGCTCGACATCACCGGCTACGTCGACCCACGCAAGGAAACGTTCGTTCCGGGCCCCGTGTTTGCAAACATCGTGCTCGCAGACGAACTCAATCGTGCGATGCCGCGCACGCAGAGCGCGCTGTTGGAAGCGATGGGTGAGGCGCAGGTTACCGTCGACGGGCGCACCTATCCGCTTCCGGATCCCTTTATCGTGATCGCGACGCAGAATCCAATCGAGCACTCCGGAGTGAACGATCTGCCCGAAGCGCAACTCGACCGCTTCCAACTCCTGCTGTCGCCGGGCTACCCAAGCGCGGTTGAAGAGGTTGAGATCCTTCGCGACCGGATGGTGGAGGATCCGCTGACCGGCTTGACGGCGGTGCTCACGATCGAGCGCGTACGCGAACTGATGGCGCTCGTGGCCTGCGTCGTCGTCGACGAGCGGCTGCTGGGCTACATCATCGCGGTGGTGCGGCAAAGCCGCCTTTCCGACGAGCTCGCCCTCGGTGCGAGTCCGCGCGCCGCGCTGCAGTTGATGCAGCTCGCCCGCGCGTACGCGCTCGTGCAGGGGCGCGCATACGTCACCCCCGACGACGTCAAGGCGCTCTTCGTCCACGCGCTGCCACACCGGTTGATCCCGAAAGTTATGCCTGAATCGCTTATGAGCATGACCGAATGGAAAACCCGGATCGTGAAGCGGGTCGTCGACGTCATCGAGTTTCCGAGCCGAACGCCGGACGAATGACGCGGTCTTCCGGTATCGAGCTGAGGATCGCGCCGCCGATCGGTATCGTCGTGCTGGGCGGGTCGCTCGTGGCCGTCACGATGGCCGGAGCGCCGCATCCGGCGCTGCGCGCGCTCGTCGTGTTCGTCGTCGTCTTTCCACTGCTGTGGATCGCCCTCGCAACGACGCTCTCGTATACGACGGCACGCGCGCTGCGAATGGCCGCCATTGAGCTGCCTTCGCGAACGCGCGCGATGGGTAGCTTTCAGTTGGCGCTCACACTCGGGCACGGCGGGCATGCGTTCCCCGCGATCGGTGTCTTGACGAACGCGCGATTCTCGACCGCCGACATCGT
Source organism: bacterium UBP12_UBA5184 (assembly GCA_002413145.1). Classification (GTDB taxonomy): domain Bacteria; phylum Vulcanimicrobiota; class Vulcanimicrobiia; order Vulcanimicrobiales; family Vulcanimicrobiaceae; genus Zemelea. Next base: position 3,320 of record DHWK01000037.1, read on the forward strand.
GCTCGACTCCGGCCCGTGGGCTGAGATCCCCATTCTCATGGCCGGCCGCGTCGCGACGTCGCGCTGGGACGTGATGGTAAAACAACGCGGGATGCTGCGCGTGGGTCCCTTCCGCGCCGCCGTCGAGTTGCCCGGTAGCGCGATCCGCGCGACCGCGGTCTTCGACGCCGCTCACGTCATCAGAGTGCTTCCAGCGGTCTATCAGCTGCAACCATTCGTCGACGCGCTGCTCGCCGGTCGGCACCTCGCCGTCGGACGATTCCAGACCCTTCCGGCCGCGATCGAAGAGTACGTCGGCGCGCGCGAATACCGCCCCGGCGACTCGCCGAAGCTGATCCATCGCGTCCTGTCGCTGCGCACGCGCGATCCCTACCAGTTCTACGTGCGGGAATTCCAAGACCCCAGCCGCGACGATCTCAGCCTAGTACTGGACACGGCGCCGCCGCTCGACGGCGGCAGCGCGCTGCACCGCTACCGGTTGGAGAAGGCGATCTGCTTCGTCTGCGCTTTGTGTCGCACATTTGCGGCGCGGCGTCTGACCGTCCGCTTCGTCTGCCAGCGCGCAGCGCGCGACGTCGTGACGCTTCGTTTGCGGCCGCTCGACGCGGATCTCGATCGCCTCGAGATGGAACTCGCGAACCTCGACCTCACGGGAGACCGCGCCACGCTGGGCCGAATCCTTCTGCGTGAGGTGCGGCGTCACGGCGCGGCCGTCATCTTCGTCAGCCTGCGCCCGCGCGAACAGGTCGAACAGCAGCGCCTTCCCATGGTGACGCTAACGCCGGATCATGTCCCCGTGTTCACGCGCGAGGTCGTCTCGCAATGATCGGCTGGCTCCGCCGCGTCGACCCGGCGTTCTACCACAAAGAACCGCAGCTGCTGCGGACCCAGGCGCAGATCGCCAGGTACACGGATGAAGCTCAAGCGGAGGTACGGTTGAGCGTGCTAACCGCCGATTGGATGCTGCACGCGGCGACGACGATCGTCGCGTTATCGGCATACGTCGCAGCGACCGGTGCCGGCGCCCTCGACCCGCGCGGCGACTGGCTGAGAGTATGGGCGTTCGCCGTCATCGCCGTCGCGGCGCCGCGCGCCCTGCCCTGGTGGCCGCGCGTCGACCGCGACGCGACGTGGCGTCACGCGCTCATCGGGAGCGCACTGATCGCGATCCCCGCACTTTGGACTCGCACCGATCCCGCCGTCCTCGGCGTTGCGTCGCTGGCCGGGGCGACGCTCTACGTGGCCCGCGGTCGCGCTCGCGTCGCTCTCCTCGTATTGGCTGTCGGCGCGCTTTTCGGCGTGCGCATCCCCGCGCATCCGCTCTTCGCCGCTGCTCTCGTCGGCGTGCTCGCCGCCGGGGCCGGCGTACTCGGCGTCAGCGTGATCGCACGCGTTTGGCGTCCTCGCCCGCAGGTGGTGACGTGGGCGGCATTCGCGACGCTGCTCGTCGCCTGCGCGTACACCTTCGCCTTCGACGCTCCGACCGTCGCGTTGCGCGTCCCCTTCGAGATCGCCGCGATTGCCGTCGCGTACCTCGGCGTCTGCATCATGGCCGGGCGGATCCGGCAAGCCGAGCTTATCGCGCGCCCAGCCGGGGTCTTATCGATTCCGCAGAGCATCGTCCCGCTGCTCGATCGTTCGCATCACCATGCTATCATCTGCTGGCTTGCATAATCCGCAGCTCCGGGCATCGCTCGTACTCGCCGCCGTCCCGCTCGCGGCGCTAGCGATATCGCTCTTGTTGGCGTTCGCATCCGTGAGAGCGCCGCGCCCGGACGCGGGAACACCGATGGCGGCCCCGGCGGCCCGGCCGTCCGCGGCGGAGAACGAACCGAGCAAACCGCCGCCGTCGTTGGAAAATCAGGCGCCGTCGCTGTCGGCGTTGCTTGCGCCGTGGGCATTCGCCATCGACGCGATTGCGGTGCTGGGGCTCGCGGCCGTTCTCATCGTACGCTACAATGCGCGGCGTCGCCGCGGAGCGCGAATGTGACCGCGATGGCCGAAGCGCTTTGGCTACGAGCGCTACATGTCGCGGACGTGCGCGGATTGCTTCCCGCGAACAGATCGCCGCTCACCCCGGGAGAACTCGCCGCGGAGGCGGCACGGCGCGGCGAAGATCGGCTGGCCCGGCTCGTGCACGGCTGGTACTATCCGGCATCGTACGGGCGCGCTCGCGGAGTGCTCTCCGACGAGGAAGCCACTCGTCTGGTCGCGGCGCTCGAGACGGAGATCGCGCAGGCGGAGGTCGCGCGGCCGAAGTTCGCGTCCCCGGCAGTCGAAAATCCGCCGGCGCAGCGCGAAATGGATTGCGTGCTTTGTGGTTTTCCGCTAACCTAGCGCTTTTCTTCGAGATCGAGGAGTTCGAACCAGGTCTTTACGTCCCCGCGACCGGGCGCGATCTCTTCGCGCAGCTTCTCGAAGTACTCCTGAGTCTCGGCGTCTCGGGGAGCAAAAGCGCGGCGCTCGGCGTTGAACGCTTCGATCTGTTGCGGGCTCTTGTTCGCGATGACTCCGCGCACCCAGTTCGCGATCGCATCGTCGCTCTTCAGTTCGTCGACTTTCTTGGCGAAGGTCGGGCCGTCGACGCCGATAAACGCGAGGAGCGTCGTGTCGTGCGGGCTTTCGTAATCGTAGTCGCCGAGTCTCCCTGCATTGAGAGCACGGGCTTTGTCGATCACCCGCGCCAGCGAGACGAGACCGACCATCTTTTCATTGGGGCTGCGTGGAAAATCTTTGGTAAGATCCATAGTTG
>DHWK01000139.1:0-4015 GCA_002413145.1 bacterium UBP12_UBA5184
CCCTTATCTTGGCGCCCGCCGGTGACCGGCCGATGACACCGGAGTTTCTTCGCGAAAAAGTCGCCGCTATAATTTCGGGGAGCACGTTCGAGATCGTCGAAGAAAGCGCGCACTATCTACCGCTCGAACAACCCGCGAAAATCGCCGCGCGGATCGAGCGCTTCTTAGAAGAACTCTGAACGCGGACGGATTCTCCCGAGCGGCGCGGAAGCGTCGGTAATGCAGACCGGACAACAGACGCTCTGGATCACCCTTGGCGTGATCGCTCTCGTGCTCGCGCGGTTCCTCTTTCGCGAACTGCGTGTACGCCGGATAAAGACGAGCGCGATTTTTTCGGTTCCGATCGTGGTCGGGGTCATCGGCGCTTTTCTGGTCTACTCGGTCGTTGCCGCCGCACCCGATCAGATACCGTCGCTCGCGATCGGCGGGGTTGCGGCGATCGTCGTGGGTATCGGAATTGGGCTGGCAGTCGCGCACTTCACGACCGTGCGAAGCGGCGGCCCCGGCGTGCTGTTCGTGCGCGGCTCGTGGATTACGGTCGGAATCTGGGTCGCTGCGCTGGCCTTGCGCTTGGTCGCGCGCTGGTTCGTCTCGGGCGGCACGACCGTCATCTATACGAGTGCGAACTCGACGGCCGGACCGTCGCTCATGCTCAACGCCGTCTTGGTCATCATGGTCACCGCCGCCCTCGCGACGGTTCGGTTTCGGATCCTCGCGGTCTCGCGCGCGATACCGCCCGATACTCCGGTAATGGCCGCCTAGCATGTCAAAATGGTATTTCGAACCCGGACATACTGAGGTCGAGTTTCGCGCCAGGCACATGATGGTGACCTGGGTGCGCGGCCTTTTCAAGAACGTCGCCGGGAGCCTCGAGTTCGACCCGGCCGAGCCGGCGAAGATGTCGTTCCGGACGGAGATCGAAGCGGCGACGCTCTGGACCGGCGTGCGGGAGCGTGACGACCATCTGCGCAGCGCCGACTTCTTGGACGTCGAACGCTTTCCGACGATCTCGTATCAGAGCACGGCCGTGAACCCGCGTTCGGCGCACGAGTACGTCGTCGAGGGCAAGCTCACGCTGCGCGGCATTACTCGCAGTGTGCCGCTGGAGGTCGCGTATCTCGGCCAGTGGGAGACGCCGTGGTGGGAAGACGGCGTCGACAAGGGACCGAAGCGCCGCGCCGGTTTCGCCGCCCGCGCTCGAATCGATCGCTACGACTTCGGTGTAAAGTGGAACGACGCCCTCGCCGACGGCGGGGTCGTCGTAAGTCCGGAAGTCGAACTGCGCATCGACGCCGAGGCGATCAGGGACGACTCGTAAGGCGCAGGAAGCGCGTAATCGCGTTCCAATTGAGCTCGGCGCCGTTGGGGTCGCGGTCGACGCGCAGGGTGGAGCTGCCGTGGATGCCGGCGCGCGGAACGTATTGCGTCTTCTGCTTCGCCGCGACCGCGTTGTAGATCGAGCGAGCCGCCGCGATCTCTCGCGGATCGGCCGCGGAGTCGATAAACACCGGGACGCGAACTTTGGCCGCAGCTCGATGGACGGCGTGTTTATCGCTGAGATATTCGCTCGGCGAAAAGGCGACGACGGCGGAAATTTCTTTGGGATGCCTGGCGGCCAAAAGAAAGACGAGCGCAGCCGAGTAACTGCTGCCCCAGACGTAAATCGGCGCTGCCGGCCGATTCTTCTCCGCCCAGGAAAGCGCCGCTTCCATATCGGGTAAGGCCTCTTCGTACTTGGCGCTGCGTCCCAAGTTCAATACCGTCTCGTTGGGGGGTTGATAGAGGTCGCCGCCGGAGCGCAGATCGACGGCGACCGCGTTGAAGCCGAGCGCGACCAGGCGCGGCGCGAGCGGCGCGTATTCGCTCTTGCTCGAGCCGGCTTGATGAAAAAGTAGAATCAGCGGCGCCTTGGGATTGCCGCTCTCATACGCCTGCGCGTAGACGCGGACGCCGTCGACGGCGGTGATTTCAAATGAAGCTGAGGGCGATCCGACGGGTGGGACCAAACCCAGCCCGGCTGCGATAACGACGGTGAGCGTGGCGAGCATCGCTCCAGCGTTTCGCCCCGCGCTCGGCGCGTCCTCGGCTGCGCGCGCCGGCACTTTCGGTTTCCGATCCCCGGGGATCGAACTCGGTCTCCGCCAAGCACCGGCGATGGACGTTCGCGTTATCGACGAAGCCACCGTCGCGGAGATTCTTTCGGCGTCGGTTTTGCGCGAGCTCATGCGAGCGACCTTGAGTGCTTCGGCTATCGGCGCGGCCCATGGCCCGACGCGCGCCACGATCGCACTCCCCGACGGCTGGTTCGGAACGATGCCGGCATCGGTCGCGCTCGACGGACTCGAAGGTGTCGGTGCTAAGTTGGTGACCTTCTTCCCGCGCAACGCTGCGCACGGGCTTCCGACGCACCAAGCCGCGGTCGTGCTCTTCGATCCCAGGACGGGTGCGCTGCGCGCGTTCGTCGCCGGCGAGACGATTACCGAGCGGCGCACGGCCGCGGTCTCCGCGGTGGCGACGCAGCGGCTGGCGGCGCGCCCGCGCGGCACGGTTGCGATTCTCGGCGCCGGCCTCCAAGGCCGCGCCCACCTCGACGCATTCCTCGACGCCGGTCTGGTTGCGGACCTGCGGGTTTGGTCGGCGACGCGCGCTCATGCCGAGCGACTCGCCGAAAACGCTCGCGTTCGCGGCGTCTCGGTCGAGGTGGCCCCGACGGCGGCGGCCGCCGTCAGCGATGCGGACGTCATCATCACCGTGAGCGCGAGCGTCGAGCCGCTTTTTGCGGCGAGCGATGTTCGCGACGGGACGCACGTCAACGCCGTCGGCGCGTGCGTCCCGAACCGTCGCGAGCTGCCCGCGACGTTACTGGCGGAAGCGAACTTGTACGTCGACTCGCGCGATGCAGCCTGGCGCGAAGCCGGTGACCTGATTCTGGCAGCCGCAGAACTTGGCCGCGAGCGTATCGTCGTGCGCGCCGAGCTGGGCGAGATGCTCGCCGAGCCGGAGCGGCGCGATCCGCCGGCGCGCGTTTCGGTTTTCAAGTCGCTCGGACTCGGCATCGAAGACGTCGCGTGCGCGGCCTACGCCCTTGCCGCGCTCGAGGCCTAAGGCTTCGATCGGCGCCCGAAACTTGTCGCGCCCGTCGGCGAGCAGCCGCTGCAAGCTCAAACCTGCGTTCTGGTGATGGGCAGACCGTCACGGTCGAAGTCCGCGCCCGTCAGCCAGCGCACGAACAGGTGGTAGCTCTCGTATCCGGCTTTGACCCGATTCGCTTTGAGATACTGATCGTAGGCATTGCGTGAGGCCTTCTCGACGCCGGGCTTGACTTGTCTGCGGTAGCGCGCGACGATGGCTCGAAGGTCCTGGTACGCTTGGCGCGAGATGTGGTGCTTTACGTGGACCGACGACGGAAGATTGAACCACGTCAGGATCCAGCCCGAGTAGCGCAGCAGCGCGTCTGGGGAAGTGGTGCAGGCCAGCACCGCGATGAGGTTCGCCTCGGATTCGTCGGCGAAGCCCGCGATGTGGGCCCACTCGTGCGCGTAGATGGCCGGTCGTTCGAATGGAAAGACGGAGGCGTCGAGGTTGACCTCGTGCGTCCACGGATCGGTGAAACCGCTCGTCGCCGAAGCCTCGAAGAGCGGCTGGAACAGCGTCGGCTTCACGCGAGGCGGTGCGAACGTCGCGCGATCGCCGAGGCGTTCGATGACTTTCACGAAGCGCGGGTATAGGGCGACGGCGTTGTCGGCATCGGAGGGATGCGCGCGGAGCAGTTCGCGATGCGCGGGGCCGGCGTTGCGGTTCAGTTCGTCGACGACGTGCTCGGCGAAGGCCGTGACCGAGGCTTCGTTGGTGCGCTCGTTGTGGACGGCAATCTTGTCGGCCAGCGGGACGCGCGTGTAATTGAAGGCCCACGAGACGTCGAACCAAACGAAGACAAGCGCGCCGAATGCCGCGCTTCGCAGCGCGACTGCGGCCGCAACCGGGAGTCTGCGGCCTTGCGGCGCGGCGCGTAGCC
>DHWK01000139.1:4079-4252 GCA_002413145.1 bacterium UBP12_UBA5184
CCAGTGCGACCAGCAGGCTGGCGCAGAGCAGGTCGCCGAGCGTGAACGGAAGCGGTCCGGTGACCGCCCGGACGGCACGATCGATCGGCGGATAGATGCCGTTGGAGTAGTGCGCTTCGATCCACGCGGAGGGTGGAGTGAAGAATTTGACGGCCAGGGCCGCCGCGATCGCG
>DHWK01000091.1:0-1674 GCA_002413145.1 bacterium UBP12_UBA5184
AGATGTGTATAAGAGACAGCAGCGCTCGGACTGCAGCACAACTTCATAGCGTCGCGCGCCTACACACCTGGGCAGTTGCAAAGCAAGGCCTGGACGAGCGCGCACGGCATCTCGACGTCGGTGATGGACTACGCGCCGGTCAACCTCTGGCCCAAGGGGACGCCCCAGGGTGAGTACTCACAATTGGTCCTCGGGCCGTACGATTACTACGCGATCCAGTACGGCTACGGTTACGTCGGGGCTGCGACGCCGACCCAAGAATTACCGACGTTGCAGCGTTGGGCTTCTCGCTGGGCCGATCCGAACTACCGCTTCGCTTCCGACGAAGACGCCCAGTTCGCGACCGGCCACTCCGTCGACCCGCGGGTCATGCAGTTCGTTCTGTCGAGCAAGCCGCTCGAATGGTGCGGCGTGCAGACGCAGATGCTGCACGGCGTCCTCGACGCCGTCGCCAAACGCTTCCCGGCGCCCGGCCAATCCTACGAAGAGGCGCGGCGCGCGTTCACGATCCCGCTGACCTCCTATCTGCGCTGTGCGACGATGCCGGCGCATACGATCGGCGGCGAGTATCTCTCGCGCGCCAATCGCGGAGACCCCGGTGCGCAGCTGCCGTTCACATCGGTTTCGCGGTACGACGAGTGGTACGCGATGCAGTTGCTCGACAAGCGGCTCTTCTCAGATGCGGCCTGGAGCTTCAGCCCGGACGTCCTGCGGCGGCTGACCTATAACGAGGCCTCCGCGTTTGCGGACGGCGCCTGGGTTTACAACCCTTCGCCGCGCCACGACGTCGCGGTCGTGCAAATCGCCAACGCCGCGCAGGAAAGCGCGCTCTCGGAGATGTTCGCGCCGCTGCGGCTGCAACGCATCGACGAGCTCGGGTTCAAGTATGGCGCCGGGACGACGATGACGCTCGCCGATCTCTTCGCGTGGACGCGCGACGGCATCTTCGGCGACATCGCCAGCGGTGCGGTCGCGAAAGCCGGACCGGTGCGGCGCAACCTGCAGACCTCGTTCGCCAAACGCTTGGCCGACCTGTGGACGGCGCCGCGTCCCGGCACACCGCCCGATGCGCAAGCACTCGCGCGGCTGCAGCTCGGCTACCTGCAGCGGGACTCGAGCGCCGCGCTACGCCGGCCCAACCTCGACGAGCTCACGCGCGGGCATCTGGGCGCTCTGGCGACCATCGCTTCGCAGGCGCTCAACGCGAGGCGCACCATCGCCAATCAATAGTTGCTCGGGGTCGGAAGGTTACGCGAACGCCTGCTCGGCGTGATACGACGAACGCGAGAGGGGGCTCGAGACAACCTGCCGGAAGCCTTTGCCGAGGGCGACGTCGCGTAGGCACGCGAATTTTTCGGGCGTCACGAACTCGACGACCTCGAGATGGCGCTTCGTCGGGCGCAGGTATTGGCCCATCGTGAAGATGTCGACGCCGCTCTCGCGGGCCGCGTCCATCGTCTCGGCGACTTCGTCCTCACGTTCGCCGAAGCCGAGCATCAACGAGGTCTTGGTGTAGCGAACCTTCCCGCTCGCCTTGGCATGGCGCAGGATCGAGAGCGATTGCTCGAAGCCGGCGCGCCTATCGCGCACGGTCGATTGCAAACGCGCAACGGTTTCGAGGTTGTGCGCGAGCACTTCGGGCTGCGACTCGAGCACGATGTCGAGCGCCCCCAG
>DHWK01000091.1:1849-2622 GCA_002413145.1 bacterium UBP12_UBA5184
GCGGTGAGCACCAGATACTTCCAGCCCAGATCGCGCACCGCTTCGGCGACGCGGCGCGGCTCGAGCCAGTCGACCTCCCCGCGCGGGCTCCCCGTTTTGACGTTACAGAAGTGGCAGCCGCGCGTGCAGGTATCGCCGAGGATCATGATCGTCGCGGTGCCCGCGCCCCAGCACTCGCCGATGTTCGGGCAGAGCGCCTCTTGGCAGACGGTATGCAGGTCGAGGGCCTTTACTTTTGCCTTGAGCTGCTCGTACTGCTCGCCCGCAGCGAGCCGCACTTTGAGCCACGCGGGCTTCGGTGCATAGGCCGGCTTGGTCAAATCGATCACGACGCGACCTGCATCCGGGGAGCGGCCTCGAAGGTGAGCGCGAATTCGGCAGCCAGCGCCGCGAGCAAGACGGCCTTCGCATCCTCGAAGCGAATGCGGTGTCCGAGCTCGCGTTCGAGCGAGGTGACGCCGCGCTCGCGAACCCCGCAGGGCGTGATCAGCCGGTCGTAATCGAGGTCGGTCGAGACGTTTAGAGCGAGGCCGTGAAAGGAGGTCATCCGTTTAATCGCGAGCCCGATCGCGCAGATCTGATTGGGCCCGGCGTAGACGCCGCGGTGCGCGGCCCAGCGTTGCGCGGGGAGCCCGAAGTGCGCGCAGGCCGCGATCGCCGCCGCCTCCAACGCGCCGACCAGCGGCACGATTTCGCGGAAGCGCTCGAGCCGCACGATCGGGTAGACGACGATCTGACCGGGCCCATGATAGGTGACGTCCCCGCCGCGCTCG
>DHWK01000177.1:0-1211 GCA_002413145.1 bacterium UBP12_UBA5184
TGCGCGATCCGCGCACCGGCCGCACGCCCTACGCCGTCGTTCAGCTGCGCAAAGAGAACGCCGCCGCAAGCGCCTACAATCTGGTCGGCTTTCAGACGCGTCTGACCTGGCCAGCGCAAAAAGAAGCCTTCGGCAAGTTTCCGGGCTTCGCCGACGCCGAGTGGCTGAGGCTCGGCGTCATGCACCGTAACTCGTTCATCGACGCGCCGCGCTCTCTCGGTCCCGATCTGCGGCTGCGCGGTTTCGAACGCACCTGGTTCGCCGGACAGATCACGGGCGCCGAAGGCTACGTCGAAGCGGCCGCCTGCGGCGCGCTGGCCGCGATCTCGGCGACCCATGTATTGCGCGGTTTGCCCTCGCCGGTTGCGCCGCCGGATACCGCGCTCGGCGCCGTCGTGGCGCATCTGCAAAACGCCGAGTCGCCCGACTTCCAGCCCTCGAACGTCAGCTGGGCATATTTCACGCCGCTCGAGGACGGACCGCGCGACAAGCGGGAACGTCGCCGCCTGATGGCCGAACGCGCCTTGCAAATCCTCGCCGGCTGGCAGGCTTCTCTCGCAACCGAGTCGTTGGTAGCCTCATGAGATTTCGCTCGACGACGATTTTAGCGGTGCGGCGTGACGGAAAACTGGCCATTGCCGGTGACGGTCAGGTGACCCTCGACAAGACGATCGTCAAACACGGCGCCCGCAAAGTGCGGCGCATCGCCGACGGCAAAGTGCTCGCCGGCTTCGCCGGCTCGGCCGCCGACGGGATGACGCTGCTCGAGAAGTTCGAGTCGAAGCTCTCGGAGTACAAAGACATCGTACGCGCGGCCGTCGAGCTGGCCAAGGACTGGCGTCAAGACCGCGTCCTGCGCCGCCTCGAAGCGCTGATGATCGTCGGGAACGGCGAGCATCTGTTCATCTTGAGCGGCACCGGCGAGGTGATCGAGCCCGACGAAGGCATCGCTGCGATCGGCAGCGGCGGCCCCTACGCGCAGGCGGCGGCTACGGCGCTGCTGCGGCATACGACCCTCGACGTCGAGACGATCGCGCGCGAAGCGCTGCGCGTCGCCGGCTCGATCGATATCTACACCAATTCCGACGTCATCGTGGAGAGCGTTTGATGGCCCCCATCCGCTCGATCGCGATGCTCGCGCTGGCAACGTGTTTGCTGCCGTGCGACCCGGCGCCGGTTGCGGCGCAAGACTTGATTCCGTCGACGCCGGC
>DHWK01000177.1:1311-3193 GCA_002413145.1 bacterium UBP12_UBA5184
CAACTCGATCCCTCGCTGGCGATGGCGTGGTGGGGCATCGCACTCGCGAACGGTCCGAATCTCAACTTCGGAATGAATGCCGCGCGCCTCGCGGCCGCTAAAGAGGCGCTCGCGAAGGCGGCGCGGCTCGCGCCGGGCGCTTCGCAAGAAGAACAGCGCTACGTCGCCGCACTCGCCGTTCGCTATCCGCAGAGCTACGCCGGCGCGGAGGCGATGCGGCCCGGGTATCTCGCCTATCGCGACGCGCTGGCGAAGCTGCACGCCGACTACCCCGACGATCTCGACGCGGCGACCCTGTATGCCGAAAGCGTCATGGACGTCGAGGGTTGGGGTTGGACTCCCAGCGGCCAGCCGACCGGCTCCGCCGCACTCGTTGCGCCGCTTCTCGAATCGGTACTCGCGCGCAACCCCGATCACGTCGGCGCCAACCACTACTACGTTCACGTGATGGATTTTCCGGGCGCCGCCGAGCGCGCGCTGCCGAGTGCCATGAAGTTGAGCGCGCTGCCGGCCGAACCGGCGGCGTCGCATCTCGTCCATATGTCGGGCCACAATTATCTGGACAACGGCTTGTTCGGCCCGCTCGAGCGCGACAACAAGATCGCCGTCGACGACGACCGGCGCTATGCGGCGAGCATCGGCAAAACGCCGGCGCAACTGGACTACTTTTTTCACAACCTCGACTTCTATCTCGGCGGGACGCGCATGCTCGACGACCGCGCCGAGACCGAGCGCGCCTTGTCGATCGCGCTGAGCACGCGGGCCAAGGGCCCCAATCAAGGAGTTGAGGCGATCCAGGCGCTGGCCTTCGCGCGCGAGCGGCGCTGGGATGACGTCTTGCGCCTGCCCCCCGCTCCCACCGATGCGCCCGGCTTCGAGGGCTTTACGATGCGCTACGCGCGCGGCGTCGCGCTGGCCGCGAAACACGACGCTCGCAGCGCGCATGCGGAATTGACGGAACTCGACAAAGCGGTCGCCGAGGGAAGTGGTTTCGCAAAAACCTACGGCGCCGGCCTCTCGAAGTTGCTCGGCGCGCGAATCGCGCACCTCGAGGGCGACGACGCCGCAGCGGCGGCAAAGCTGCGCGACGTGATCGCCACCGTCGCCTCGTTGCCGCCTGAAGTATTCGCGCCGTGGTACTATCCGACCGGAGAATGGCTGGGCGAGATTCTCTTCCAGTCCGGCGACTTTGCGGGAGCCGAAACCGCCTTTAGAGCGGACCTCAAGCGGACGCCACATAACGCCCGGGCGCTGTTCGGTTTGATGCAGACGCTGTCGCGCGAAGGGAAAACCGATGAAGCCCGCACCCTCTCGCTCGAGATCGCACAGAACTGGCGCGGTCCGATGTCGGACCTGCGGCTCGACGAGTAGCGCGCTCGCTTCCTTCGCAGATGATCGATTTCATCCGTACGAATCGCGAGCGGTATCTCGCCGAGTTGAACGACTGGATCGCCTGCCAGTCCGTCTCGGCCGACCCTCGCCGCCACGATCAAGTCCGCCGCTCCGCCGAATTCGTGGTCGCAAGGCTGCGCGCCGCCGGCCTCGACGACTGCGCCGCCCTGGAAACCGACGGCTTGCCGGTCGCCTACGGAGCGTGGTTGCACGCCCCCGGGAAGCCGACCGTGCTGATCTACGGTCATCACGACGTTCAACCCGAGGATCCCATAGAGCTCTGGAAGTCGCCGCCCTTCGTCGGGACGGTGCGCGACGGAAAGCTCTTCGGGCGCGGCTCGGTTGACGACAAGGGCCAAGTGATGATGCACGTCGCCGCCATCGAAGCGCATCTGCAGAAGCATGGGAAACTCCCGCTCAACGTCAAGGTAGTCGTCGAAGGTGAAGAAGAGATCGGCTCGCCGAATTTTGAAGCCTTCCTCGCGCGCGA
>DHWK01000177.1:3294-3888 GCA_002413145.1 bacterium UBP12_UBA5184
CCGTCTCGTGGGCTCGGAGATGTGTATAAGAGACAGGCCTCGTCCACTGGGAAGTTACGGTTACCGGACCGGCGAGCGACCTGCATTCCGGCTACTGGGGCGGGATCGTCGTCAACCCGATCGAGGCGCTCGCCAAGATGATCGCCACCCTTCGCGACCGCGACGGGAAGATCGTGGTCGACGGCTTTTATGACGGCGTTCGCGATCTCGATCCCGCGCCGCGCGCCGAGCTCGCTTCGCTGCCGTATGACGAAGCGGCCGTGGCGAAGGAGCTCGGCCTCACCGAACTGGCCGGAGGCGAGCGTCGCCGCCCGCCGCTCGAGCGCTGCTGGTTCCGGCCGACGCTTGAATGCAACGGAATCTGGGGCGGCTATCAAGGTCCGGGTACGAAGACGATCGTGCCGAGCTGGGCGAAGGCGAAACTCAGCGCGCGCTTGGTCGCGGGCCAGGAACCCGACTGCGTCAAGCGTGCCGTCCGCGACCACCTCGAGCGAGTTGCGCCCGCCGGCGTGCGGGTCGAGATCGCCGACGGCGGCGACACGCGCGCCGTCGCGACCTCGCGCAAGCATCCCGCGGTCGCGGCCGCAGCGCGCG
>DHWK01000162.1:0-22329 GCA_002413145.1 bacterium UBP12_UBA5184
CGCGTCCCCAAACCTCCGATCGACGAATACCGATCCGGCCCTTCAAAGGAAAGGAGCGCGGCATACTTATGCCCGGCTAGCACCTTTGATCAATCGGTGCGAACGAAAAGCGACCCACCTACGAATTCAATTGACGTAGCACAAACTGCAAGATTCCGCCGTGGCGGTAATACTCGGCTTCGTCCGGCGTGTCGATGCGCACGGTCGCGTCGAATTCGACGACCTTCCCACCCTCGCCGCGCGCGCGAACCTTCAGCTTGCTGCGCGGCGCGACCGCCGCGAGGCCGCGGATGTCGAACGTCTCTTCGCCGCTCAGGCCGAGCGACTCGCGGGTCGCGCCCGCCGGATATTCGAGCGGGAGGACGCCCATCCCGATCAGGTTCGAACGATGGATGCGCTCGAACGATTCGGTGATCACCGCCCGCACGCCGAGCAGCATCGGCCCCTTCGCCGCCCAGTCGCGCGACGAACCCGAGCCGTACTCTTTCCCGCCGAGGACGAGCAGCGGCGTCCCATCCTTCTTATAGCGCATCGCCGCATCGTAGATCGACATCTGCGAGCCGTCAGGGAGGTAGCGCGTCATCCCGCCTTCGACGCCGGGGACGAGTTGGTTGCGAAGTCTGACGTTGGCAAAGGTCCCGCGCAAGAGCACCTCGTGGTTGCCCCGCCGGGCGCCGTAGGAGTTGAACTCGGTCGGCGGGATGCCGTGCTCCATCAAGTACGTCGCGGCCGGACTCGTCTTCGCGATCGAACCGGCAGGCGAAATATGGTCGGTGGTGATGCTGTCGCCGAGCATCACCAGGACGCGCGCGCCGGCGATGTCGGCCGACGGCGCCGGCTGCGCCGACATCCCTTCGAAGAACGGTGGCTGCTTGACGTACTCGTTCTTCGGATCCCAGGCGTAGCGCTCGCCCGTCGGGACCTTCATCTTGCGCCAATTTTCGTCGCCGGAGAAAACGTCGGCGTAGCGCGCGCGGAACATCGCTTCGGAGACCGCCTCGGCAATCGTCTTGTCGATCTCGGCGTTGCTCGGCCAAATGTCTTTGAGATAAACCGGCTTCCCGTCTTTGCCGGTACCGAGCGGCTCGAGCGTGAGATCGACGTCCATCCGCCCGGCCAGGGCGTAGGCGACGACGAGCGGCGGCGACGCCAGATAATTCGCGCGCACCTGCGGGTGGATGCGGCCTTCGAAGTTCCGATTGCCCGACAGGACCGCGGCGACGATAAGATCGTGATCGGCGACGGTCTGCGCGACCTCGTCGGGAAGCGGCCCGCTATTCCCGATGCAGGTCGTGCAGCCGTAGCCGACGAGCTCGAAACCCAGCCCGTCGAGAGACTGCTGGAGCCCGGCCTTGACTAAGTAATCGGTAACGACTTTCGAGCCCGGCGCTAGACTCGTCTTGACCCAGGGTTTTCGGTTCAGTCCGCGCGCGAGCGCGTTGCGCGCGAGCAATCCGGCCGCGATCATCACGGCGGGATTCGACGTGTTGGTGCATGAGGTGATCGCGGCGATCACGACCGCGCCGTCGGAGAGTCCGGTCTGGGGATAGGTCGCGACCGCCGCCCCGCCGCCGCCTTCGCCTTCGAGCCGCGCGACGGCGTACTCGACCGACTTGCCGTTCGGGACGCTGGCACGCGCCTTCTGCCATTGGAGCAGCGCCGTGTTGAAGTCGGCCTTCACATCGCCCAGAGCGACGCGATCCTGCGGCCGGCGCGGCCCCGCGATGTTCGGCTCGACGCTCGAGAGATCGAGTTCGAGGCTATCGCTGAAGAGCGGATCCGGGGAGGCGTCCGTGCGGAACAGGCCTTGCGCCTTGGCGTACGCCTCGACGAGCGCGATCTGCTCGTCGCTGCGGCCGGTCATCTTCAAATATGCCAGCGTATGCGTATCGATCGGGAAGATCGCGATCGTCGAACCGTATTCCGGCGACATGTTGCCCATCGTGACGCGATCGGCGACGCCCAGATTCGAAAGTCCGGTGCCGTAAAACTCCACGAACTTTCCGACGACGCCTTTCTTGCGCAAGAGTTCGGTGACGCGCAAGACGAGATCGGTCGAGGTGACGCCTTCGCGCAGCCGGCCATTCAACTTGAAGCCGACGACTTCGGGGATGAGCATCGTCACGGGCTGGCCGAGCATCGCCGCCTCAGCCTCGATGCCGCCGACGCCCCAGGCGAGAACGCCGAGTCCGTTAACCATCGTGGTGTGCGAGTCCGTGCCCACGACCGTATCGGGGTAGGCGCAGCCGCTCTGGTCGGGTCCGGCGCCGGCGCCGCCCGCTCCGAAGACGACGCGCGCCAAGAACTCGATGTTGACTTGGTGCACGATTCCGGTGTCGGGGGGGACGCAGCGGAAGTTATCGAGCGCTGCTTGGCCCCATTTGAGGAAAGCGTAGCGGTCCTGTTCGCGTTCGAACTCGAGCCGGGCATTTTCCGCGAACGCGTCGCTCGAGCCGAAGCGATCGACTTGTACCGAATGATCGATGACGAGCTCGACCGGCTGCAGCGGATTGATCGACTTCGGGTCGCCGCCCATCGCCGCCATCGCGTCGCGCATCGCGGCGAGATCGACGACGACCGGGACGCCGGTAAAATCTTGGAGCAGAACGCGAGCCGGACGAAATGCGATCTCGCGGTCGCCCCGCGCTTGCGGCGTCCAGCGCGCGAGCGCCTCGACGTCCTCTTTCTTGACGCTGCGTCCGTCCTCGAAGCGCAGCTGATTCTCGAGCAGAATTTTCAGGCTGTAGGGTAGACGCGCCATCGGAAACCCGGCTCGCTCGAGCGCGTCGAGCCGAAAAATCGTGTATTCCCGGCCTCCGACCCCAAGCGTGCCCTTCGCCTGAAAACTGTCCGGATGCGCGTTCTGCATAGCGCGCGGGCCTTCGCTACCGCTGCGGCGCGCCCCCGGTCGTAACGACGCGCTCGATACGCGGATTTCCACTCTCGCTCCCGGTGACGGTAAGCGCGGTCCGGCCCGAGAGCAGTTCGTGCAACGGCTCGGCAACGAGCGTGGCGCGCCAGGCGGTCGCATCGAGGACGCGAGCGACGTCTTCGGCACTTTGCGGGAGTTCGCGGGCGAGCCGTTCCAACGCTGCGCGCGGCGTCAAGAGCCCCGCCGGCAAGCCGTTCTCGGCGGCGATCGCGTTCACCAGCACCCCCAGGCACGCGACGATCGCTTCGCGTTCGGCGCCGGGCAGGCGCTTCGGCTTCGACGGTAACTCGTCGTCGCGCAACGCCAGCCCGCGTGCGATGGCCTCGACGATGCGATCGCCGAAAGCCTTGCGCGCGCCGGCGTCGAGCCGGCGCAGCTGCGCGAGATCGTCGCGCGACGCCGGTCGCAAGGTGACGAGCGCACCCATCACGTCGTCCGGGATGATGAACTTGAGCGGGACGTCGCGTTCGCGCGCCAGCGAATCGCGCAGTTGCGCGACCTCGCGCAGAATCCCGAGCTCCCGGCGATTCATGCGCGTCGCACCGGGGATTCGCAAATACAGGCGTTCGGGGTCCGGGCGATATTTCGCCGGGTCGACGAGCGGGAGCGCCTCTTCTTCGAACCATCCGAGCCGCCCGCGTTCGCTCAAGCGCGTGCGCAGCGCGTCGGCGACCGCAAAGAGATGCCGAACGTCGTCGACGAGATACTCGATCTGCTGGGGACTGAGCGGACGCGAACTCCAATCGCTGACCGTCTGCGATTTGCGCAGGCGTACGCCCTCGACGTCGTGCACGAGATCGGCGAGCGAAATCGACATACCGTAGCCGCTGAACGCGGCGGCGAGTTGCGTGTCGAACGCGGCGGCCGGCAGCCGATCGAACCGCTCCGCGAAGATTTTGAGGTCGCTCTGCAGCGCGTGCCCGACGACGGTTTTTGAAGCGAGCGCGTCGGCTAGGGGCTGAAGGTTTCGAACGCGCACCGCGTCGACGATGAAAACGTCCTCGTCGACCACCATCTGGAGCACCATCAAGCGCGGAACATACGATCGCTCATTGTGAAACTCGGTGTCGAGCGCGATTCGCTCGACGGCGGCGACCAGCGCGGAGGCGCGCGCGAGGGCCGCGTCGTCTTCGATGAGGATGACGTTCATAATTCCCCCGGCATCGGTTCCGGAACGGGCTCCGGCGTCCGATGACGGCGGAAAAGATGCCCGAACCGCTCGGGGACGTGCATGTGCGGACGGTGCGCCTGGTAGTACGTTTGCACCGTGACGGAGACCCGGTCGCCGAAGATCGCGAGCAAGGTGCAAATCGGAATTGCGATCGCGCACATCGTCCAAACGTGGACGTAGATCGGGACGCGGAAGGCGGCGGCGATCTGCGTCGCGAGCGTCCCGCCGAGCCCGGGGATCACGCGCAAGGTCAACAAGAAGGGCGGAGATCCGACGCGGAATCGCGTCACCCAGCGCGGCAGCCGGTCGATGCTGTTGTGCAGTTCCAGCAGTTGCGACGTCCGGCGCGCCAGCGCGTAGCCGGCGAGCGCAGCGAAGAACAAACCGACCGCGTTGACGATCGAACCCCAGAGCGGACCGAAAAGGACCCCATTCATGATCGCGAGCGCATCGGTCACCGAGAACGGAGCCGAAGCGACGATGGTGAAGATCACGATCGCTAGAGGATACGCGAAGGGCCCGAACGCGCCGAGCATCGACTCGATCGCCGTCTTGTTGCGAATCACGAGTGCGGCGAGGACGAACGAACTGAGAAAGATGAATGCGGCTTCGGCGCGGCGCCAAAAGGCGCTCACCTGATGGGCTGGCTCTTGGGCACGATGTCCCTGCTTTGCGGCGGCGGAGTCTACGCCTCCGTTTTTATGGCGCGCAAGGCCGAGCGAGCCAAGCGGGGACAGCTCGAGGAGCCCAGTGTGGTGCAGACGACGCGGGCCCGGCTCGTCGGCGGAATCTCGAACGCTACGATCGGTTTGGTCTACTACCTCGCCCTGGCCGCGACGCTGCCTTTCATGAGCCGGCCGCTCGTCTGGGACTTCGCCCTCGCGGCCTCGCTTGCCGCTGCAGCGATGTCGCTCTACCTGGCTTACAGCCTCTTGTTCGTCACGCGACGACCGTGCGCGTATTGCTGGACGTCGCACGCGATCAATTGGCTGCTGTTAGTCCTGCTCGTCGTCATGCGCCGGCACTAACGCGACAGAATCGCGCAGGGGCTTTAGCGGGAATAACCGACGATCGTGATAACGTTGGCGTTGAGCGAGCCATCGTACTGGGCATCGCCTCCCACCTCGACTCGCTGGCCCGGCTGAAGCGACGCGCCGCGTGGATTGATCACCGTTCCCTGATGGAGATGGACCTCGCGGTACGAGTCGCGCCCCGTTCTGACTTGCATCTCGTAGCGCCGGAAATATGTCACGTCGCCGCTGGCCTGGTTAGCGTACTTCCACTGCTGGGCGCGGATGATCTGGATGCCGAGATCGATCGCAGAGCGCGTTACCGGATCGACCCGAATATCCGGCGACACGGTCGGCAGACTCACCGGCGTCGGCGCAGGCCCGGGGTAGGGTTGCGCCGAGGCGGCGCCGACTCCGCAGGAAAGGGCAAGCGACAAAACGGCGACAAAACGCATAAACATAGTTGGAAAACGAAACCTCCGTACCACAGGTTCCGCGCCAGGCCTCGACGGTCATGCTCGTGCGGCCGGACACAGGCGCCGGCTTGCTCGTCTACCTAACTCGGCGTAGTTCCCGCAGCCGCTTCATGCCCGACGCATATGTCTTTCCGGGTGGTACGCTCGACGCCGCCGACCGCAGCGCGCCGGCGCGCGCGCGCCTTTACGGTTCGGTTGCGGGGATCGAACCCGAATTCGCGATCGGGGCGCTGCGCGAACTCTTCGAAGAGGCCGGCGTGCTCATCGCTTGTGATGCCGCCGGCGAACCCGCGTCCATCCAAGCGGAGCGCCTCGCGCTGCTGCGGCAAGAGCTGACCGAGGGCATTCCGCTGGCAATTTTGCTGGAACGCGAGAACCTCTTTCTCGACGCGCGAGAATTGGTCTACTATTCGAACTGGATCACGCCTGAGCGCGAACCGCTGCGTTTCGACACCCACTTCTTCATCGCGACCGCCCCCGAAGGACAGAGCGCGATCGCCGACGCCGTTGAAGTCCACGACGGCGCGTGGTTCGAGCCGCACGATGCGCTGGCGCGCGCGGAGCGCGGGGAGCTACGGATCATGTTCCCGACACGCAAGCATCTGGAGCGGCTTGCCGCCAGCGATTCTCTCGCGACGCTGCTCGACCACGCGCGTTCGCGCGGCGCCGTTCGACCGATCCTGCCGTTCATGCGCGATGGGCAGATCGAGTATATGCCCGAAGGCGAAACCTGGTGAGCGAGTCACGCGTGCGGCGCGTCCGCGCCGCCAACCCGTCGCCGATGACGCTGGATGGAACCAACACCTATCTCATCGACGCGGGAGGCGGAGATGCGTTCGTCATCGATCCCGGCCCCGCACTGCCGGAACACGTCGAAGCGATCTGCGCCGAAGCGGAGGACGCCGGCTGGACGATCGGCGCGATCGCGGTGACGCACGGCCATCCCGACCACGCGCCGGGTGCGGCGCTCTTGGCCGAAAAAACCCGCGCGCCGGTCTACGCACATCCCGAGGCGCGCTTTCCCCACGACTTCGCATTGGCCGATTGGGAATACATCACGCTTGGCGAGACGGACCTGCGCGCGCTCTATGCGCCCGGCCACGCCCGCGACCACCTCGTGTTCTGGTTGGAGGATGAAGCGACGCTGTTCACCGGCGACGTCGTCATCGGCAGCGGGACCGTCGTCGTCGCGCCGCCCGGCGGCGATATGCGCGTCTATCAGGCGACGCTCGATCGTCTGCGTCGCGAGTTCTCGAATGCGCGGCAGATCGACGGCGGACACGGCGAGAGCATCCTAGACCCACTGGCGAAACTCGACGAGTATATCGCGCACCGCAAATCGCGTGAGCGCGAGGTACTCGAAACGCTCGAAGCCGGCGCGGCGACGGTCCCCGCGATCGTCGCGCGAATCTACGCCGCGATCCCGCACGAACTCTGGCCGGCTGCGGCGCGCCAGGTGTTCGCGTATCTGATCGCGCTCGAGCGCGAAGGCCGCGTCAAAGCGAAGACGCTCGACCGTCCCCCCAGCGACCAGGAGGCGGCGATCCTCGACCCCGACCTCTCGCGCATCGTCGACCCCGCGAGCCGCGCCGTCGCCTCCGCCGAGCTCGGTATCGAACGAGGCGTGACGACGATCGATGAGTATGCGTTCATCCGCTGATTTCGCAGCGCTGGATCGTGACGGGTACGTCGCGCAAAGGCGAACTGGAAGATCGCCGCCGCCGCGCACCCAAGGTATTATTCACCGCACGGCGAGCCAACTGGGAAACATTCACGGTCCCCTGTAATCAAGCTCGACTAATCGGAATACCTGGCCGCCCGGGGCGCAAAAATACGAATGGTTGCTTCCGGCATGCCGGAACTCCCGAATGCCCGCGGCACGTAATTTCTCTTGGTCGAGAGCCAGGCCGGCGGTACGAAATTCAATCCAGGCGCCCCGGAAGGCATGTTCGTCATCGATCGCGTCGCCCGGATACTCTTCGGGGGCAAGCTCGCTGAATTCTACGCTGAAGCCGCTGCCGTCGGGAAAGGGCACAAACAGAATCGGCTGGGGAAAGCCAACATCTCGTTCGATAACGTTGCAACCAAGCACATCTTTGAACAGCGCCGTGAATCTTTCGCGAGCAGCGGGCCGCACGAAGAGGTGAACACGTGCGCTCAAAGCCGCCATATTAGGGTGCGGGTCGGTCATCTTCGTTCCTTCGCCTAGGAGATCGCCAGGACGACCTTCCCCATTTGGTCGCCTTTGAGGACGTGCTCGGCGGCCGCAACGACCTCGTCCATCGGATAGACGCGATCGACGACCGGTTTGAGCCCGCTCTCGAATAACTTTAGCATCGCGGCGAAATCGGCGGGACTTCCCATCGAGCTCCCCAGCACCGAGAGATGCTTCCAGAAAATCGAGTACGGGCGAATCTTCGCATCGCCGTTGGTTCCGCCGTAGATGGCGACCCGAGCGCCGTAGCGCGCGATGTCCAGACAGCGCGAAAGCACCTCGCCCCCGTTGCAATCGACGACGAGCGTCGGGCCGCCGCTCGAGAGTTTGCGCGCGGACTTGTGCCAGTCGAGATCGGTTTTATAGTTGATCCCTTCACTCGCACCGAGCGCTTTCGCGCGAGCGAGCTTCTCGTCGCTCCCGGAGGTCACGATCGTCCTCGCCCCGGCGTGCACTGCGTACAGCAGCACGAACGTCTGGACACCGCTCCCGACGCCGGGGATGAGCACGATGTCGTCCTTGGCGAGCTGTCCCCGAGTGAACGCCGCGCGGTACGCCGTCATGCCGCCGAGCGGGATCGCCGCCGCTTCGTCGTCGCTCAGCAATGCCGGCTTCCGATACACGTTCTGCGCCGGCACCACGACGTATTCGGCAAACGTCCCATCGGTCGGCATGCCGACGATGCTCGCGTTCGCCGTCAACGTGAACGGATCGTCGTCCCAACCGATTTCGGGATTGATCACGACCGGCGTCCCGACCGGCGGGTTGCCGACGCCGGCGCCGTGCGCGGCGACCTCACCGCAGCCGTCCGATCCGGGCGTCACTGGAACTTTAATTCCCGGATAGAGACCCTGCGTGATGAAGACGTCGCGCCGGTTGAATGCCGCGCGTTTGATCTTGACCAGAATCTCGCCCGGGCCCGGAACCGGTTTCGGAACGTCCTCGACGTGCAGCTTTTCGGGGCCGCCAACCTCGTTGAGCCGTATCGCGCGCATCGGTACTGCCTGGCTTTAGACGAAACCGCTCGCGGCGGTCGCGCCTTTGCGCTTGAGCTCTAACTGGCGCAGCTCGACGCGGCGAATCTTCCCCGAGCGCGTCTTCGGCAATTCGCCGACGAATTCGATTTCGCGCGGATACTTGTAGGGCGCCGTGACCTTCTTGCAGTGATTTTGCAGCTCGCTCACCAACGCGTCACTCGGCTCGTTCCCCGGTCGCAAAACCACAAAGGCTTTCACGACATTGCCGCGATCGGCGTCGGGGCTGCCGACGACTGCCGATTCGAGGACGGCAGGATGCTCGAGCAACGCGCTCTCGACTTCGAAGGGGCCGATGCGGTAGGCGCCCGACGAAATCACGTCGTCGGCTCGCCCGACGAACCAGAAATAACCGTCGTCGTCGACCTGCGCGCGATCGCCGGTAATGTACCACTCGCCGCGGTGTGAAGCGCGCGTCTCTTCCTCGTTCTTATAGTAGCCGCGGAAAAGCGTCGGCGGGTCGCCGCGCAGACCGATGTCGCCGACCTCCCCGGCCTCACATTCTTGTCCCTCGGGGTCGACGACCCCGACGTCGTGCCCCGGCGTCGGCTTCCCCATCGAACCCGGCCGCACGTCCATCCCCGGCCGGTTCGCGACCAGCAGCGAATTTTCGGTCTGGCCGTAGCCGTCGAGGATCGTGAGGCCGAACGCCTCTTTCCAGCGAGCCAGAACTTCTGGGTTGAGCGGTTCGCCGGCGGAGACGCAGTGCCGCAGCTTCGGCAGCTTCCAGCGCTCGCCGAGTCTTTCCAGCTTCGCCTCGATGCGATATTCCGTCGGCGCTTGGCAGAGCACCGTCACCTCGAGGTCGCGGATCAAATCCATGCGCTGCGCCGCTTCGAACGCGCCTTCGTGGAGCACGATCGCCGAGCCGCACGACCACGGCCCGAGCAACACGTTCCAGAGTGACTTCGCCCAGCCGGTACCGGCGGTGCACCAGAGCAGATCCTCGGGCTTCGCGTCGAGCCAAAACTCCGCTTGCATGCGTTTCGCAAACGTGTAGGCGTGGTTGTGGACGACGCCTTTCGGATCTTTGGTCGTCCCGCTCGTATAGACGATATAGGCGACGTCGTCGCGCGCCGTGGGGTTGCCCGCGAATTCGGGACCGCGTTCGGCGAGTGCATCGAGGGAGGTCCAACCCGGCGCTTCGCCGCCCACCAGCAGATAGCGCGTCACCCCCGGCGCCTGCTCGCGCATCAGATCGACCTCGGCGGCGTTGCTCGCGTGGGCGATTAGCGCGGTCGCGCCGGAGTGGTTGGCGCGGAAGGCGAGGTCCTTCGCGCGCAATTGTTCGGCGCTCGGAATCGCGACGGCGCCCAGGCGATCGAGCGCGAGCATCGCGTACAGCCAAGCCGGGATCTTCGGAAGGACGACGACGACCCGAGCGCCTTTCGCAACGCCGAGATCGCGCAAGGTGCCGGCCCAGCGCCGCGATGCTGCGGCGATCTCCGGAAACGAGACGTCGCTGCGGCCGCCCTTCGCATCGACGAACAGCAGTCCGCGGCGCCCTTCGCGCCCGAGTGCGTCGACCACGTCGCGCGCAAAATTGAACTCGGTCGGGACCTCCCAGTCGTAGGCCGCTTGCATGCCCACCCTCCCTTCGCGGGCCCGCCGCTTCTCCCCGGCGAATGGGACGGCGTTATGAAACTCGCCCGGTTGGTCGTTTCGATGCTCGATGCCGAGCCGCTCGCGCGCGGCTCGCGCATCAAACTCGGAAAGAACGTCCGCGTCGCCGGCGTCCCGGCAATCCTCTTCGGCGTCGCGGCGATCGTCTTGGCGGCGGGAGCGATGGCGGCCCTCCAAAAAACCGCTCCGCTGCTCCCGGAAACATTACGCGAGGCCCGCAACCTATGGAACAGTATCCGCGGCGACCGGCGCGAATTGAATCCTTAGACCGATGATTCGAGAAGATGCGATGCGCACGCTGATCCGCCAGACGCTTCCCGACGCACAAGTCGAGATCGTCGACCTGACCGGCACCCTCGACCACTTCAACGTGTTGGTACGATCGAAGGCCTTCGCGGGAGTCCCGCTCATCGATCGCCACCGTATGGTCGAGGGCGCGGTCCGGGCGGCGCGTAGCGACGGCCGCATCCACGCCATGTCCATCCGCACTGAAGTTTTGGAGTAACCATGCCCGACGCAGACGCCATCCGCAAGCAAATCGAGCACGAGATCGCCGAGAACACGATCCTGGTCTACGGCAAGGGCACGAAGGACGCGCCTCTCTGCGGCTTTACGCTCGAGACGATCCAGTTTTTCAATCAATTCGGCCGCCCGTTCGAGGTCGTCGACGTCTTGGAAGATATGCCCAAGCGCGAGGCGCTCGCGCAGATGACCGACTGGCCGACGCTGCCCAAGGTCTTCATCGGTGGTAAGTTTTACGGCGACACCGACATCCTCGGACCGATGGCGCAGAATGGTGAACTCGCCAAAGTCTTGAGCGAGGCGTTCGCCGGCCAAGCCGAGCCGGCGCCGGTCATCAAACTGCGCTAGCGCCGGCAGTACACTCATTGCTCGAGCTGTACGATCCGAAGGACGAGGCGGCGTGGCTCGCCTCGTTCCGGTTTAGCGTCGAGCTGCGGCCGCGCTATTGCGAGTGCGACGGCCTCAGCCACGTCAGCAACACCGTCTACCCGGAGTACCTCGAGTTCGGGCGGCTGCAATACTTCGTCGCCGCCGGCGATCCGGAGCCGGGGCCGTTTGCCTACGCGCACGTCACCGCCGAACTCCAGCTCCGCTATACCGCCGCCTGCTATTATGACGAGCCGCTTTTCATCCGTTCGAAACTCGCGCAGCTCGGCCGCGCGAGCGCGACGATGGAACAGGCGATGACGGGCGCCGACGGCTCGCTCCGCGCCCTCGCCCGCGTCGTCGTGGTGCGCGCGATCGACGGTGCGACCGTGACCTGGACGGACGCGCAGCGTGCGGCACTCGAGCGCTTCGAAGGCGGTCCGCTGGGAGGCTAGCGCCCGGAAACCGCCGGCCGCCGCCGCGGCGGCGGCGCACCATCAGCGTCGGCGACCTTCCCGGCCGGGGAGGCCAGCAGAGCCTCGAGTTCGACGCCCTCCAGCATCCGGGCGATGTCCCGGTGGGCCGTTACGACGCAGAAAAAGCCGAACGTCGCGTCCCCACGGTTGACGAATTGATGCGGCTGGAACGGTGCGACGTAGATCACATCGTGAGCCCGCACTTCGCGGACTTCCTCGCCGACGATGGCCTGGCCGACGCCTTCGCCGACGATGACGAAGTGCTCGTGCTCGTGCTTTTCGAGCCGGGTCACCGCGCCGGCTGGTACTTCGAAATACCGCACCTCGAGCCCGGGCCCCGGCTCGGCGGCGGATTCTTTCCGCCCCCCGACGAGGGTATGACGGACAACTTTCGAGGGCTCACCTGGGACGTAGCCCTCGGCCTCGACGCCTTCCCAACCGGTCGGTTTACGCTCGGTGAACGGCCTTTGCACAGATTTCATAATGTTCCTTACCGGCACAAGGTTCCGCTCCGACGGAGGCGGTAAGTGCTTCCTCGTGCTCCCTCCGGCTCAGAAACCGGCTGGCAGGTTTCTCGCAACCCGCAGTGCAGGGGTCTTCGCGCCGACGTCACTGTCGCGACGATGTTCCGACGAGAGATCTCGATGTTCTTACATCACTCACTCAACTCTCCCTCATAAGGAGATCACGTGTCCATATTCCTGAGAGTTACGGCTTCGGTTCTTGCCGCCGTCCTCGTCGTTGGTCCCGTCAGCGTGGCAACGGCGTCGGCAGCCGGCAAGACCATCGTCGCTCAAACCGGAACGGCGAACAGCACGCTGACCGGCAACGCGTTCGACTCTTCTACCAATAAGCCGGTCGGCGGCGCGACCGTCACCGTCACCGGCGGGTCGCAGACCTACACGACGACCACGAAGGATAACGGCTCCTTCTCCGTCAGCCTACCCGCCGGGATCTACGATATCACCGTGAACAAGGGTGGATTCCAGACGGCAAGCGTGACCGGATACGCGATTGCGCCGGGGACTTCCTCGATTCAGATCAGCCTCGTCGAAGCAAGTTCCACCACGCTGCGGACGATCGGCCGCGTCTCGGTGACGCGCGCGAGCTCGATCAACACCAGCTCGACCTCGGTGACGGGGCTCGACTCCGCGATCATCCAGCAGCGCGACCTTCCGAATCTCGAAGATACGGTCGCGGAACTGCCGGGCGTCACGCTGGCGCGAACCTCGTCTTCGACCGCCAACCTATTCTTCAACGTCCGTGGCTCGTGGGCGGAGACGAAGGTAAACATCGAGGGGCATCCGCTCTCGGTCGGAACCTTTGGGCTTTGGAACGCAAATTACGCCCAAGCCGGGATCTTCGACCAAGTCGAAGTCTTGAAAGGTGCCGGCCTCAACGGTCCAACCGCCGGTGAATCTGCGTTCGGCACCGTCAACCTGAGAACGCGCGATTTTTCTCCGAAAAATTATGTCGAACTCAAGGGCGGCCTCGACAGCTATGCCGGAAGCCTATATACACTCTTCGGGAACGTCAATCTTTTCAACGACCGGCTGTCGGTCGTCGCCGGCAAGTCGTTCTCGAGCTACAAGGGTCCATCGGACAACTATTTAGCCAATCGTATCGGATCGGGTCTACCCAGCGGCCCGCTCCTCGGCATCGGCACGGTGCCGAGCGGCTATCTTTCGTTGAATCAATATCAAGCCGATCTGAGCAACCGCTATAATCTCGAAGGCGAAGTTGTAAAGGCGCGTTATCGTCTCTCGCCCGCCACCTCGATCACCGCCGAATACCTCGGCCTGCAAGGTCAATACTATCCGCAAGCCGGCTCCTACGCGAGCCTTGAAGGCAACGGGACCATCGCGGCCTGCTTCAACGGCAGCACCGCGGTGAGCAACCCCGCGCTCTGTACCGTCACGTCGACCTACAATCCACCCTACGCGCAGAGTCTCGTCGGCATGGCGGTCCCGCAATACAACTTCTTCCCCGGCTCGTTCATTCAGAACAACGAGCCGCAGTTCGCAGCCGAACTGCGCACCTCGTATAAGAACGACACGATCCTCGTTCGCCCCTATACCGCGCTCGTCAACCGTTATATCAGCGGCTTCAACGAGGTCTTGACGCCGGGCGAAAACGGCGGCTGGTTCCAAGTTACGAACGCCGCCAACTGCCAGGAGATATTCGTCTCGGCCAGCGTCGCGAACGGTGGCGCAAAGGGACCGTGTTATGGGCAAAACGCAGGTCCGGGCTACGTCCCTGCATACATCGGTACGGGTCCTCAGCCGTTCCCATTCCGCCCGGCGACGACGACCGTCGCGCCGACGTGCACGATGACGAACCCCTGTTGGACGACCCCGACGGGGCAAGCCAACGACGGCGCCATCGCCTACGGATCCCCGTTCAGCCAGCCGGAGATCGACCGCTTACGCGGTGGGACGTTCCAATACTTCCACCCGTTCGGCGACAACCTCCTCACCTTCAGCTACGATTACCATACCGACGACACCGCCTCGACGACCGGCGATACCACGATCCCCTTGGCGGGATGCACGCCGGTGGTCGGCACCGTATCGAACAACGGCGCCGGTATCGGCGCCCAGCCCGGGTGTGCTCTTGGAGTATACAATATCCCGGGGACGGCGAACGCGCCGTTCCTGCCGCGCACCAGCATCGCTATCCCTCCGACGTACGTCCATGACAGCGACTTCGGACTCACCGGGACGTTCCAGGTAACGCCGGCACTTCAGGTCGCGCTCGGCGCCTATTACGAACACTACTACTCGTTCGCCCAGACGGAAAACCCGGCACTCCTCAACCAGTACGCGCTTCCCGTCGCATCCGGCGGAGCCGGCACCGCGAGCGCCACGCCGGTCAGCCTCGTCGGCGTACCTAATTCGTTCAGCCACTACGATCCGCACCTCGGCTTGGCGTTCCGGGCCACTCGCGATATCTCAATTCGCGCGTCGGCCGGTTCCTCGGTGACGATGCCGTACGCCTCGCTCATCTCCGGTCTCGGGAGCGTCACGATTCCGAATGCTGCGAACAATCTGCAATATACGGTTGCTCTGGCGAACACGCAGCTGCTGTTCGAAACCACCGTAGCTTACGACCTGGGAGCAGATTTTAGAGTCCCGAACGGCGCCATCTTCTCGCTCGACACCTACGATAACACGATCCATAACATCTTCATGAGCCAGACCAGTCCCATAACGTGTCCCGCATCGTTCGCGCCGCCGGCCGGGACGGCCGTCGGAGGATGTTTCCAATCGCAGACGCTCAACGGGCCGATCGGCCGTTTCTACGGCATCGAAGCATCGCTCAATAGGATCGTCCCCGTCGGTTTCGGCTGGATTCTGACGGCTACGGCGCAGCGAGCCTACCTCGACCAGTTGCCCCCCGTGCTCTACACGGCGGTCTGCCCGCCGGCGCCCTTGGTTTGCAACACCAACGTCTCTGCCTTCTCTCCGCTCGTAAACGGAAAGCAACTCGACGGAAGCGTGAACAGTCAAGGCTCGGTTCCATACACGAAAGGCTACGCCGAGTTGCGCTGGAGCGGAGCAAAGCATCAGCTCCTCACCTTCGGTATGGACTACGAAGGAGCGAACAACTCGACGTACGGCCCCGCCTACACGCTGTTCAACGGCACCGCCCAGTGGGATATCGTCCCACAGACGACCTTCCAAATGGCGGTCGATAACCTCTTCAATCTGAATACCGGACCGGGCATCGTGCGTGCTTTGTTCGGTCAGGGAAGCCGGACGATTTGCCAGGGCACCAACACCATCGGCGGCCCGACGGTATTCAGTTCGACGGGCTGTTTCAGTTCCCCGAAATCGATCCAGTGGGTTCCGCCGCGGACGTTCCGGTTCACCCTCACGCGGCGCATCTCCGACTAACCAGCGTCACACCAAACCAAGAGCCCGCCGGGGCCACCCGGCGGGCTCTTGATTTATCCGCAAGGGCCGCCAAAAGGGGTCCTCATTTTGCGAAAAGCAAAATGAGGAATGAACTATTGGCTACTCAAGAGCGAACCCGACACGTTCAGTTTTGAGCGGCTCAAGCGCGAGGGCCGCACCGAGTGGAGCGGCGTCCGGAATTTCCAAGCCCGTAACAACATGCAGGCGATGAAGGCCGGCGATCTCGGCTTCTTCTATCACTCGAGCGTCCCCGAGCCCGGAATCGCCGGGATCCTCAAGGTCACCCGCGAGGCGTATCCCGATTTCACCGCTCGCGAACGGGGCGGCGAATACTACGATCCGAGGGCGAGCGAGGCCAATCCGATCTGGCAGATGGTCGACGTCGCATACGCACGCGACCTGCCACGCTTCGTCTCGCTGGCCGAAATGCGCGCCAACCCGGCGCTCGCGCCGACGATGGTCCTATTGAAGCGCGGTTCGCGCCTTTCCGTGCAGCCGGTCCACGTGCGCGAGTGGAACATCATCCTCGCGATGGCCGACTTACCCTAGAGCGCCTCGGCTCGCGCGAGCAAGAGCTCTTGCGCGCACAGCAACGGCTCGGCGCCGCTCGGCTTGCGCCGTGCATAGGTACCGTCGGAGCGTAGCCAGCGGGTCTTGCAGTTATCCGCCAACAGCACCGCAAGCATATCGTCGCAGATATGATCGCGGATTCCAGGGTCGAGTACCGGGACGACCGTCTCGACCCGGCGATCGAGGTTGCGGCCCATCCAATCGGCGCTGCCGATGTAGACTTCGCGCTCTCCGCCGTTCCCGAAAATAAAGATGCGCGAGTGCTCGAGGAAACGTCCCACGATGCTGCGCACGCGAATCGTCTCGCTGACGCCGGGGATCCCCGGACGCAACTCGCACATGCCGCGCACGATCAAGTCGATCGGTACCCCTGCCTGCGAGGCGGCATAAAGTTCGTGCACGATGCCGGCGTCGCTGATCGCGTTCATCTTCGCGACGATCGATGCGGACCGCCCGGCGCGCGCGTGCTCGGCTTCCCGCCGGATCAGCTTGACGAAGCCATCCCGCATCGACGTCGGGGCGACGAGCAGTTTCTGATAGAGCGTCTCTTTGGAGAAACCGGTCAGGCTGTTGAAAAGCTGCGTCACGTCGGCGCCGAGTTCCGGGCGGCACGTGAAGAGCGAGAGGTCGGTATAGATGCGCGCGGTCCGCTCGTTGTAGTTGCCGGTGCCGAAGTGGACGTAGCGCCGGATGCCGTCGGGCTCGTCACGCACCACCAAAATGACCTTCGCGTGCACCTTCAGGCCGGGCAGGCCGTAGACGACGTGCGCGCCGACCCGTTCCAGATTTCTGGCCCAGAGGATGTTGTTCTCTTCGTCGAAGCGGGCCTTAAGCTCGATCAAGGCCGCGACTTGCTTGCCGTTTTCGGCGGCTTCGATCAACGCTTGGACCGTCGGCGAGTGACCGGAGATGCGATACAACGTCTGTTTGATCGCCAGCACCTGCGGATCGACCGCGGCCTGCTGTAAGAATTGCAGGACGGGGTCGAACGAATCGTACGGATGATGCAGCAAAATGTCGCCTTCGCGAATCGCCGCGAAAATATCGGGCTGCCCGATCAAGCGCTTCGGAATCGCCGGCGTGAACGGCGGATCGTGTAGCTCTGCGAGTTCTAAATTCGCGAGCGTCCACAGGTCAGACGTGCCGAGCATCCCTTCGATCTGGTAGAGGTCGACGTCCCCCAGGACGAGCGCGTCGAGCAACATGCGTCGAATGTGCTCGGGCATCGCCGCTTCGACTTCGAGTCGGACCGCTTCGCCAAATCGTCGCTTGCGCAGCTCCGATTCGATGGCGCGCAAGAGATCGTCGGCTTCGTCTTCTTGGATGTCGAGGTCGGCGTCGCGGGTGACGCGGAAGAGATAGGACGCCCGGATTTCCATCCCCGGGAAGAGTGCGTCCAAATTGTTCGCCATGACGTCCTCGAGCATGACGAAGCGCCGGCCGGCGCCGGCCGCTTCGACCGGCATGAAACGCGGCAAGCTGGGCGGGACTTTGACGCGCGCAAAGTGCGTCACCGGTCCCTCGCCGGTGAGCTCTTCCATCTCGACGCCGAGCGAGAGCGAGAGGTTCGAGATGTACGGGAAAGGATGGCTCTGATCGACCGCCAGCGGCGTAAGGACGGGAAAAACACGTTCTTCGAAGGTGTGGCGCAACTCGGCGCGGCGCAGCTCGTCGAGGTCCCGATAGCGGACGAGCCGGATGCCGGCCCCCTCGAGCTCCGGCAAAATACGTTCGCGCAGAAGCCGCGCAAACCGATCGAGCGAACCGCGCAGTCGCGTCGAAACCGCGAGCAGCTGCTCTTCGGGGAGGCGCCCATCGTTGGAGCGCCGATGCACCTCGGCTTCGATCTGCTGCTTGATCGCCGCGACGCGGATCATGAAATATTCGTCGAGGTTGGTCGAGAAGATCGCCATGAATTTCAGGCGTTCGAGCAGCGGGTTCCGCTCGTCGAGCGCTTCTTCGAGGACGCGATCGTTGAACTCGAGCCAAGACAACTCGCGACTGTGATAGAGCGAGGGATCGTCGAGCCCAACTAACGGCGTCGCTTGCGGAGGTACGGTCGGAGGGTGAGGTTCGCCGGTCTGCGCCGGATCTGAAACGACGAGCATAAAGAAGGGCAGTCGGTTTTCGCCGGGCGGTGGCGAAACCCCGGGTCTTCTATGGATCTCCTCGTCCACGTCCGCGACCATGTGATCCTCTCGGCGGCGGCCCTCGCGGCGGCGCTCTTCATCGCGCTGCCCGTCGCGGCGTCGCTGGCGCGAGCGGGCTTGGCGCGCAGCGCGTGGCTGGGTGCGATCGGGACGGCGCGCGTCATCCCGAGCCTCGCCGTCTTGGCGTTGATGCTGCCGCTGATCGGCATCGGCTTCGCGCCGTCGTTCGTCGCGCTGACGCTGCTTGCGATCCCGCCGATCGCGATCAACACCGACCTCGGCTTGCGGGGCGTCCCGGCGGCGGTGCGGGAGGCCGCGCGCGGGCTGGGAATGAGCGAGCAACAGATTGGCTTGCGCGTCGATTGGCCGCTCGCGTTGCCGATCGTGTTCTCGGGGGTGCGCACCGCGACGGTCGAGGTCATCGCCAGCGCGACGCTCGCCGGCTTCATCGGCGGCGGCGGCCTCGGCGAATACGTCATCAACGCGCTGGCAGCGAATCAGATGCCGCAGCTCTTAGAAGGTGCGGCCGGCGTCGCCATGCTCGCCCTTTTGGCGGACACGTCGCTGGCCGCACTCGAACGATGTTTCGCGTATACGGAAATGAGGCCGGCATGACGCTCCCAATCACCCGGCGTGGCGCCCTCGCGCTGCTCGGCGCGCTCCCACTCTCTGCCGCCGGCTGTGGCCGAGCGCCGGCCAACGGTGTCGCGATCGGGTCGAAAGATTTCACCGAAGAGTTGATCCTCGGCGAGATGTACGCGCAGATTCTCGAGAAACGCGGCCTGGCGGTTACCCGCAAGCTCAATCTCGGCGGCACGCAAGTCGCGATGGAGGCGCTCTTGCGCGGCGACATCGACCTCTACCCGGAATACACCGGGACGGCGCTGATCACCGAACTGAAACTTCATCCTCAAGGCGACGCCGCCTCGCTCTACCGGACGGTTAAAGCCGAGTACGCGCGGCGCTACGCTCTCGTCTGGCTCGAGGCCGCGCCGATGAACGACACGCAGGCGCTCGCGATGACCCAAGCGGGTTCGGCGAAGTTTGGAGTACGCACGCTCGGCGAGCTTGCCAAGGCGGCGCCCAAACTACGTCTCGGCGCTATCCCCGAATTCACGACACGCGAAGACGCGTTGCCGGGCTTGCAGCGGGCCTACGGCGGCTTTCAGTTCAAATCGGTAAAATTGTTCGATATCGGACTCAAGTACAAGGCGCTCGAAAGTGGCCAGGTCGACGTCGTCGTCGCGTTCGGCACGGACGGTCAGGTCGCAGCCGATCATCTCGTCGTCCTCGTCGACGACAAGCATTTCTGGCCGGCCTATCAGGTCGCGCCGGTAGTGCGCCGGGCGACGCTCGAAAAGCATCCCGAGATCGCGATCTCCCTCGACAAACTCGCGCCCCTGCTCAGCGATGCGGTGATGCGCGATCTCAACTACCAGGTCGACGGCGCCAAGCAAGAACCGGCCGACGTCGCGCACGCGTTCCTCGCTCGGCACCAACTCGTGTGAGCGACGGGGCGACGGGCGCTGCCGTCCGCTTGCGCGACGTCGCGGTCCGCTACCCCGAAGCCGACCGAGACGCGGTCGGCGGCGTCGATCTCGACGTCCCCGCCGGTGCCTTCGTCGTTCTGCTCGGCCCGTCGGGCTGCGGCAAGAGCACCTTGTTGCGAACGATCAACCGGCTCGTCCTTCCCTATCGCGGGGCGATCGAGGTCGGCGGCAGCGACGTAACCGAAAGCGACCCAGAGACGCTGCGCCGCGGGATCGGCTACGTCATTCAAGCGGTCGGACTCTTTCCGCACCTCAGCGTCGCCAAAAATATCGCCGTCGTCCCCCAACTCCTGCGCTGGCCGGCAGATGCGATCGCCGCGCGCGTCGACGAATTGCTGGAATTGGTCCGGCTCGATCCGGCCCGTTATCGCGAACGGCTCCCGCGCGAACTCTCCGGCGGAGAACAGCAGCGGGTCGGCGTCGCACGCGCCCTCGCCGCCCGGCCGCGCGTTCTGTTGATGGACGAGCCGTTCGGAGCGGTCGACGCGATCGTGCGTACGTCGCTGCAGGACGAGACGCTGCGCATCCATCGCGTGCTCGGAACGACGATTCTGTTCGTCACCCACGACGTCGACGAAGCGCTCCGCCTGGCCGACCGGATCGTCGTCATGAAGGAAGGGCGAATCGAACAGGACGGGACGCCGCTGCGCGTGCTCGCGAAACCGGCTACGCCCTACGTCGAAGCGCTGCTCGATGCAAAGGACGCGGTTCGCCGGCTCTCGCTGCTGCACGCGCGCGACGCGCTGCGACCGGCGAACGGCGCGGACACCGCCGGTGCGCCGCTCGGAGCGCAGGCTTATCGCGTCGAAGCCGGTGCGACCCTGCGCACCGTCCTCTCGGAGTTGCTCGAGCACGCAGACGCGGTCGACGTCGTCGAGGACGGCCGCCGCATCGGCACGCTTTCGTTCGCCGACGTGCGCGCGGCGCTGCTCGCGAGCGAACGATGAATTTCGTAGTACGCCACCCCGTGGAGATCGCGTGGCGGACGCTCGAGCACGTCCAGCTGGTGACGATCGCACTCGCGGTCGCCTGCGCGATCGCGTTGCCGGTCGGCATCTTCATAGCGCGCAACCGGCGGCTCGGCGACGTCGTGCTCGGCGGCCTCAACATCCTCTACACGATCCCGAGCCTCGCATTGCTGGCGTTGCTGGTCCCGCTCTTCGGTATCGGGACGACCACGGCGCTGATCGCGCTCGTCGCTTACGCACTCATGATTCTCGTGCGCAACGTCGTAGCCGGAATCCGCGGCGTACCGTTCGCGCTGGTCGACGCGGCGCGTGGACTCGGCATGTCGACGCGCCAGACGTTATGGCGCGTCGAGATCCCGCAGGCGCTGCCCGTGATGCTGGGCGGCGTGCGGCTGGCGACCATTACGCTGATCGCGCTCGCGACGCTCGCCAGCTGGGTCAATGCGGGCGGTCTCGGGACGCTCGTCCTGTACGGCCTGCAACACGACGACCCGTCGCGCGCCCTCGCCGGCAGCGCGATCGCCGCGGCCCTGGCAATCGCCGCCGACCTCGCTCTGCGCCGGCTCGAAAATCTCGTCCGAACCTAACAGCACCCGCGGCCTCACGGAGAAAACATCTCTTGGAGGGTCGCCAACGCCGCGTCCAATATCCGCTCCTCAGCTTCGCCGAGCTTCCTGATCAAGCGAGTCTTGTCAAGAGCGCGAATGTGATCGAGCAAGATAAGGCCGCGCTTTCCCTCAAATGCGATCGGAATCCGAAACGGCGTTACGCTGCTCCGCGTCGTCATGGGAACCGCAATGACGGTACGGAGGCGATCGTGGACTTCCGGTGGCGACACGATCATGCACGGTCGCGTCTTTTTGAGTTCGCTTCCGCGCACCGGATCGAGCGCTGCGAGCCAGATTTCGCCGCGCGCTACCACTCGAGTTCCGCATCCTCTTCGTTTGCAAATTCGAGCCAGGGTGCGAGTTGATCTTCGCCCGCGGCAATGATTTCCGCGCTGGCTTCAGCCCAGTCTGCTCGTGCTTTTCTCCGTGGCTTTCGAAGAACGATTGAGTCGCGCTCGATCTCCATCTCGACCTCGCCGGTAAGGCCCACTTGGGCAAGAAAGGGCTTGGGAATGATGACTCCCTGCGAGTTGCCGATGTGATGTAGCTTGCTCCTCATGTACTAACAATGATATAATAACGCAATCGCGAGGGTCAAGTCAGCTGCTGCCCCCAGTCCTTGGAATGCGACAAACCGGCCTTTATCAAGTTATCGGCGCGGCGAAAAATGTGCGCGGCGCGGTCTTTCTAGAGCAGTTGCGAAGACGATAACTTTGTGATACAAAGTTTGCATCGCAAAGT
>DHWK01000162.1:22433-25308 GCA_002413145.1 bacterium UBP12_UBA5184
GCGCACTCGCCGCTTGACGTGCCCGCTTCGAGCGTCGTCCGTCACGATGACTTCGACTTCACGATCGACGGACCGATCGTCGTGCACGGACCCGAGCCGCTCGATACGAAGATCGTCGAAATCCCGCTACGGATCCGCAACGATGCGAAAGTCGTTTCGTACCAATGGATGCCGGCGACCGCCTATCTCGTCGACGCCGGCGGAGGCCGCTACGACGCCGATGCGTCGCAATCGACGCCTGCGACGTCGATCACCCACGGCCAAAGCGCGCGCGTCAAGGTTGTCTTCAGCGTACCGTACTACGCACCAGACCTTCGGCTCGCGTTCTGGGACGGCGTGCTGATGGGCGACGTCTTCGACGGTCTTAGATACGCGCGGCTACGCCTGCGGCTCGATTTATAAGCGTGCTCAATTTGCGGGGTAAAGCGTGAACGCGCCATCCTTGAAACTGCCGAGCGCCTGGCTTCCACCGGCGATGTCGCTCGTCGCGCTCGCCGTCGTGCTCGCTCACTTTGCGATATTCGGAATCGTCCACGAGAGCGATGAGGGGGCCGCCGCGCATATCTTTCAGCTCCTCATGGCCGGGCAGGTGCCGGTCGTGGCGTTCTTCGCGATCAGCTGGCTGCCGCGCGCCCCAGGACCGGCGCTGCGCATCCTCGCGCTGCAAGTCGGAGCCGCGCTCGCACCACTTGCCGCCGTCTTTCTCTCAGGCAGCTAGCGAGACGTTGCCCCCGCGCTCTTGCGGCTCGCCTCGACGAGACCGCCAAAAAGCTTCCGACTGATCGGGTCCTCGAGTAATTCTTCGGGATGCCACTGCACCGCGTAGAAAAATGGATGCTCGAATTCGGCATCGAGCGCCTCGATGACGCCGTCGGACGTCCACGCAACGGCTCGCAACGCCGGCGCCACGGCGCGCACCGCCTGATGGTGCATCGAGTTCGTCGCGAAGCGCACCGTCCCGAGCAAGTTCGCAAGCGCGCTCCGCGGCTCGACCTCGACGGCGTGAGCCTCGACGGCCGTCGTCCGTTCCTCGCCGTCCTCCCGAACCTGTTGGTGGTGCAACGTGTAGTGCTCGCTCATTTCGGACGCGAGATCCTGAACGATCGTTCCGCCGAAGGCGACGTTGGCGACTTGCAGTCCGCGGCAGACGCACAGCGTCGGAACCCCTCGCTCGCGGGCGAGGCGCGCGAGGGCGATCTCGAAGTCGTCGCGCGCCGGATTCGACGCCTGCGTTTTCTCGTGTATCGGCTCGCCATAGCGTTGCGGTTCGACGTCGGCGCCGCCACTTAGGATGAGGCCATCGATGCCGCGCAACGCCTCGCGAGCGCGCGACGCGTCGTTTTCGAGCAACACCGCGTCGCCGCCGGCGGCTTCGACCGAATCGACATAGGCCCGCGCGTTGTCGTTGACGCGACCCGCTTCGCCTGGGTTATAGGTGTACGTGATGCCGATGCGCGGTTTCACGCCCTCATTCGATCACGAGCAGGTTGACCGCGAAGCGCCGCTGCGCGTCGACCCAGTGGCGCGCGACGCGGAAACCGCAGTCTCCGGCCAAACCTTCGATGTCGCCGAAATCGAACTTGTAGGACGATTCGGTGTGAATCATTTCGGCGGCGCTGAAACGCGCCTGCATTCCCAGCGCGTCGATCGCGACGACCTGTCCGCGGCGCGCGACCAGAAACGATTCCACGACGCCGCGCGCTACGTCGTAGCGCGCGACGTGCTCGAACCCGTCGAGATCGAAATGGCCGCCAAGTTCGCGATTGATCCGGCCCAAGAGATTCTTGTCGAACGCCGCCGTTACGCCGGTGGGGTCGTTGTAGGCGAGCTCGAGCGTCTTCGGCGCCTTCTTCAAGTCGGTCCCCAGCAAGAGCGCGTCGCCGGGTTTGAACGCGGCCGACATCGCGCTCAGTAGCTCGCGCGCCTGATCGGGTTCGTAGTTGCCGATGTTCGAACCCAAGAACAGCGCGAGCACTCGCTTCGAGGTACTGAGCCGCGCGTTGAGCAAGACGTCGAAATAGTCCGCCGCATAAGCCGAGACGTGAAGCCGATCGTACTCAGAAACCAGAGCTCGCGCCGAATCGATGAGGGCGCTCGGGGAGATATCGATCGGCTTATAGTCGCCGCTACGCTGGCGCAGCAAGATCTCTGCGATCAAGTAGCGTGTCTTGCGAGCGCTCCCACTGCCGAACTCGATGAGATCGATCGGCCCCCCGAGCGCGTCGACGATCGCCGGCGCGTAGCGTTCGAGAATCTCGGTTTCGGCGCGCGTCAAGTAATACTCGGGGAGGAAGCAGATCGCTTCGAAGAGCGCCGAACCCAGATCGTCGTAAAAGTATTTTGGCGGGACGCGCTTCTGGGTCGCGCTCAAACCGGCCCGAACCTCGTCCGCGAAGGACGCCGTCTGACGCGGCGCCGGCGCCCGATAAAGCAGGAGCCGATCGCCGATCGGCGTCAATTGGTCGGGCACGAAAAGGGGGCGCAAGATGAGAACTCAGGACCTTTCAATCGACGTCGACGGCAAATCGATGCCGTGTTATCTGGCTGGACCCCACGGCGACGACCCGAGGCCGGCCGTAATCGTCTTTCAGGAAATTTTCGGGGTGAACCGTGAAGTCAAGCGGATCGCCGAGCTGTTCGCTTCAGCGGGCTACCTGGCCCTCGCCCCAAATTACTATTACCGTACGCATCCCAGCTTAAACGAGCCCTATAACGAGGAAGGCCTCAAGGCCGGATTCGCCGCCGCCGGCGAGGTCACCAGAGCCAACCTCCGCCGGGACCTCTTGGGCTGCATCGAGTGGCTCAACGCTCAAGCATACGTAGCCAACGGAAAGATCGGTACCTGCGGCTTCTGTTACGGCGGGGCCGTCGCGTT
>DHWK01000162.1:25382-35857 GCA_002413145.1 bacterium UBP12_UBA5184
GGCGGGACCGTCGCGTTCCTGAGCGCGACGATTCCCGGTCTGCGGGCAGCGGTCTGCTTCTACGGCGGCGCGATCGCCGCACCGCTGGCCAGCGGTGAGCCCGAAGCCCTCGCCGACGCTAAAGACGTGCGCGTCCCCTTACTCTTGTTCTTCGGCGGCAAGGACGACTACATTCCGCGGGCCGAGGTCGAACGTATCGACCGCACCTTGACCGAACTCGGCAAACCGCACGAGGTCGTGACCTACCCGAACGTCGGTCACGCCTTCTTCCGCGAAAGTTCGGCCGCGCTCAACAAAGAGGAAGTCGCCGACGCCTGGGAACGCGTCCAGCACTTCCTCAAAAAAAATCTCGCCTAGCGGCCCAGCACAACCTTCGCCCAACCCACGCAGCAGCGACATTTCCACCCCACCTTCATGGAGTGGCGTAATACGGCTGGGGACGGCGCGAAGATGCGCCGAAGAGCACGTCGAGACCGGTCCGTCGGGCTGCCGAGGCGCACCCGCGCCCGCGCCGTCAAGTCTAAGCTACCCCGAGCCACTCCATGAAGAACGCCCAGCGGTCCGCAAGTTCTTCGATCTGCTTGCCGCGCGGCTTGCCCAGGCCGTGCCCGGCTTGCGACTCGATGTAGACGAGGATCGGATCGTCGCCGCTCGTTGCGCTCTGCAAGCGCGACCCGAATTTGCGCGAGTGTGAAGGATCGACCCGCGTATCGGATTCGGCCGTCACGATGAAGGTCGCCGGATACGGGACGCGGTCGCGCACGTTATGATACGGCGAATAGGCGCGCAAGAACGCGGCGTCGGCCGGGTCATCCGGATCGCCGTACTCGTTGATCCAGAGGCGCGCGATCAGGAAGCGGTGGTAGCGCAGCATGTCGGTCAGCGGTACGGTGCAGACCGCGGCCGCGAACAGTTCCGGCCGTTGCACGAGGGCGACCGCCACCAGCAGGCCGCCGTTGCTCCCCCCGAAGATGCCGATGCGGCGCGGATCGGCGATGCGATTGTCGGCCAAGTATTCCGCGGCGCTATAAAAATCGTCGAAGACGTTTTGCTTGCGCTCGCGCATCCCGCCCCGATGCCAGGTTTCGCCGAACTCGCCCCCGCCGCGCAAGTTTGCGATCGCAAAGACGCCGCCGGCGTCGAGCCAGGGCACGAGCGCCGGCTGAAACGACGGGGTCATCGAAATGTTGAAACCGCCGTAACCGTAGAGCACCGCCGGGGCGGTGCCGTCGAGACGCGTCGACGCGCGCGCGAGCACGAACATCGGTATGCGCGTGCCGTCGTTCGATCGGCACCAATGCTGCCGCACGACGTACTCGGCCGGATCGAAGGGCGCTTCGATCGCGTCCCAAGTTTCGACCTCGATGCCGCTCGCGATGAACCGCAGCCGCGACACCGAAGGCCCTTGTAAGAAACCGACGGTTCCTAAGAAGACGTCCGGGGAATCGTCGCGCGCCGAGACGCCGACGACGGTCTCACCCAAGCGCAGTCCGCCGAGGTCACCATCCTCGCGCAGTGTCGACGCGCCACCGTCGCGCAGGTAATGAACGACGGACATCACGTCGTGAAGGTAGACCAAAACGAGGCCTTCTTGGCTCGGTGCTAGCATCTCGAGCTTCGCCTCGCGACGCTCGGGGACGAGTTCGCGCCAGCGCTCGCGCGCGGGCTGGAGCGCGTCGATCGCGATGCAGCGATAGTGGGGCGCGCTTTCGTTGGTGCGCACGATCAACGAATTGCCGCGCCAATAGGCGTCGTAGATCGCGTCGGGCGACTCGACGATCGGAACAAACCGATGGGGTTCGGCGCCGTTGCGATCGGCGAGGTAGACGTCGTTCGAGAGCCAGCCGCGAAGCGCCAAGACCACGAGAAATCGCCCGTCGGTCGAAAGCCGCGGCACGAACAGTTCCTCGGCCGGGCGTCCCACGCCGAAAACCAGCGCGTCGTCGGTCCAATGCTCGCCCAGAACGTGCAGATAGATGCGTTGCTCGTAGTCGGCGCCGGCCGGATAGCGCGAATAGTAAAAACCGCTCTCGTCGGGCAGCCACGCGAGCGCGCAGTGGCGAGTGTACGGGATCGTCTCTCCAAAGGCTGCGGCCCGCGCGACGCCGAGCAGATACAGCGTGCTGCGCTCGTCGCCGTTTCGGGAAAGACCGTAGGCGACGACGTTACCGTTCGGACTCGGATACCACCAATCGAGTGCGGTCAATCCCGAAGGATCGAGCGCGACCGGATCGAGTAAGACGCGATCGATCCCACCCTCGCGGACGTACAGCGCCGCTTGATCTTGGCGGCCTCGCCGCGACGTGAAGAATTGACGCGCACCCCCGGCGACCGGTACGCCGAGCGACCCAATCTCGAGTAGCTCCGAAAAACGGCGCACGAGCCCGGCGCGATGCGGCAGCGCGTCGAGGATCGTGCGAGTCCGAGCGTTCTGCACGGCGGTCCAGGCGACGGTGCGCGGGTCCTTTCCGTCTTCGAGATATTCGTACTGGTCGGCGCTCGCTTCCATTTCGTTCCCTACGGCGGAGGCGCGACGACTCCCGTCACGTCACGAACGATGCGAGACCAGCGCACGTAAACGAGCGTGATGTAGTCGCGCGTCTCGGGATAATGCGGGACGCCCCGGTAACGCCGCACCGCAAGCGGGCCGGCGTTGTATGCGGCCAGGCTCACCGCATAGGGGTCCGCGTACCTACCGCGATAGGCGCGCAAGTACTCGCCCAGCAGCGCCGCCGAGCCTTTCATTGCCGCGCGCCAATCGAACGGGTCGATGCCGAACAAGTCGGCGGTATCGAGGGTGAACTGCGCGATTCCAACGGCGCCGGCGCGTGAGATCGCCCACGGATCGAAAAGCGATTCTTGTAACAGCGTCGCGCAGAAAAAGCCCGGCTCGAGATCTTCGGCGAGCGCGACGTGCCGTGCGTACGTCGCGAGCACGAGCGCATCAAAAGGATCGAGGCGCGGGTTGGCCCGCAGGATCGAACGCGTCACCGCCAGCACGGGCTTCGCCGGCGTACGAATGTCGTACAACAAGCGGAGGCCGCGCAAGCTTTCGACGCTTCCTGGGAAGCGCTCGAGCCGCCACGAGCCCAGCGCGCTTTGGAGCACCTCGACGTTCACCGGGGGCGTGACCGGCACAGCGCTTTGTGGGTATGATGAGTGTGGCGGTCCGAAGAGCGCGCACGAGCCCAACATGAGGGCGGACAGCCAGCATGCGGCGTGCAGGGGAGAGCCGAGGGTCGGCCCAAGACGGCGGCGGAGCGCGATGCAGCAAATTCGGAAGGCGATGGCGATCAGAGGCGAACGGATATGCTAATGTTTTTCGTGGCGCTCTTCATCGTCTTGGTCGTCGGCGATGCGGCCTCGACGTTCCTGTACCACGTCCCCCAGCACATCTGGGGAAAGCTTCATCTCCGCACCCACCACGATCGCAGCCGCTCGTACTGGGATCACGCCGTCATCTCGAAGGATCCCGAAATTCTCCTCGACGGCGTGCTGGGAGCGCTGCCGTATCTGGTCATCGCCGGGCTGCTGGCACCCCTCTCCGGCTGGTCGGCGGCGGGCGCCGTGCTGGGCCTTCTGCTCGGCCAGCTCCACGTCTGGTGGCGGCACACGACGGACCTGGGCTGGCGCAGTCCCGCCTGGGTCGTCAGCCTCGCCCGCCTGGCCTGCGTCGTCCTGCCCGAGGACCACGACGGTCATCACCGAAACCCCGACATCGAGTTCGGCGACGTCTTCCGTTTTTACGATGCGCCAGCTCGGGCGTTTCTGAACTACGCCCGTTCTTGGCAACGCCGCCGTCGGACTGCGATGCGGCGCCTGCAGCGAATCAAAGCGTTGCGCGTCATGCGTAACGCTCAGCGAGCGTAGCAGCCCAGCCATTCGAGGTTCGATGACCAAACGTATCCTGCTGTTGATTTCCGATACCGGCGGCGGTCACCGAAGCGCGGCCGGCGCGATCACCGCCGCGCTCGACGAGCTCGACTGCGACCCGAGGGGCAAACCCCTCCAGCTGGAGCATCGCGTCGACGACGTCGCCGCCTACTGCCGCTTCCCGCTCACGCACCTCGGCCCGCTGTATAGCGCCGCCCTGCGCTTCGCGCCTCCCGTGTACGGAGCGCTCTATCACGCGACCAACGGCCGGCGCCGTTTTCGGGGCGTCGTTCGTTTCTGCGAACTGCTCTACCGCGAACGGATGAAGAGCCTTTTTCTCGAGTACCGCCCCGACGTGATCGTCTCAGTCCATCCGCTGCTCAATCACGCCGCGCTGCGCGCACGCGCCGATGCCGGACTCGTCGACGTGCCGATCATCACCGTCGTCACGGACCTTGGGAAGGTGCACGAAAGTTGGCTCGCACCCGCCGTCGACGCGATCGTCGTCCCGGCCAGCGAAGTCTATCAACGCGCGGTCGAGCGCGGAATGCCGATCGATCGAATTTACCAACTCGGCCATCCGGTGCACCCGAAGTTCGAAGACGTCTCAGAAACGAAGGCCGAATTGCGCAAGCAGTTGGGCCTTCCGGCCGAAAAGACGATCGCGCTCCTTATGGCGGGCGGCGAAGGTGGAGGAAAGTTGTTGCCCACCACCCTGGCCCTGGCGAAGTCGAACTTACCACTGCACTTGGTGGTCGTCACCGGACGGAACGCACCGCTCCGTCAGATGTTCACCGAATTGGCGCCGTCGCTGCCCACGCCGATGACGATTTTGGGTTATTGCAACAACGTGCCCGAGCTGATGAGGGCGGCCGATTTACTCGTCACCAAAGCCGGTCCGGGAGCGATCGCCGAGGCCAGCGTCGCGGAGATCCCGGTGGTCGTCTACGATTTCATCCCCGGACAGGAACGCGGCAACCTCGAGTACGTGCGCACCAACGGTATCGGAGTCGTCGCCTTGACCACCGCCGACGTCGTGCGCTCCGTGCGCCGCATCGTCTCGAGTCAGGAACGTCTTCAATCGATGCGAGCGCATCAAAAGACCGTCGCACCCCACGGTAGCGCGCGCCGCATCGCCGAGTTGATCGCGCGTTACGCGACCGGCGAACTCAAGGGCAAGAAGCCCCTGCCTCCGACGCCGCTCGCCGCCGCGCTCTAAAAGCCCGCTCACCGGTTCTCGGTCGCGCTCAACCCGCCGCGATGCGCCATCACGGCGGCGCCGATCGCGCCGGCATCGTTACCGAGTTCGGCGATGACGATGCGGGTCTGGCCGCGCGGTACCATCGTCGTGAGCTCGTCGACCTTCGGCCGAACGAAGCGTAGCATGAAGTCGCCGGCGCTCGAGACGCCGCCGCCGAGCGCGATCACTTCGGGATTGAGGAACGCGATGATGTTGGCGAGCCCTCGCGCGAGGTCGTCGACGTATCGGTTCCAAGCGGCGAGCGCGTGCTGGTCGCCGCTCTCCGCGGCGCGACGAATCGCCTTCGATCCGAGTTTTCCGGGCTTCTCGGCCAGCAGTTGGCTGCGCGGAAACGACGGCGCGACCGCGAGCGCGTGACGCAGCAGGCCCGTCCCCGACGCCTGCGCTTCGAAGCAGCCGATCTTTCCGCAGTTGCAATAGAAACCATCGGTCGCGCGGACCTGATGGTGCCCGATCTCGCCGGCGCCGGCCGCGTTGCCGATCAATAACGTTCCCTCGGCGACGATCCCGCCGCCGATCCCCGTCCCCAGGGTCAGCAGCACGAAGTTCGCCGTTCCGCGCCCGCCGCCGTAGGTGTGTTCGCCGAGCGTCGCACAACGCGCATCGTTGGCGACGAAAACGGGCCTCTCGAGATGATCGCGCAACTTCGCGCCGAACGGCGCGTCGTGCCAGCCCAGGTTCGGCGAATAGCGAACCAGGCCGGTGGCGAGATCGACGTTGCCGGGCGAACCGACGCCGATCGGCAAGTTCTCCTTCTCCGCATCGGCGACGGCGCGAATCGTCGCGATGACGGTCTTGGTGACCACCTCGAACGTACGGTCGTCGATATCGTTCTCAGCACGACTCTTGATGACGCCGTCCTCGACGACCGCGGCCAACACGTGCGAGCCGCCCAAGTCAACGCCTATTGCACGCATGACCCTGCTTCGGGTTACCCGAGCGCCCGGAAAGTCCCCTCAGCGCATGAGGCGAAGGGAGCGGTATGCCGACCGTCTTGGAAGTTCCGCGGCGTCTCGTCGACGAGGTGATCGCGATCCGCCGCGATTTGCACGCCCATCCCGAGCTCGCCTTTGAAGAAGTGCGGACC
Source organism: bacterium UBP12_UBA5184 (assembly GCA_002413145.1). Taxonomy (GTDB): domain Bacteria; phylum Vulcanimicrobiota; class Vulcanimicrobiia; order Vulcanimicrobiales; family Vulcanimicrobiaceae; genus Zemelea. The sequence continues at coordinate 31,604 of DHWK01000162.1, forward strand.
GCGGGCATCGTCGCCGAGCGTCTACGGAGCCTCGGCTACGAGGTGCATGAAAAGATTGCGCTGACGGGCGTTCTCGGCGTACTGCGCGGCTCGCGGCCTGGGAAGACGGTGATGTTGCGCGCCGACATGGACGCGCTGCCGCTGCCCGAGGAAGTCGAATCCGCCTACAGCTCGACCAACGCTGGAAAGATGCACGCCTGCGGCCACGATGGGCACGTCGCGATGCTGCTCGGCGCCGCCGAATTGATCGCGGCCAACCGGCGGGAGCTGGCGGGGACCGTCGTCCTGTGTTTTCAGCCCGCCGAGGAAGGGAAGGGCGGCGCGCGCGCGATGGTCGCCGAGGGGATGCTCGAGCGATTCGGCATCGAGCGCGCCTTCGGACTGCATCTCTACTCGCAACTCGCCACGGGGACCCTGGGCTTTCGCGCGGGTCCGTTTTACGCGTCGAGCGACTCGATCGAAATCACCATCCACGGACACGGCGGTCACGGCGCGGCACCGCACCTTTCGATCGATCCGATCCTGGTCGCCTCCGAGTTCGTTTCGTCGCTGCAAAAAGTCGTAAGCCGGCAGATCGATCCGCTCGAACCCGCCGTCGTAACGATCGGTTCGATCCACGGCGGAACGATCCATAACGTCATCCCGAGCACCGTCAAAATGTTAGGAACCGTGCGCGCCTTCAATCCCGAGGTCCGCGAAAAGATGGCCGAGCGGATCGAGAACGTCCTGCGCGGCGTCTGCGCCGGCTCGCAGGCGCGCTACGACTTCGAGTATCTCTGGCGCTACCCGGTGACCAGCAACGACGCCGAACAAACCGCCTACGCCCGGGCGCTCGCAGAGCGCGAGTTCGGCGCCGAGCGCGTCATCGAATCCGACAAGCACATGGGCGCCGAAGACTTTTCGTTCTTCGCCGAACGCGTCCCGGCGTGTTACTTCGTGCTCGGCTCGCGCGGCGGCGATCGTACCGGCTTCCCGCACCATCATGGCAAGTTCGACGTCGACGAAGCAGCGCTCGAAACGGGCGTGCGAATGATGGCGGCGCTCGCCTTTGACGCTCCTTCGAACGCTCCGTAGGATAGCGGGCACGGCGGCGCGTCCGACCTCGCTATGGGCTACTTAGGGGTAGGAACGACATTCGTGGGATCGTTGTAGCCGGAATAGAGGATCGTCAACTCTTCGGCTTTGCAGCGTACGACGAGGTACGTCGCGGGGTCGTAGTTGCAGGTTTCCCGGGTGCCGCTGCTCTGGAACGTGTAGACAAACGTACCGAGGCGCCTGCCGCCGCGCAGCGTGTCGGGTAGTTTGCCGAGGGCGGCGTGCGGGTCGGCTTTGAGATTGCGCAGCAGGCCGCTGATGTCGTAGTCCAGCTTGTTCCCCGAAGCCTGCTGCTCCCAGCGTCCGTTGGCGAAGATCCAATAGGTGCCGCCGATGAAGATCGTCTTTACGGTTTTCCCTTCGAACTGGGTCGTCATCTTGTAGCGATTGGGGGCGACGTAGACGCCGTTCGACTTCACCGAACCGAGAACGGTGATCTTGTACGACTTCACGCCGGCGTAAGCGCCCAGCAATTTAGAACGCAGCGTCGCGTCGCCGTTGACTGCGACCGCGGCCGCCAACGGCGTCAGCGCCGCGAGTACGAGGGCCGCGCTGGCGCGGCGCAGGGCCGATGGCATGTGTCCTCCGTTCAAGCGACGAGGCCGAGGGGCCCTGCTCGCGAACGTAGATGCCTCCATGAACGAACCGATCGATCTCATTTCGCACGCGGCGCTTCGCGAGCTCCGCTCATTTACCCGGCGAACCGGCCAACCGACCGATGGCGCTCAGCTCGACCTCGCTCCCATGGAGCACGTCCAAGAGATCGAGATCGACGAAGAGCACGTCACCATTACGTATAACGAGACGATCGCGTTCCGCTACAACGCGAACGAAGTCACCCACAAAGAGTGGTCGTATAAATATAACGAAGACCCCGAGTTCGTCAAGGCGGTCGCCTCCGTCATCGACCTCGCGCGCAAGCACCTCCGCGATCTGCCGGACAACGTCGCTTGCCCCCCGGGCTGCGCCGAATGCTGCAGCGGCTACGAACCCTTCGTCAGCCGCACCGACGTGCAGCGTATCGCCGATCACTTCGCCATTCCATACGACCAGGCGTTCAAGAGCTACGTCGTCCCGCGAAATTCGGCGGACGGCTTCGTTGTCGGCTACCTGCGCAAGGTCAGCGAAGACGCCTCCGATCAGTGCGTCTTTCTCAAAGGCAACGCCTCGGGCCGCCACTTTTGCGGCATCTACGAAGCGCGTCCGCACGACTGCCGCGTGTTCACGCCGATCGGGTGCGACGACGTCGACAAGTCGCTGCGCCACGATCGCAAGTTCGTCCCAGGCTCGCCCTTCGGCCCGAAGCACCCGCCGTCGCTGCCCAAGAAAACGCGGCGCGCCCGCCGCCGGCGTTAAGCGCCGGTGGCGGCGCACTACGATGCGATCGTCATCGGGGGCGGACATAACGGCTTGGTCGCCGCCTGCTATCTAGCGCGCGCCAAGCGGAAAGTTCTGGTGCTCGAACGCCGCGAGATCCTGGGCGGCGCGTGCGTCACCGATACGACCGTTTTCCCCGGTTACAGCGTCTCGACCGCGGCGTACGTCAATAGCCTTTTTCGGCCGCAGATCGTCCGCGACTTGGGACTTCGCGGCTACGGCTTCGAAACGCTCGAGCGCCTGCCTGCGTCGTTCTCGCCCTTCCTCGATGGGCGCCATCTCTTTCTGAGCGGCGACTCGAGCGCCGACCAAATGGAAATCGCAAAGTTCAGCCGCAAGGACGCGGCGAATTTTTCGGACTACGAAGCGATGTTGCGGCGCGTTGCGGCGCTGATCGAACCATTGCTCGACGAACGTCCTCCCAACCTCGCGCATCCGGCGCCCCGCGATTGGCTCGAGCTGGCGAAGCTGGGGCTGCGCTCGCGGCGTCTGGGCTCCGCGCTCGGCGAGACGGTCGACGTGTTAACCGGCGCCGCGCGTCCGCTGCTCGATCGCTGGTTCGAATCCGAGCAGTTGAAGGCGACCCTCGCGACCGACGCGATCATCGGCGCCTTCGCGGCGCCCTCGATGCCGGGCACCGCATACGTCCTGTTCCATCACGTCATGGGCGAAACCAACGGTAAGAAGGGCGTGTGGAGTTACGTTCGCGGCGGGATGGGAGGCTTGACGCAAGCACTCGCCCGCGCCGCCTCCGACCTGGGCGTCGAGATTCGAACCGAGCGCGAGGTCGCGAGAATTCTGGTGCGCGGAGGGGTGGCCTATGGCGTCGCGCTTGCGAACGGCGAAGAATTTCACGCCGACGACGTCGCGAGCAGCGTCGATTGCCGGCTTACGTTCGAGACGTTTCTCGAGCCGAACGAACTTCCGGCGGACTTTCTGGCGGAAATACGCCGCATCGACTACAGCAGCGCCTCGGCGAAGATCAACGTCGCACTCGAAGCGTTGCCGAACTTCAGTTCCGCTCCCGGCTCCGCGCCGGGGCCGCAACACCGGGGCACGATCCACCTCTGCCCGGATCAAGATTACATCGAACGCGCTTACGACGAAGCAAAGTACGGGCGCTTCTCAAAGGAACCGGTGGTGGAGTGCACGATCCCCAGCGCGCTCGATCCCACCGTCGCTCCGCCGGGGAAGCATCTGATGTCGATGTTCTGCCAATACGCTCCCTACGCGCTCAAGGACGGAGCGTGGGACGAGCCTACCAAGGACGCGTTCGCCGACCGCTGCTTCGAAATCGTGGAACGCTACGCGCCGGGCTTCAAGGGTTCCGTCAGCGCGCGGCAGGTGCTCGCCCCGCCCGATATCGAGAGAACGTTCAACCTCACCGGGGGCAACATCTTCCAAGGTGCGATGACCGTCAACAATCTCTACGCGCTCCGGCCGGCCGCGGGTTACGCGAGCTATGCGACGCCGGTGAAGCGCTTGTACCTGTGCGGAGCGGCGGCGCACCCGGGCGGCGGCGTGATGGGCGCCGCCGGGCGAAACGCGGCCCGCGAGATGCTGCGCAAGCACTGATCGGCTCGCCGCCGAAAGGAGGCGTCATGCGTACTGAGAGCGACCTCTATCGTCCGTCGCGATTCGGCGAACCGGCGGAACGCGAGCTGCCCGACGACATCCGCGAGATCTACGACAAGAATCGTGCGAAGATCGGGTTCGTCCCGAACGTCTTTCGCGCATACGCGCGCCGGCCCGAACATTTTCGCGCGTTCATGCACTATCACA
>DHWK01000162.1:35914-38236 GCA_002413145.1 bacterium UBP12_UBA5184
CGTTCATGCACTATCACGACGTCTTGATGCGCGGCGAGGGCGGCCTGTCGCGCGCCGAACGCGAGGCGATCGTCGTCGCCGTCTCGGGCGAGAATCGCTGTCTCTATTGCGTCGTCGCGCACGGTGCGGCGTTGCGCGTGATCGGCAAGGACCCGATTCTCGCCGATCAGATCGCGACGAACTGGCGCTCCGCCGATTTGACGCCACGCTGGCGGGCGCTGCTCTCCTTCGCCTCGCGCGTCAACCAGCCGGGATTCGTCGCGAGCGACGAAGAGCTCTCAGGGCTCCGCGCCGCGGGCTTCAGCGACGACGACGTGTGGGACATCGCCGCGATCGCGGCATTCTTCGGATTCTCAAATCGCATGGCCGGGCTGGTGGATATGCGTCCGAACCCCGAATTCTATGCGATGGGGCGGTGACGCCGCTTCATTGCACGGTCAGCGTGACGCGCGTGCCGCCGACCCCGGCATCGACTTCGGCGTCGACCAAAGAGCGCATCAAGAGCAAGCCGCGGCCATTCTCGTCGAGCTGAGCGCTGCGGGGATGTGCCTGGGCGGCGCGCCAGCAGCCCGAATCTAGCACCTCGACGACGATTTTCGAAGCCTCGCGTTTAGCCCGAACGCGCACCGTCCCGCCGCGCTCCTCGTAGGCGTGCAGGATCGCGTTATTGACCGCCTCGCCGACGCTGAGGATCAAGTCGTCGACCCGGCTCTTGGCAAGCTTGCAACCCTCGGCGAATTCGCGGACCGTTTCGCGCAAAATCGAGGAATGACGCGGCTCCGCCGGGACCGTCACGTCGATGACGTCATCCGGGAGTAGCGTGACCGCCAGCATCGCAATGTCGTCGCCGGGCTTGCTTTGGCCCAGCACCTCTCTTGCAAGCCCGGCGACGCCGCCCAGCCGTCCACCCCGAGCCCAGCGCGCGGCACAATCGTGCAAGCGTCGTTCGCCGGCGATCGCGTCGTGCGCGAATTCGATGATGCCGTCGGTGTAGAGCAGCAACGTCTCGTCCGGGCGCAGCGGCTCGCACCGGTCGTCCAACGTGAGCTCGGGGATGATTCCGAGCGGCGGACCGCCCAGCGCCAAGTCCCGGACCGACCCGTCGGACTTAAGGATGAGCGGCGGCGGATGACCCGCCACGGCGTACCGAAACGTCGCGTTCGCGCGGTCGATGATGCCGAAGAGTGCCGTCACCATCGTGCGGCTCTCGGAATACAGCAACCGATTCGCTCGCGCGAGCACCTCGGCCGCGGTCCCTCGGCTAAACGCCGCCGATCGGATCGCCGTGCGGACGGTGCCCATGATCGACGCCGCCGAGATTCCGTGGCCCGTGACGTCTCCGATCGAGACCGCCGAGCGCCCCTCGCCAAGTTCGAACGCGTCGTACCAGTCGCCGCCGACCTCCACTGCGTCACCACCGGCGAGATAGTGGCCGGCGAGCTCGACGGCGTCGGTGCTCGGCAGCCGGTCCGGAAGCAAGCTCCGCTGCAGCCGGACCGCCAGGTCGTGCTCGTGCGCGAACAGACGGGCGCGCTCGAGGGCGTGGGCTGCCTGGTCGGCGAACGAGGCGAGAAGGTCCCACTCGCTCGATCCGAGCCGCTCGGCCGCGGTCAGGAGGGCGATCGTCCCGGCTACCTGCCCGTCCGCGCCCGGGATCGGGAGGCTGTGGATCGCGTTCAGCCGCCTCCCGCTGAAGATGTGCGCATCCTTCAGCTCCGGGTCGCGCTCGATCAGCCGGCTGTTCGGCCCGTCGTCTCCGAGCGGGGCGATCTTCTCGAGCGTCGCCGCGCTCTGAATCAACCGGCGAGCCTGACGCAAGGCCGACTCCGCCTTGATCTGAACGCCGTCGCTGTGCTCGAAGGCGACGACCGCCGCGGCCTCGGGAAATGCCGCGGCCAACGAGACGAGCAGCGCGTCTGCGACCTCGGGCGGCGTGGCGGCCGACCCGAGCGCCCGCGTCAGCCCACTCCACGAGCGGGCGCGTTCGTTCTGGATCTCCGAGTCCCGGCGCGCTCGGCGCACGACGAAGACGAGCAGGCCGAGGATCAGCAGGACCCCGGCGCCCATCGACGCCAGCTCGAGGATCAGCGCCCGCTGCGCTGCTGCAAACACCGTCGATCGGGGGCGATCGATCAGCGACACCCAGCCCGGCACGTTCGAGGTCGCAAATGCGATCACGTCGTCGCCCTGACCGTCGACTCCGGGGGTGTGCGACAGGACGCCGGTGCCCGAACCGGCACGCTCGATCTCGGCCAGGAGCGACTTGTTGGCCACCGGGCGAAGTTCCGCAAGCAGCAGATGACCTTCACGGTCGACGATCTG
>DHWK01000010.1 GCA_002413145.1 bacterium UBP12_UBA5184
GCAAGAATCTGTATAAGGAAGGCGCCCTCGAACCGACGGGACACCCACCCCCGCCGGGGGTCAGCATCCGCGAGGTCTTCGAGCGCTGCCTCGAAGAGAAACGCGCGCGCTTCGGAGCGGGCCGCGCCGGAGCGGCGCCCACGCTGCGGCGCGGCATCGGGGTCGCCTGCGGAATAAAGAACGTCGGGTATTCGTTCGGTTTCCCCGAGCAGGCGACGGCGAGCGTCAAACTCGATGCGAGCGCGACGGAGCTTCGCGGCGCGACGGTGCGCGTCGGCGCCGCCGAGGTCGGCCAAGGCGCGCACCTGGTCTTGCGGCAGATCGCCGCCGAGACGCTCGNNGCGGCCAATGCGTCGTGGAGCGATGAGGCGATCATCCTGTGGGAGCGCGCGGACATCTCGGTTGCAGTCGCGCTCGACGACGGGTTGATTACCCCGATCGTCCGCGGCGCCGATCTGAAGGGCCTGGCGCAGATCGCCGCCGAGACGCTCGGCTTGCCGATGGAGACCGTACGCATGGTCACCGACGACTCGTCACAGGCGCCGAACGCCGGCTCGGCGTCGGCCTCGCGGATGACGTTCATGGGCGGCCGAGCGGTGCACGATGCCGCCGAAGCAGCGCGACGCAAGTGGGTCGCCGGCGAGCAACCGGAGGCGACCGTGCAGTACCGTCCGCCGCGCACCACGCCGCTCGATGTGGAAACCGGCGAAGGCGTCCCGAACTATTGCTACGGCTACTCCGCGCAGGCGGTCGAGGTCGAGGTCGACCTGCGAACTGGCGTCACGAGCGTTTTGCGCGTGATCAGCGTGCACGACGTCGGTCGCGCCATCAACCGGCAGCAAGTCGAAGGGCAGATCGAAGGCTGCTTGGCGCAGGCCGTCGGCTACGCACTCACCGAAAACATGCCGGCGCGCGACGGCGAACTGTTGACGCCGTATTTGAGCACCTACCTGCTGCCGACGACGCTCGACATGCCGACCGAAATCTATCCCATAATCGTCGAGAGCGCCGATCCGAACGGTCCGTTCGGCGCTCGCGGCGTCGCCGAGATGCCGCTCGTCCCGTTCGCTCCGGCGGTCGCCGCCGCGATCTACGACGCCACCGGCGCCTGGCTCAGCGATCTGCCGATGACGCCGGAACGCGTCCTGCACGCGATCGAAGAGACGCGTCGGCACGCCACCGCGAGCGCCGCAGCGCTCGTTCGTTGACGCCTTACGGCGCGAACGTCGCCGTCGTCGAACCCCACGGCATCGAACGCATCGACGAGAGCGAACGCCACGGAAACCCGCGTGACCTCTTTTCGCTGTGGTTCGCGGCCAACGCCGAGACCGCGACCTTCGCCACCGGGATCCTGACGGTCGCGCTGTTCGGGACGTCGTTTTGGGGCGCGGTCCTCGGCATCACGGTCGGCAACCTGGCCGGCTACGCGGTGCTGGGATTCCTCGCACAGATGGGTCCACGTTTCGGGCGACCGCAGATGATGATCTCACGGCAAGCGCTCGGAACCGACGCGAACGTCTTTCCTTCGGTCCTCGCCTTCTTGGCCGGCGTCGGCTGGTTTGCGATCGACACGATCTTCGGCGCGTTTGCGGTGCAAGCGCTATTCGGCCTGGCGCACGTTTCGCTGGCCTACCTCCCGGCGCTCGCGATCGTGCTCGCGATCGAGGTCGCGATCGTGATCTACGGGCATAACATGATCCATCTCTTCGAGAAGGTCGCGGGCGTCGCGCTCGCCGCCGGCTTCGTGGCGATCGCGATCGCATGCTTCCAGCGCGCGAACCCCGGCGCAGCGTTCGACGTCCACGCGCCGTTAGCTAGCGGCGGCGAAATTGCCGGGATCGTCTTCTCGGCGGCCCTCGCCTTTTCTTATGCGATCGGCTGGGCCCCCTGCGCCGCCGACTACTCGCGCTACCTGCCGCCCAGCGCCGATAAGCGCGCGGTTTGGTGGTGGACGTTCTTGGGCGGCGGCCTGCCCTCGACGGCACTGGAGATTTTGGGCGCGGCCGCCGTGACCGCGATCGTCGGAACCGATTTGGCCGCAGCGACACCGAGCGACATCATCCAAAAACTCTTCGCCGGCAATTGGCTGGTTTCGCTCGGTTTACTGACGGTGTTGCTCGGGACGGTGAGCGCGAACTGTTTGAACCTCTATTCGGGTTCGCTCGCGTCGCTCGTCGCGTGGGACGCGCGACGCAGACCGTGGTTCGCGGTTTTGGTGGGGGCCGCGTTCACTCTCGGCGCCGTCCTCATGCTGACCCTTGCCGGGCAGACCGACCCGAGTGCGCGCTTCGCCCCGAGCGTCATCGCCGGCTCCGCCCTCGTCGTTGGCATCGTCACCGGCTTAGTCGTTCGGTTCACCCTCGTGCGCTGGCAAGCGGCGTTGCTCGTCGGCGCGCTGGGCGGCGCGTTGTCCCTCGCCGGGCTCTACCCCGCTGCCGTCGCGCGCGAATACACCAACTTCTTGCTGCTCCTCTCGAGCTGGGCTACGCCTTGGGCCGGCGCCGTGGTGGCGGCGCGCGGGATGCCGTCCCAAGCGCGCTTCTCGGGGACCCTGATCGCCTGGATCGCAGGCTTCGTCGCGGCGCTGCCGTTCTATCAACAGGCCTGGTTCGTCGGACCGGTCGCGGCGCATCTCCCGATCATCGGCGACGTCTCGTACTTCGTCGGGTTCGGCGTCGCGTTTCTGATCGCACGCATCCTCGCGTCGCAAACCCACCCGCACGCAGCCCGGGCTTAAATGCCGTAACGCCGGCGAAGCCTCGCCGGCCGGCGATTTTCCGCGGCCAATCTTCCGTTACGTCGTTCGAGAGAGACCTCGGCCGTAGCGCGCGCCAGCCTGGTCCGGAACATGCGCGTGAAAGAAACTTCCGTGGTATCCCACTGGGTCTTGACAACGATTGCCGTTTGCGGTAAATCTTGCTGCATCTATCTGTGGTCTGCCTTTAACTGGCAAGCGCCACCTAGGCTGGAACGGAGGACGCCGGAGATGCTGAACGGACGGTCGGAGGGTTCCGCAATCGCTCGCCCCTACTCGCCCACGGACGTCGCGAAGCTCAAGAGCTCGGTCCGCATCGAGTACACCCTCGCCGCCCTCGGCGCGGCGCGGCTGCGCTCCCTTCTAGAACGGGCCGGCCATGTGAGGGGCCCCGGGGCCTGGACGGGAAACAAAGCCGTTCAGGCG
>DHWK01000126.1:0-145 GCA_002413145.1 bacterium UBP12_UBA5184
CCTACAAGACCCTGGCCTTTGCGTGGAGCGCCGCCTACGCCGGCATCGCCGGAGCGCTCGTCGCGATCGCGACCGCGTTTGCCAGCCCCGACACGTACGGCGTCGCGCTATCGCTTGCGCTCGTAACCGGCGCCGTTCTGGGCGG
>DHWK01000126.1:330-2950 GCA_002413145.1 bacterium UBP12_UBA5184
CGCTGATCGGCGGCTTCATCGTCGAATTCTTGCCGCTCTATGCCCAGAAGCTGAACCCCGCCGCGCCGTCGGTGATCTACGGGGTCGCGCTGGTCCTGGTTACTATTTTTCTACCGGGCGGCATCGGCCGCACCTTCCACGTCGTCGCTACGTTCTTACGTCATCGAGGAGGTAAAGAGTATGCACGTTCCTAGCAAACCGGTCGGTGCGGCGGTCGCCGCAAGTTTCGTCCTCGCGCTCGTGCTCGCCGGCGTCGCGCCCCTGCGTGCCGACGAACCGGGGATTACGCCCACCGAAATCATGCTCGGCGGTCTGCACCCATACAGCGGTCTCGCATCCGCCTACGGCGCGATCGGTAAGGGCGCCCAGGCATATTTCGCCTACATCAACGACAACGGCGGCGTCCACGGCCGGAAGATCGTCTACAAAGACTTGGACGATGCCTACAGTCCGCCGCAGGCGGTCCAACTCGCGAAGCAACTGGTCGAGCAAGATCACGTTTTCGCGATGTTCAATACGCTGGGAACGCCCTCCAACACCGCGATCAGGCCGTACCTCAATCAGCATCAAGTGCCGCAGATGTTCGTCGCGACCGGAGCGAGCACGTGGGGCGCCGACGCGACGAAATTCCCCTGGACGATCGGCTGGCAACCCGATTATCAGTCGGAGGCGATCATCTATGCCCATTACCTGATGAAGGAAGACTCCAATGCCAAGATCGCCGTTCTCTACCAGAACGACGACTACGGCGAAGACTATCTAACCGGCTTGAAAGCGGGTTTGGGAAGGAGAGCCGACGCGATCGTCAAGACCGCGACGTACGAAGTCACCGACCCCACCGTAGCCTCGCAGGTCGCCGCCCTCAAAGCCAGCGGTGCCAACGCGTTCTTCATCTTCGCGACCCCGAAGTTCAGCATTCAAGCGATGGTCGCGGCGGCGCAACAATCCTGGCATCCGCGCACGTTCTTAAATACCGTCTCGAACTCGCAAACGACGATGAAAGCCGCGAGCTCGGCCGGCGGCTCCGCGGCGACGCAAGGCATCATCAGCGTCCAGTATCTCAAGGATCCAGCCGAGCCGAAGTGGGACGGCGACGCGGGGATGAAACTCTACCGTGCGATCGTCGCGAGATACATGCCGGGCGCCGATCCGAGCAACGGATATTTCCTCTATGGGATGGGGGCTGTATACACCATGGTCGATTGCCTGCAGCGAGCCGGAAGGAATCTGACTCGGCAGCGGGTGATGGACGCGGCCACACACCTCAACGAACGCGAGAATCCGTTCGTCATCTCGGGCATAATCGTGCGCACGACGCCGAACAATCGCTTCCCGATCGGTCAGGAACAGGTTGCTTCCTACGACGGAACGCGCTTCTCGCTCCTCGGTTCGCTCATCGGGGCGCGCGGCCACTAGGCGCAGTTCGTCGTGCCGGCGCTGCTCGAGGTTCGGAATCTCTCGATTCGCTTCGGCGGCATCGCGGCGCTGAACGATGTGTCCTTCGACATCCTCGAAGGGCACATCTCCGGCCTGATCGGCCCCAACGGCGCCGGCAAGACCACCTGCTTCAACTGCATCACGCGACTCTACGAGCCGTCGTCCGGCAGCGTCCGTTTCGACGGCGAAGATTTGCTGCGGCTCGCAGCGCACGACCTCGCGGCGAAGCGGATCGCGCGAACGTTCCAGAACGTCGCGCTGTTCGACCGCTTGACGGTACTCGACAACGTTCTGGTTGGTTACCACTCGCGCTATCCGCGCGGCACCGCAGGTTGGCGCCATGAGGGCGAGGCGCGGCGCGCGGCTCTGATCGCGCTGGAATACCTCGACTTGCGGGGGCTCGCGAGCGGTCCGGTGCGCGGTTTGCCGTTCGGGACGCGTAAGAGGGTCGAACTGGCGCGGGCCTTGGCGTCTCGCCCGAGACTCCTCTTGCTCGACGAACCCGCCTCGGGGCTGAGCGCCGAAGAGGTTGCGGCTCTTGGACATACCCTCAAAAGGATCGCAGCCGATTTTTCCGTGACGATCCTCATGGTGGAGCATCACATGCAGCTGGTGATGAGCGTCTCCGACCACATCGTCGTGCTGGCAACGGGACAGAAACTCGCCGACGGCGTGCCGGTGGTCGTTCAACGCGACCCGGCGGTGATCGAAGCCTACCTCGGAGCGGCCTGAGCGTGGCGGCGCTCTTGGAAGCTCGCGACCTTCGCGCGCGCTACGGAGAGCTCGAGGCCCTGCGCGGCATCGATCTCAGTTTGCAACGCGGTTCGGTCGTCGCGCTCCTGGGCGCCAACGGCTCGGGGAAGACGACGACGCTGAAAGCGTTGACGGGTGCGGTTCGAAGGTCGGGAACGATCCGTTTCGAGGACCGCGAGCTCGGAGGTTGCGCGCCCGAGGATGCCGCTCGATTCGGGATCGCGCTGGTCCCCGAGGGTCGCGGCACCCTGGGGGCACTTACCGTCCGTGAAAATTTAGCGATGGGTGCGTACACCCAACGCGATGCCAAACGCGCGCGAGCTCGTTACGCGCTCGTAGTTTCCTACTTTCCGTGGCTCGCAGAGCGGCGCGAACAAGCGGCGGGTTCGCTCAGCGGCGGCGAACAACAGATGCTCGCGATCGCGCGTGC
>DHWK01000126.1:3042-5679 GCA_002413145.1 bacterium UBP12_UBA5184
GAGATTCTACGGACGATCAACCGCGAAGACGGCGTCACGATTCTGCTGGCCGAGCAGAACGCCGGCGCGGCGCTGGCGCTGGCGGACGACGCCTACGTCCTCGAAACCGGCCGCGTCGCGCTCCACGGTCCGAGCGGCGAGCTCGCCGGCAACGAACGCGTGCGAAGATCGTACCTCGGGTATTAGTTCGCCTTGGGATTTCCGATTCGCGTCGCGCTAGTGGCCGACGATCGCCGGTTCGCTCGGCATCGGCCGGTGGACTTTGGCGGCCGTATCCGTCAGCGATTTCCGCTCTTCGAGCGCTACGTAGTCGCGCGGACTTTCGCCGCAATACAGCTGGCGAGGCCGCGCGATGCGCTGGTCGGGATCTTCGATCATCTCTTTCCACTGCGCTAGCCAGCCGGCCGTGCGCGCGATGGCGAAGAGGGCAGTGAACATCTTGACCGGGATCCCGATCGCACGCTGGACGATCCCCGAGTAGAAGTCGACGTTCGGATACAGTTTGCGCTCGACGAAGTAGTCGTCGGCCAGCGCGATGCGCTCCAATTCACGCGCCAACGCCAAGAGCGGATCGTTGTCGGCGCCGACCTCGTGCAAGACTTCGTCGCAGATCTTCTGCATGACGCGCGCGCGGGGGTCGTAGCTCTTGTAGACGCGATGACCGAAGCCCATCAGGCGGAATGAATCGTTCTTGTCCTTGGCGCGTTTGATGAACTCGGAGATGTTCTTCTTATCGCCGATCTGTTCGAGCATCGCCAAGACCGCCTCGTTGGCGCCGCCGTGGAGCGGTCCCCATAGCGCCGCGATCCCGGCCGAGATGCTGGCGAACGGATTAGCGCGCGTCGAGCCGACGGTGCGCACCGTCGAAGTTGAGGCATTCTGCTCGTGGTCGGCCTGCACGATCAGGAGCGCGTTGATGGCTTTGGCGAAAACCGGATTGACCTTATACGTCTCGGCCGGAACGGCAAACATCATGTTCAAGAAATTCGACGAATAATCGAGATGGTTTTGCGGGTAGACGAACGGCTGGCCGACAGAGTTCTTGTAGGCCATGGCGGCGATCGTCGGCATCTTTGCGATCAGTCGGTGAATCGAGAGCAGACGCTGTTCGGGGTCGAAGATGTCGGTACTATCGGGATAGAACGCCGACAGCGCGCTGACCACGGCCGACAGGATTGCCATCGGATGCGCTTCGCGCGGAAAACCGGCATAAAAGCGCGTCAGCTGCTCGTGTACCATCGTGTGATAGGTGATGTCCTTGCCGAACTGCGCGAGTTCGTTCGCATTGGGCAGGTCGCCGAAGAGCAACAGAAACGCAACCTCGAGGTACGTCGACTTCTCGGCAAGCTGATCGATCGGGTAACCGCGGTGCAGCAAGATGCCTTTGTCGCCATCGATGTAGGTGATGGTCGAGCGGCAACTCGCGGTGCTTCCGAAACTCGGGTCGAACGTACAATAGCCGGCTTTGTCCAAGAGATGTCGCACGTCCACGACTTCGAAGCCGAGCGCTCCCGCGAAAACGGGCAGTTCGCTGATCAGCTCGCCGCGATCGTCGAGGAGACGAAATTTCTTGTCGGATTGAGAATTCTGTGCCATGGCAAGTCGAAGGCTACCAATGACGCCCGCGCCTCTCCTCTTCAAAAGAGCGCGCCCCCAGACAAAAGTCGCCCGCTAACCCGTCTTGGCCAACCTTCGCTCGCCGGCCGAGGCTCCGGTCAGCTCGTGGCTTTGCAGAATGTTGCGATCGATTTCTGCACGTCCGCGTCGTCGGGATCGTCCTTCGCGCGGGCGTAGGTGATCGTGACCAGGCCTTTCGGTCCCTGTGGCACCAGAATGCGCCTGATGATGATCTCTTTGCCTTCGGGTCCGCTGCTGAATTGGATGACGTGGGCTTGCTGCCCGTGACAAGCCATATCGTCGTCGGCGCTAGCCTTGATGTGGTTGTCGGCGAAATTTTTCTTGATCAATGCGAGCGTGTCGGTATACGACGACGTACTATCGCTGATGAACGTGACCGTCTGCGCCGGATCACCGCCGCCGCCGCCCAGTTTCCACTGGTCGAAGGTGCGCGTTTGATCGGGCGATTGTTGGCCGACGTGGCTCCAACCCGGCGGCCCGACGAACGCGACGTCGGCGGCCGCGGCCAGCGTTGCGTTCGCTGCGAACGCGAGTGCGAGGACGATTGGTATTCGCGAGACGGTCATCTGCGAGAAAGCTCCTGAAGGACGAAGTGGACGACATGGGCCGGCGAGGTGAGGCGGCGCGGCCTGCTGGTAACGTAACGCGAAGCCGCCCCGTTCGCCACCGATGCCCGGCAGGGCCTGCCGACGCTTGGCGAGTTTAGCGGCGCTCGTACAAGACGATGCCGTCTCGCCGCCAAACGGGCGTATACTCGCCGTAGCGGCGCTGGGCAATTTGCGCCTGCATGATCTTCCCGGTCGCGGACCAGGCGAGCGTCGTATCGACCAAGGCAAAGCGCGGCGAATGGGCGAGCCCCTGTTGGCTTCCCGCCCGGTTGACCATGTGGCCGTACACCTCATCCTGAAAGCCGATCGATCCGGTGCCGGGTAGCCGCGCCGCCAGCAATCCGTCCAGCAACCGAAAATGCGGCGTGGGGACGTGGACGAAGACCCGCCT
>DHWK01000126.1:5712-10058 GCA_002413145.1 bacterium UBP12_UBA5184
GAAGCCCCGCCAGTGCGTCGGGCTCGCGAAGGCGAGATTCGCCGCGCAGAGCGCGAGCGCCGCGACGACGAGGTTTCGTCCCCGCGTCGGCGACCTTCGAAACGTCGCCGCCGCGCCGTACACCGTTGCGACCAATACGTAACCGACCCAGACGCCCGCATAGTGCTGGCCCATCGTCCACATCCACGCGTTGCGCGGAACGACGACTTCGAGCAGCGGAATCGCGGCGAAGAGGAGAGCGGCCGGAGCGAAGAACGGCAGCAACGCGAGGGGAACGAATGCCTCGGCCAGATAGCCGAGCCGGCCAAGCAACGACAACCCGGGCGACGTATCCTCGACCCGCGCCTGCCACGTTCGGTCGAACGCAAACCATCCGTCGCCGGCGGCGAACGCGGGCCGGATTGCGAACAAGAACGCCGCGAGCACGAGCGCCGAAACCAGCGCCACGCCGGCGGCGAAACGTTGCAGTCCCAGATCCTTTTCGCGGCGCGCGGCAACGAACGCCAGCAACGACGCCCACATCAAGATGAGCGCTTGATCCTCCTTAACCGCGAGCGTAAGGGCCGCGAGGAGGGCGGCGAACGCCCATCTTCGGTAAACGACCGCGACGAACAACCAGACCGTCAGCGCCGGTGCAAAGATCGTCTCGTATGGATCGCCGAAAATAACCCCTGCGAGCGGCGGGTATACGAAGGCCAGAGCCGCGACGGCGAAGGCCCAGCGCGGCGACAACGATCGCCGGCCGAGTTCGTAGAGCCCCGGCGCTACGAGCGCTCCGGCGCCCGCTTGCAGCACCAGCAACGGCAGCGGCGACGAAAACAGGACCACCAACGGCATCGCGATGTCGTAGAGGGGCGAGAAGTGTATGCCGAAATGGCTGCCGCCCTCCATCGCATTGCGCAAGAGCCCGGAACGGTCCGAGACCATCCCAAAGATTCCCGCGAAGTCCGAGTTCGTGCTATAAGTTCGATACCGGTCGAAGTCGAGCAGGAAGTAAATGGCCGCATACGCGCCGGCGCCGAACCACACCCGGCGGCGATAGCGCGCCAGCTCGTCGATCACGATGCCGCTGGAGCGATCAGTCCGACGTCGCGGCCAACCTTCGCAAAAGCAGCGAGGGCACGATCGAGATCCGTTCGCTCGAGTGCCGCGCTCATCTGCACGCGGATGCGCGCCGATCCTTCCGGAACGACCGGGTATCCGAAGCCCGTCACAAAGACGCCCTCGCGCAACAAGCGATCGCTCATCGCGATTGCGAAGTCCGTCTGGCCAACGATGATCGGGATGATCGCGCTCGGCCCCGCCAGGGGCCGGAACCCCAAGCCTTCGAGTCCGGCCCGAAAATAGGCGACGTTCTCGCGCTGCTTAGCGAGCAACTCGGGCTGAGCTTCCAAGACTTCGATCGCACGCAACGCGCTCGCCGCTACCGTCGCCGGCAGCGCGTTGGAGAATAACTGCGTGCGCGAACGCTGAACGAGCATCTCGACCAGAGCCCGGCTGCCGGCGACGAACCCGCCGGCTGCTCCCCCCAGCGCTTTCCCCAGCGTCCCGGTTAGGATATCGATTTTTCCGCCGAGCCCGAAGTGCTCGATCGTGCCGCGGCCCGTCGCGCCCATCACCCCGGATCCGTGGCTGTCGTCGACAACCGTCACGGCGTCGTAGCGCTCCGCGAGGGCGACGATCTCCGGAAGCTTGGCTGCGTCGCCTTCCATCGAGAACACGCCATCGCTGACGATGAACGCGCGACCCTCCGCCTCTTGCAGGCGCCGCTCGAGGTCGCCGATGTCGGCGTGCCTGAAGCGAACTTTCTTCGCGGCCGCCAGACGGCAACCGTCGATGATCGACGCGTGGTTGAGCTCGTCGGAGACGAGCGTCGTCCCGCCCACCCCGATGGTCGGCAAGAGTCCCTCGTTCGCGGTCCAGCACGAGACGTACGTCAGCGCGGCTTCGAAGCCGAAGAACGCGGCGATCTTCTCCTCGAGGCGCCGGTGGATGTCGAGGGTGCCGCAAATAAAGCGCACCGATGCCGTCCCGGCGCCGTAGCGTCGCAGTCCCTCGATGCCGGCGGCGATGACCTCGGGATGGTCGGCGAGACCTAAATAATTGTTGCTGGAGAGGACGATGACGTCGCCCGCCTCTTCCATATGGACGCGCGCGTCCATCGGCGTCGTCAGGTGGCGGAGACGCTTGTAGGTTCCGGCCGAGCGGAGCGCGTCCAGTTCGGCGGCGAGGTCGCGATTAAAAGCGCGATTCATACGTTAACGGCATACGGGCAGTGGACTCCCCCTCCTTCCCTTTGCAGCTATCCAAAGCGTCCGGTAATATAGTCCTCGGTCTGCCGCTCGCGCGGCCGGGTGAAAACCTGATTGGTTTCGCCGAACTCGATCAGGCGCCCGATGCGCTCCGCACCGGCCAGCATAAAGGCCGTGTGGGTAGATACGCGCGCGGCTTGCTGCATGTTGTGACTGACCGCGACGATGGTGTAATGGCCTGAGAGCGAGATCATCAGCTCTTCGATCTGCGCGGTAGCGATCGGGTCGAGCGCGGACGTCGCCTCATCCATGAGCAGCACCTCGGGGTCGGTCGCCAGGGCGCGCGCGATGCACAGCCGCTGCTGCTGGCCTCCGGAGAGCGACGTCCCCGGATGGTTCAGTTTATCCTTGACCTCATCCCAAAGGAATGCCAACCGCAAGACGCGTTCGGCGGCTTCGCGGAGACGCGCCTTCGATCGCACCCCGCCGGCATAGCGCAATCCGGAAACGACATCCTCGCCGATCGACATCGTCGGAAAGGGGTTGGCGCGTTGGAAAACCATCCCGATGCGACGCCGAACCGCGACCGGATTGACTTCGGACGCGTAGATGTCTCGGCCATCGAGTAAGACGCGTCCGCTGACGCGTCCGTTGCCGGCGGCTTCATGGATGCGATTCAGACAACGCAAGAGCGTCGTCTTGCCGCATCCCGAGGGACCGATGAGCGCGGTAATCGCCTTGCTCGGAAAAGCCAAATTCACGCCTTCGATCGCCATGCGTTTGCCGTAGTATGCCGTCAGCTCTTCCATGACGAGGACGGTCTTTGGCGCCTCGACCAAATCAGCACGCACGGCCATTTGCGTCATCCTCCGCGCTTCAGCGGCCGGTCGGCGTGCGCAAAGCGACGCGCGTGAAAACGTTGATCAAGAACACGACGCTGATGAGAACCAGCGCTCCCGCCCACGCCTGCCGATGCCAATCGTCGTAGGGCGAAATGGCGTACGTGAAGACTTGGAGCGAAAGTTCGGCCATGGGATTGGTCGGATTGAGCTCCCAGAACTGGCTGCCGAACGCCGTGAACAAGAGGGGAGCGGTCTCGCCGGTGACGCGCGCGACGGCGAGCAGCAGTCCCGTTACGATGGCCGGCCGCGCCGCCGGTAAGATCACCTTCACCGTCGCGGAATAGAGCGACATCCCGAGCGCCAAAGCACCCTCGCGAATGGTCGACGGGAGGCTCCTCAACGCTTCTTCCGCGGTGCGAATGATGATGGGCAGCATGAGAATCGCGAATGCAATCGACGCTGAGAGCGCGGAAAAATGCTTAAAGGGCGCGACGAAGACGGTGTAGGCGAAGAGCCCGATCGCGATGCTGGGGACGCCCGAGAGGACGTCGGCCAAGAAGCGAATGCCTTCAGCCGCAGCGCCCCGACCAAAAAGCGCCAGGTATATTCCGGTCAGGACGCCCACCGGCGTCGCCAATAGCGCCGCGATCGCGACCATGATCGCGCTGCCGACGATCCCGTTGGCAACGCCGCCACCGGTCATCCCCACCGGGCGCGGAACCTCGAGAAAAAACGGGAGGTTGATCGCCGCTATCCCCTGCGTGATGACATAGCCGATGATGACGATCAGCGTCGAGGCGGCGATCCCCGAGCAGAGCGCCGCGGCGAAGACGCCGACGGCGCTCCAGAAGCGCCGGACCGCGCGGTTACTGCGCCGCGGCGCGACGGCGCCCTCCGGCCCGAGGGAAGCGGCGCCCGTCATCCTCAGCGGCTGCCTGCCGGTCGCATGACCGTCAGGGTCAGGAAACGCGCGAACCCGTTGACGATCATGCTTACGACGAACAACACGAGCCCCAATTCGATCAGAGCGCTGAGGTACACGTCCGTCGTCGCCTCGGTGAATTCATTCGCGATCACGCTTGGCAACGAGTAGGCAGGTGCGAAAAGCGAGGCCGAGATCGCGGGACGATTGCCGATCACCATCGTAACGGCGATCGTTTCGCCGAGCGCGCGTCCGAGAGCTAAAATCAAAGCGCCGAAGATCCCCGTCCGGGCGGCCGGCAAGACGACCTTCCACATCGTCTCCCAACGC
>DHWK01000126.1:10150-10761 GCA_002413145.1 bacterium UBP12_UBA5184
ACGTCTCGCGAGATCGCGGTAACCGTCGGAACGATCATAATCGCCAAAATGACGCCCGCGGTCAGCAGCGATGTTCCGTAGATCGTACCCTGGAAAATCGGTAAGAAACCGAACTTCTCATGCAAGAAAGGATCGACGTAGTTGCGCATGACGGGCGCCAGCACGAAAAGTCCCCAAAGGCCGAAAACGACGCTCGGCACGGCTGCAAGCATCTCGATCATGAAGGCCAACGGTTGGGCCAAGAGGCGGCTCGCAAAATCGGCTAGGTAGGCGGCGGCGAAGATGCCTACGATGCCGGCCAAGACGATCCCGATGGACGAACTGACGACCGTCCCGTAAATCAGGGGCAGAGCTCCGAACCTGTTGGTTACCGGATTCCAATGGCTCGTCCAGAGAAAAGAGAGACCGAAGGTTCGCAGCGCGAGCCACGAACCCGACGCGAGTTCGATAAACAGACCGAGGACGATCAGTACGAATAGGCCGCTCGAAAGGTAAACGGCGAGCACGAACGCGCGGTCGGCCTGCCGCGCCCGCTTCAGTCCTCTGTCAAACCCGAGTCCACTCGACAACGGCTTAGACCTTCATGCGCTCGAGCTGCCTCTTTGCGTACC
>DHWK01000126.1:10803-15606 GCA_002413145.1 bacterium UBP12_UBA5184
GCCTCTTTGCGTACTCCGAAATTCGCGGCGGTAACGGAACGTAGTTCAGCGTGCCGGCAATCGGCTGGCCGTCGGTGACCAGCCATTCGAGCGCGTCACGCACGAGCTTGGCGCGCGTTTTGTCGCTCGGTGATTCGTAGACCATCCCCCACGAAAAACCCGATATCGGCCACGCGTCCGCACCGCTCGCGTCGACGATTGAAAATGCGGTCGGCGATATCGAGGACCGGCTCGCCGCCGCGGCTCTGGTTCCGTTGGCGGTGCAGAGGAGCCACTTGCCGCTCCGGTTTTCGAGCATCGCCTGCGTCATCTTGTTCTCGATAGCGTAAGCCAACTCGACGTAGCCGATCGCGCCCGGCGTTTGACGGACTTGCCCCGCGACGCCTTCGTTGCCCTTACCGCCGACGCTGCTGGCCGCGGGCCACTCGACGCTCTTGCCGGTCCCGACTTTGGTTTTCCAATCGCTCGAGACGTGACTGAGGAAGTCGGTGAAGATATGGGTCGTCCCGGAACCATCGGAACGGTGGACGACGACGATCGGCATGTCGGGAAGGTTCGCCTTGAGATTCCCTTTGGTCAGCTGCGGGTCGTTCCATTTCGCGATCTTGCCGAGATAGATGTCTGCAAGGGCCGCGCGCGTCAGGCGCAAGCCGCCTTTGATCGCGCTCGGCAGGTTATACGTGATCGCCTCGCCTCCCAGCGTCGTAGGGAATTGGATCACCCGTCCGCCGGACTCCGCCCGCTTCAATTCCTCGGCGTTCATGGGAACGTCTGAAGCTCCGAAATCGACGGTCTTTGCCGTAAACTGTTGTATCCCGCCGCCGCTCCCGATCGATTGGTAGTTTACGGTGACGTCTGGATGAGTCTTCGTGTATTCGTAAAAGGCCTTAGAAAAGAAGGGATATGGGAAGGTCGCACCCGCGCCGGTGATCTGCGTCGCCGCGAATGCTGGGACGGCGAGCAGTCCGGCGAGGGTCGCAGCGAAGCCTAGAAGGTGTATGCGCTTCATCGGTTGGTGAGATTTCCTTTCGTGACCGAGCAAAGAACGGGACCAGCATAGGCGACGAGCGTGAAGGGCAGTTTAAGCCTGCCTTAGCACGCCTTAAGGATCGTCATCGATCCTGCGGACTAGCCGAAGCGACCGGTGATGTAGTCCTCCGTCCGCCGATCGCCCGGGTGCGTGAAGATCTCCGTCGTCGGAGCCGTTTCGATCATCTCGCCGAGCAGGAAGAACGAGGTGAAGTCGGAGACCCGCGCCGCCTGCTGCATCGAATGAGTAACGATCACGACCGCGTACTCGCGCCGCAGCGAGAAGATTAGGTCCTCGATCTTCGCCGTCGCGAGGGGATCGAGCGCCGAGGCCGGCTCGTCCATCAGAATGACTTCGGGCTCCACGGCGAGTTGGCGCGCGATGCACAAACGCTGCTGCTGGCCGCCGGACAATCCGAGCGCTGACGCCTGCAGGCGATCCTTGACTTCGTCCCACAGCGCCGCCTTTTGCAGGCTCCGCTCGCAAACGTCCATCAGCACGTGGCGCCGTCGCTCGCCATGGATTTTCGGTCCGAAGACGACGTTTTCAAAGACCGATTTTGGAAACGGGTTGGGGCGCTGAAAAACCATCCCGATGCGTTGCCGGATGTCCACGGGATCGATGTGGTAGCCGTAGATGTCGATCCCATCGAGGGTCACGCGACCCTCGACGCGCGCGCCGAGGACGAGGTCGTGCATCCGGTTGAGCGCGCGGAGGTAGGTCGATTTTCCGCAACCCGACGGTCCGATGAGCGCGCTAACGCGCCGATTTGGAAACGAGAGCGTGACGTGCTTGATTGCGTGGAACTGGCCGTAGTACACGTTGAGGTCTTCGGTCGCCATCTTGACCGCGGAAGTCTCGGTCTCGCGCGACGCGCGTTGCCGGCCGTCGGCGCCGGCGATGGCAGGCCCCCCAAACGAGACGGTCACCGGACGTTCGACGGCAGCAGAGGCAGCCTCGCTCAAAGCCTCACCATGCTGCCAATCCGAAGATAAGCGGTGCTTAAGGGAAGCTTAAGGGAACCTTAAGCTTCTTTGCCTTTCAGCCCGTCGCGGCCGCAATCGGGAACTCACAGGTGAACGTCGCACCGTGGCCGAGCTCGGATTGCGCGCTCGCCTGGCCGGCGTGGGCTTCGACGATGTGCTTGACGATCGAGAGTCCGAGGCCCGTCCCGCTCGAACCGCGGGCGCGCGAGCGATCGACGACGTAAAAGCGTTCGAAGACGTGCGGCAGATCGGAGTATGGGATGCCGACGCCGGTGTCCCTGACGCGCAAGGTGGCGGTATCGCCCTCATGCCGAACCTCGAGGTCGATGGAGCCGCCGGAAGGCGTATTGCGCAGCGCGTTATCGACCAAATTGACGACGACTTGCGCGAGCCGTTCCGGGTCTCCGCGCAGCGGGGCGGGCTCTCCCGAGAAGCGCAGCGCCACGCCCGCTTGAGCCGCACGCGGCTCGAATGTATCCAAGATGTGCGCCGCGACGGCGGCCAGGTCGACCTCTTCCGAACGCAGCCGCAACCGGCCGCTTTCGACTTGCGCCAGGTCGAGCAAATCGGCCACCAGTTGCACCATCCGGTCGACTTCTTGTTTGACCCGCGGTAGAAAGATTCGCAGCGCCTCCTCGTCGTGGTCGGTGCTCAGGATCGTCTCGATCATCAAATTGATCGAGGAGAGCGGGGTGCGGAGTTCGTGCGAGACGTTGGCGACGAAATCGCTGCGCATCCGTTGGAGTTCGTGCAGCCGCGTCTCATCCGCTGCGATCAGGAACGCGCCGCCGCTCTCGATCGGCAGCGATGCGACGGTCAAAACGCGCGGCTTGCCGGCCAGGACGATCGAAAGTTGCGCGCGCGAGGAGTGTCCTTCGAGCGCCGCTTGGGCGCGGCGGTCGAGTTCGATCGACGGGACGGCCTCGATCAGCGAACGGCCGACGACGTTTCGCGCTTCGAGTGAGAAGATGGCGGCGGCCGCAGGGTTGATGGTCGCAATCCGGCCATTGGCATCGAGCAGCACCACGCCGACGCGCAACGACCGTAGGAGTTGTTCGAAGCGCGGATCGGCCTCATTGCCCCGCGGCTGCGCGGCCGCAATCTCGGACTCGCGCCGCCCCCGGCGCGGAAGCCGTGCGAGCGTGAAGCCGATCGCCAGGCCGAGGACGATCGACATCAACTCACCCGGGACGACCGTCAATCTTGCGGAGCCTGTCCCGCTTGATTGCGGCCACCGGAGGCAAACATGTAACCGCGACCGCGCACGGTGAGGATGTGGCGCGGATTGTTCGGGTCGATTTCGATCTTTTCGCGCAGCCAGCGGACGTGCACGCTAATCGTTTGGTGCTCGCCTTCGAAATCGTAGCCCCAAACCTTGTCGAGCAGCGTCTGCCGAGTCACGACGCGGCCACGATTCTCCATCAACACGTGCAGGAGGCTGAATTCCTTCGGCGCGAGTGCGACCCAATGGCCGCGAACGATCAGCGACTGACGGGCGGGATCCAACACGATGTCGCCGGCGGCGATCGCCTCGCTCGCCCTCTGATCGCCGCTCTCCCCAGCTCGCCTCAAGCGTGCTTTCACGCGGGCCAGAAACTCGTGGAGCGAAAATGGCTTCGTCACGTAGTCGTCGGCGCCGAGTTCGAGCGCGAGCACCTTGTCGATCTCTTGATCCTTCGCGGTCAGCATGATGATCGGGACGCCGCTGGTCCGCCGGATTTCCTTGCAGGCCTCGATTCCATCCAGGACGGGCAACATAATATCCATGATAATGAGGTCGGGCTGCTCTCGCGCAGCCAGGGCGATCGCCGATCGGCCGTCGCCGGCAGTCGCAACCTGGTAACCGTTGCGCTCGAGATTGAAACGCAACGTTTGCAAGATCGCCGACTCGTCGTCGACGACCAAGATTTTCTTAGCGTGGAGCGGGGCCTCGGCGAGCACGCCCACAAGATTAGGTTCACGCAGGCCGAAGCCCCCTGCTCACTCGAGACAATCCTCGGACTCGGCAACTTTGGCGAAAGCACCGCGCTTTGAATCCCTCGCCCCGCAGGAACCGCTCGGCCGAGCGGCTAGCACCGTCTTGCGGGGCCTGCTGCAAGCGGCGCTTGCCGATGCCCCGGCCGTTCTCGGCGGCGAGGACGTCAAGGCGACGCACGATATGCGCGTCGCAATGCGGCGCCTGCGCACCGCCCAAGAGACGTTCGCTGACGCGCTCCCGAGCAAACCGTTGCGCGCCTTCGCGCGGGCGGCGCGTCGGGTCGGCCGGCGCCTGGGAGCGGTCCGGGATGCCGACGTCCATCTCGCGGCGTTGCGCGCGGCGCTCGGCGGGGCGACCGTCGCGGAGACGCCCGGGATCGTCTACGCGATCGACGCGATCGGCGTCGAACGCCGCCGCGCGCTCGCCAAGTTCGCGGTCGAACTTTCGCAATTCGATCGGGCCGGTTTTTTCTCGCTTTTGAAGGACGAGGATGGCGCGGAAGCTCGGTAAACGCGTCCGCCGCACGCTGCTCAAGGAGCTCCGCCGCGTTCGCGAGGGTGGCGACTCGGCGTTCGAACGCAGTCGCGGCGAAGAGCTGCACGCGTTGCGAGTCGGACTGAAGCGGTTGCGCTACAACCTCGAGTTCTTTCGTTGTCTGCTCGCTGCGGAAGCGAAGGACGCACTCGATCTGCTTGCGGTCGGACAAGAGAAGCTGGGTACGATTTCCGACGGCGACGCGTTCGCCCGTACGTACGCGACGTTGCTCGCGAACCTCGCCGCCGGCGATCCACGCCGCGACGGCCTGGAGG
>DHWK01000126.1:15743-16340 GCA_002413145.1 bacterium UBP12_UBA5184
TTCGGCGCGGAGCTCCAGGTTGAAGGCCCGCCCGAAGAGGTCGCTTTTGAAGAGCATCCCTTCGATCTCCGGCGCGGCGTCCTGCTGGGCATCGACGAGTAACCGCAGCGCGCCCGTTTCCAAACGCGGTTCGACCGAGCCGACCACGCCGAGATGGCGGCGATCGAGCCCGTCGGCGAGGCGCAGAATCGCACCGAGACCGAGGATTTTCCGGCGCGTCTCGGGCGAGGCCGCGATCCACTCCGGATGGGCCGGCTTCGGCAGCGATTTGCGATGGTAGCGCACGAGATCGGCGATCAAGCCGGCCTCCTCCGGCCGCCAGCCGGCTAGCCCTGCGTTGCGCACGATATACGCGCCATGCTTGTGGTGAGCGCTGGTTGCGATCGAGCGTCCGACGTCGTGCAGCAGAGCCGCTGCGAAGAGCACGTCGCGCTCGGCCGGTTCGAAGCCGTGCAGTTCGCGCAAGCCGTCGAAGAGCTGCAGGCAGAGCGCCGCCACCTGGTTCTCGTGCACCGTTCCGCCGCCGAAGCGGTCGGCCAACTCGTGCACGGCGTCGAAACGACGCATCTGCTGATCGTCGAGCTTCCGCGCCACCGC
>DHWK01000126.1:16526-16857 GCA_002413145.1 bacterium UBP12_UBA5184
GCTGCAGTTCGCGCAGCCGCTCGAGGCGGAGGACGTAGCCGTGCATGCGTTGCGCGACGCCGCCCGCACTCGCCGCATCGACGGCGGCGAGCCCCATGATCGTCCCCGACGTTCCGAGCATGACGTCGCAGGCGTACTCGCGGAGCCGATCCGCCGGCCCTTCCAGCAGCTCGCGGATGTGGCGCTCCATCGCCTTGTACCCGAGCGCGCCGGCCTGCGGATCGCCCAGGAATTGGTCGTAAAGACGCAAGCTCCCGAGTTTGAGACTCTGGAGCAGAAACGGCCGGTGTATGTCGCCGACGATGAATTCGGTCGAGCCGCCGCCGATGTC
>DHWK01000126.1:16990-17343 GCA_002413145.1 bacterium UBP12_UBA5184
GGTCGAGCCGCCGCCGATGTCCAATATGCAGGCGACGCGGTCGCCCAACGGATAGCCGCGCGTGACCCCGAGATGGATCAAGCGTGCCTCTTCCGTCTCGGAGAGCACCTCGATCGCGACGCCGCTCGAAGCGCGTACCGCAGCTAAGAATTCGTCGCGATTCGATGCTTCGCGGACGGCCGAGGTTGCCACCGCCCGGATATCGGCCGCGCCCGCAGCTCGCGCCGCCTCGGCAAACTTTGAGATCGCGAGGATGCCCCGCTGAATCGCCTTCTTGCTCAAGTGGCCGCGCAGGAGCGCCGCGCCGCCACCGAGGCGTACCATCTCACGCGCTTTGAGCACCGTCCTGGACG
>DHWK01000126.1:17373-20418 GCA_002413145.1 bacterium UBP12_UBA5184
TGCCGAAGCGCGGGTCCATCTCGACGACGATCAGATGGATCGAATTGGTTCCGACGTCGATCGCGCCAAGCAACATGCGATGCTGCGGCTACGCGAGCGGTCGCGACGGAACCTTCGGCGAATCCCGCGTGCGATGCTTTGTTGTCAGGGATACGAGTTCGTCGCGGGCGGCGATAGGGCGTTCGAAGTCGACGCCGCGCGCCTCGCGTACGGAAGCGGCGTGGTGCGTGAAGCCGGCTCGCACGCGAAGGATCTCGGGATGTCGCGCGTCGCGCTGTTCAGCGACCGACGAGTCGCCGCGCTCGAGCCGTTCGCGAGCGTCCTCGGTTCGCTGCGCGCGAGCGGCGTCGACGTCGCCGTCTTCGACGAGACGCAGATCGAACCGAGCGACGCCTCATTTCGGCTTGCCGCCGAGTTTGCGCGCCAGGGGAGCTTCGACGGCTACGTCTCGGTGGGCGGCGGCTCGGTCATCGATACCTGCAAGGCCGCCAACCTGTACTCGACCTACCCGGATGATTTCGCGACCTACGTCAACGCGCCGCTCGGCCAGGGAAAGCCCGTCCCCGGCCCGCTGCGGCCACACATCGCCTGTCCGACAACGTCGGGGACCGGCTCGGAGGTCACCGGCATCGCGATCTTCGATTATCTCGAGCGCGGCGCGAAGACCGGAATCGCTTCCAAGCGGCTGCGTCCGAGCCTCGCGCTCGTCGATCCCGATTGCACGCTCACCCTCCCGAAGATGGTCGTCGCGTGCAGCGGCTTCGACGTGCTCTCCCACGCACTCGAGAGTTACACCGCGTTGCCATACACGCGGCGCAAGAAATCGGCGAGCCCGCGTCCGATGTCCCAGGGCGCCAATCCCTTCAGCGATATCGCCTGTGCCGAAGCGTTACGCATCCTCGGCCGCTACATCGTACGTGCCGTCGGCGACGCCTCCGACGGCGAGGCTCGCGAACGGATGATGTTCGCGGCGACGCTCGCGGGCATTGGATTCGGCAACGCCGGCGTGCACGTTCCGCACGCGATGGCCTATGCCGTCGGCGGCTTAGTACGCGATTACCACCCACCGGACTATCCCCCCGAGCATCCGCTCGCGCCACACGGGATGGCGGTCATCCTCAACACGCCGGCGGTCGTCCGGTTCACCGCGCCGACCGATCCAAAACGCCACCTCGAGGCAGCGGCATTTCTCGGCGCGGATCCGCGCGACGCCGGACCCGCCGAGGCGGGCGAGGTCTTGGCCGAACGTATCGAGGCCTTGATGCGCGCGACCGCGATGCCGAACGGCGTCGGCGGCGTCGGTTTTTCGCGCGACGACGTCGGCGCGCTGCGCGACGGTGCGGTGCCCCAAAAACGGCTGCTGGCCAACGCACCGTGTGAGATCGGAGGGCCCGAACTCGAGCGCCTCTTCGGCGACGCGTTACGTTATTGGTGAGTCGGCCTCGAAGCCGAGTTGGCGCGAAAGTTCTTCGGCGATCGCGCGCGCGGTCGGCGCCAGCCGCTCGACGCGATCCGGCGTCATGCGCGTCGTCGGGCCGGAAACCGAAAGCGCGCCGATAACGTTGCGGCGCCGATCGAAGATCGGAACTGCCAGGCAACGCACGCCTTCTTCCATCTCTTCGTTATCGACCGAATAGCCGAGTCGCCGGATCCCGGCGAGCTCTTTTTCGATCGCAGCGCGGCTGGTGAGCGTCCGGGCCGTGTAGCGCTTGAAGGGACCCTGCAGCGCGTTTTCCACAAAATTCGCCGGCTTGAAAGCAAGGATAGCCTTGCCGGTGCCGGTGCAATAAAACGGCACGCGCATCCCCGGCGCCGTGAACATCTTGACCAAATGCATGCTCGCAACTTGGTCGAGATAGATGACCTCGCTTTCGCCCGCGGCGACCAAGTTCGCGGTCTCACCCGAGTGCCTCATCATCCGCTCCAGATACGGACGCGCAACCAGCCGCAAATCGAGGTGCACGTCGGCGGCGCTCGAGAGCGTGAAGATGCGCGATCCCAAATGATACTTCGAACTCTCGGGATCTTGGCGGACATAGCCGCGATCGACCAGCGTCGCGAGCAAGCGGTGGACCGTGCTCACGTGCAGACCGACGACTTGCGCGAGTTCGCTGATGCCGGTCGCGCTGCGGCGCGTCGCGAGTGCCTCGAGGACGTCGAGCGTCCGGTCGACGGACTGCACCTTGGGCCGGCCCCGTTCGGTCGTGCGCCGTGCTAGGATCAGCGTTCGTCCTCCCGCGTTTTTGAGATGCGAAAGTTCTTTTTGCCCTTCGCGCGGGGGCGGTCCTCCGCCGCGAGCAAAATCGGGGGCGTGCGCCGGACCGCCGCATTCGTCCGACTCTCCCGTCCGCTGTTCTTGGTGGGCGGCGCCGCCGCGGTCGGATTGGGGACGTCGCTCGCGGCTTACGTCTCGGACGCGCCGCTCGACTGGCGCGCCTGGCTCGCCGTGCAGTTGACCGTCGGCGCGTTCCAGCTGATGACCCACTACGCAAACGAGTATTTCGACCGCAGCGCCGACGCGCACGCGGAACGCACACCGTTTTCGGGAGGCAGCGGCGTATTGATCGCCGGCACTTTATCGCCGCGCGTCGCCATCAGCGCCGCCGTCGCCGCAAAACTACTCGGCTTCGCCGGCATCGCCAGCCTCTTCGTTCTCACGGGACATACGGCTGCGTCCGTCCTAGCCTTTCTTATCTACATATGCGCGTGGTCGTATTCGGCGTGGCCGCGATTTCTGGCGCTCGGCCTCGGCGAGCTCGATACGGCGCTGATCCTCGGGGTTCTCCTGCCGCTGTGCGCGTATGTCGCGCAAGGCCGCTCCTTGACGCCACTCTCGCTCGCTGCGACGCTGCCCGGCGCCGCAGCGATGTTCGCCATGATGCTGGCGGTCGAGGCGCCCGACGTCGAGGCCGACGCGCTGGGCGCCAAGCGCAATCTGCTGGTGCGCTTCGGGCGCTCGTCGATCGTGCCGCTCGGAGAGGCGGCGCTCATCGTCGTCTATGCCGGGTTGACGATCGCGTACGCGGCCGGCGCACCGCTCAGCGT
>DHWK01000126.1:20548-20715 GCA_002413145.1 bacterium UBP12_UBA5184
CTCAGCGTCGTTATTCTGGTGGCCCTCCCCCTCCCCGCCGCGTTCGCGCTGGCGCGAGACTTTGGGCGGGCGGGGCACGAGGCGACGGTCGCGGCGCGCGGGGTCGCGTACTTTTTCCTGGTCAGCGCAGCCGGGCTGCTCGGTTATCTCGTCCCGCTCGCTTGGGT
>DHWK01000126.1:20752-22105 GCA_002413145.1 bacterium UBP12_UBA5184
GTGGCACAGTCGACTGAGAAGATGGGCGCAGGAGGTACTCGATGATGCTCTACCACTGCCCCGCCTGCGACCGCGTCCACGACGAACCGTACGAGGCCGCGTTCGGCCTTCTCGCCCGCTGCCAGGACTGCGGGCTCGAGGCCGATTTTCTGAACCAGCGCGCGGCCCTCGAAGCGATCCCACTCGCCGCTTAAGGCGGCACGCCTACGGCGACGGGGCGCGGAGCACCAGCGCAGCGTTGATCCCGCCGAAGCCCGAGGAATTCGAGACGGCGACTCGCGGCCGGGCCGAGCGGGCCGCGCGCGACAGATCGAGATCGCAATCCGGATCGGCTCGTTCGAGATTCACGATCGGCGGAATCGTCTCGTGCCGCATTGCGAGCAGCGTCAGCGCCGCCTCCCATACGCCGGTCGCGCCGAGCGCGTGTCCGTGCTGGCCCTTCGTCGCGGCGATCGGTATGCGCGTCGCCCGCTCTCCGAAGACGCGCTTATAGGCGATCGTTTCGGTTCGATCGTTCAGCGGGCTCGACGAGCCGTGTGCGTCCACCAGCTCGATCTCGTCCGGCGCGACGCCCGCTTCGGCGAGCGCCGCCGCGACGGCGCGCGCCGAACTCGAGCCGTCGGGGAGCGGAACCGTCATGTGGTGCGCGTCGCCCGTCAGACCGAATCCCGCGATTTCGCCGTAGATGCGCGCGTCGCGCCTGAGCGCGTCGTCGTAACGCTCGAGGATGAAGACGCCGGCCCCTTCGGCCATCACAAAGCCGTCGCGGCCCGCGTCGAATGGCCGACTGGCGCGCCCCGGATCGTCGTTGCGCGTCGACATCGCATTGATCAGGGCGAAGGCGCCAAAAACCAAGGGCGAGAGCGGCGCCTCGACGCCACCGGCGAGGGCCGCCCGCACTTCGCCGCGCGCGACCGCCCGAAAGGCCTCGCCGATCGCGACCGTACCGGCGGCGCACGAATTCGAATTCGCGATATTGGGACCGCGGATGCCGAATTCGAGGGCGACGTTGGTCGTCGCGCTGCCGCCGAAGACGGCGATCGCCAAGAGCGGCTTGACGGCGCGCAAACCTTGGAGATGATAGCGGTCGTGTTGCTCTTCGGCAAACGCCAAACCGCCGAGCGCGGAACCGATCCACACGCCGACGTCGTCGCCGTCTTCGATCCGGTAGCCCGCGTCCTCGAGGGCGAGCTTCGACGCCGCAATCGAGAACTGGGCGAAGCGATCGGTGCGGCGCAAGCGCCTGACGTCGCTGAGATAGTCGGTCGGATCGAAGCCGTCGACCTCGGCCGCGACCTGTGATTTGAATTGGCTCGCATCGAAGCGCGTGATGGCTGTCTCTTATACACATCT
>DHWK01000116.1:0-493 GCA_002413145.1 bacterium UBP12_UBA5184
TCTTCGACGTCAACCACGCGGCGATCGTCGACGGCGTCTTGGAAGGGCTCGGTCTCCAACCCGCGCAGGTCACGCTCTGCAAGGGCCTGATCGCCGAGCGTAACGTCGTCGCGCTGCGCGAACGGCTCAGCGCGATGGGACACCGCTCTTCGGTTGATGAGCTCGCACGTTTGGTGCTGATGCGCGGCCGCGTCGACGTCCTCAATACGGTGCGGCGCTTCTGTACCTCGGAACGCAGCCGCGCCGGGGTCGAGTACCTGGCGCGCCTGCTCAAGCGCGGCGCCGATCTCGGTTACGCCGATCGCATCAACGTCGACCTCGCCCTGTTGCGCGATTTCTCGTACTATACCGGGTTTATCTTCGAAGGCTATGTCGGCGAGGTCGGCTTCTCGCTGTGCGGCGGCGGACGGTACGACGAACTCCTTCCGAAATTCGGCTTCAATGCCGGCGCCGTCGGCTGGTCGGCCGGGATCGAGCGGCTGCTGCTCGCGCT
>DHWK01000116.1:553-3200 GCA_002413145.1 bacterium UBP12_UBA5184
GCGGCTGCTGCTCGCGCTCGAGCGCCGCCACAGCGATCACTTCGGCGCGGCGCCGGCGGTCGACGTTATGGTCAGCGGCTCCGACCTGATCGCGGCGCGCGAACGCGCCGCCGGAAAGATCGTGCGCATCGATTTCGAGCGCCGCTCCGAAAAGGAGCTGCTGGAGGAGGCCAAGCGGCAGCGCATCCCGCGCGTCGTAATCGCCCGCGGCGCCCAGATTCGAGAACTCGAGGTTTCGTGGTGAGCGCCCCGTCGGCGCTGACCATCGCGATTCCCAAGGGGATGCTATTCGAGCCCTCCGTCGAGCGATTGAGGGCCGCCGGCATCGATGTCCCCACCAATCTCGGTCGCAAGTTGACGAGCCTCGACGCCGCCGGGACGCGCGTGCTCTTCATTCGTCCCGCCGACGTCCCCGCGTACGTCGAGTTCGGCGCGGCCGACTGCGGGATCGTCGGCGCCGACGTCTTGTGGGAAACCGAGCGCCACGTCTGCGAGCTCAGCGATTTGCAATTCGGCGCGTGCCGGCTCGTCGTCGCGGCCCGCCGCTCGGATCGTTACCACGAGGGCGCACAACTCCCGACATTCTTGCGCGTTGCGACGAAGTTCGAGAAGAGTGCCGAGGCCTATTTCGCCGAGCGCGATCTCCCGGTGCAGATCGTCAAGCTGCACGGCGCCGTCGAGTTGAGCCCGATCGTCGGGCTCGCCGATCTGATCGTCGATTTGGTGGCGACCGGGAAGACGCTCGAAGAGAACGATCTCGTCGTCGTCGCCGAAATTGGCTCCTCGACGGCCCGTTTCGTCGTCAATGAAGTGCGTTTTCGGGCGAAGTATGCGGCGATCATGGCGTTGCTCGAGCGGCTCGACCCTGCTTTGACGAGCCTATGAGGATCGTCGAGGCCTCCGATCGCAGCGCGCTGGCGAGTCTGTATGCCGGCGGCTGGGAAGCGGCTCCCGAGGTCGGGCGCGCCGTCGCTGAGATTTTGTCGGCGGTGCGGGCGCGCGGGGACGCGGCACTCGTCGAATACACGCGCCGCTTCGATTATGCCGACGCGTCGCAGTCCGTCTTGCGCGTGAGCCTTCCGCGCCTCGACGACGCGCGGCGCGCGCTCCCGGCCGAGGTTGCCGACGGTCTCGCGCTCGCGCACGACCGCGTCACCCGTTTTCACGAGATGCAGCGCCCGCGCGATCTGGAGCACCGCGATGCGGACGGAACCTTGAGCGCGCTCTTGGTGCGCCCGTTTGGGGCGATCGGAGCGTACGTTCCGGGCGGTAACGCGCGGCTGCCGTCCTCCTTGATCATGACCGTCGTCCCGGCGAAGGTCGCGCGCGTTGCGCGCATCGCCGTCGTGACGCCGCCGCGTCCCGACGGGTCTACCGACCCGGCGATGCTCTTTGCAGCGACGCTGTGCGGCGTCGACGAGCTGTATGCATGCGGCGGAGCGCAAGCGATCGCAGCCCTGGCGTACGGCACCGAGACCGTCGCGCGCGTCGACAAGATCGTCGGGCCGGGAAACGTCTGGGTCACCGAGGCGAAGCGCCAAATCTTCGGAACGTGCGGGATCGATGGCCTCGCCGGTCCGTCGGAGGTGCTCGTCGTCGCCGACGGTACGGCGAGGGCCGAACTCGTCGCGGGCGAGTTGCTCGCGCAAGCCGAGCACGATGCGCTGGCCCGCGTCGCCGCGGTCAGCGAAGATCGCGGGCTCTTGGAGCGGATCGCGACCTTGCTCGAGGGACCGTTCGCAACGGCGACCGGGCGCATCGAGATCGTCGAGCGCGTCCTGCGCGATGGAACCTATCTGATCCACGCGCAGGGTCGCGACGAGGTCATCGACGTCATCGACCGA
The DNA here is from genome assembly GCA_002413145.1 of bacterium UBP12_UBA5184. Classification (GTDB taxonomy): domain Bacteria; phylum Vulcanimicrobiota; class Vulcanimicrobiia; order Vulcanimicrobiales; family Vulcanimicrobiaceae; genus Zemelea. Next base: position 2,398 of record DHWK01000116.1, read on the forward strand.
TTCGCGCCCGAGCATCTCTCGTTGCAAGTCGCCGATGCCTGGGCGTTCTTACCGCACGTGCGTCGCGCCGGCGCGGTCTTCGTCGGAGCGGAGACGCCGGTTGCCGCGGGCGACTACCTGGCCGGAAGCAATCACGTGCTACCGACGTCGGGGGCGGCCCGTTTTTCCTCGGGTTTGCGGACGGCGGACTTCTATCGAACGATGTCCCTGATCGAAAATAGTCGCGAGCGGATGCGCCGTGACGCGCCGTTGCTGGCAGCGCTCGCGAGGTTCGAGGGCCTGCCCGCCCACGCGCGTACCGCCGAACTGCGTGAAAGCGACGATTGACGGCCGGAAGACCCGCCCGCCCGCCGCGTCTGCTGGCGCTCGATCTCGACGGCACCCTGCTCAAACCGTTACATCCGATTCGGCCCGGCGTCGTCGCGGCGGTGCGCGCGGCACGCGCACGCGGCGTGCGGGCGACCATCGTCACCGGACGGATGTTCGTCGGCGCACTCCCGTATCTGCGGCAATTGGAGATCGATGGGCCGGTCGTCTGTTATCAAGGCGCCGTCATCGCCGAGGCTGCCAGCGGGCGGTTCGTGCGCGAGGTGCCGCTCGCCAACGCAGCGGCGTTGCGCGCGTACCACGTCGCGAAGGCTGCGGGCTATCACATCCAGTTTTACGCGGGCGACCACTTCTACGTCGAAACGCGAAACCGCTTCGCCGAACTCTATGCGCGCATCTCCGGCGCCGAGCCGATCGTGGTCGCGTCGCTCCCCCAGGCGTTTGCGGGACGCGACAGCACGAAGCTCAATCCTGCC
>DHWK01000116.1:3331-8072 GCA_002413145.1 bacterium UBP12_UBA5184
GCGCGCTCGAGCTGCTCGATCCGCGCGTCGACAAAGGGGAGGCGCTACGAGAGGTTGCCGCGTTGCACGGCTTGGGCATGGAGGATGTGCTTGCGATCGGCGATTCGTACAACGACATCCCGTTGCTGCGCGCTGCGGGCTTCGCGGTCGCGATGGGCTCGGCGCCGCCCGAATTGCGGGCGGAGGCGGACGCGGTGGTGGGTGACGTCGAACACGATGGCGTGGCGGAAGCGATCGCGCGCTTCGTAGCGTGAAGAAGAAAAAATCGAAGCCGATTCTATTGCGGCGCTCCAAGCCATCGCTGTTTGCTTGGATGCGGCGGTTTTGGGCGCTGGGCATTTTCGCGGCCTTCGGCCTCGCGTACGGCGCGTGGCTTGGCATCAACGCACCGTATTTTCGAGTGTACCGGCTAGTGGTGAACGGCTTGCACCACGTCGCGCGCAGCGACGTCGCGGCACGCGCACGGATCGGCGTGCGCAGCAATATCTGGCTCCTCGATTCCGGCGGCATCGCCCGACGCGTGGAAGCGATCCCGTACGTGCTGGAAGCGTACGTCCATCGCGTCCCGCCGGGGACGGTGCGCATCGACGTGATCGAACGGGCGCCCGATGGCTGTGTGCGCACCGACGACGGCGCGACGCTGACGATCGACGCGTTCCGGCGCGTTCTCGAGCGTGGCTGTCCGGCGGCGGCGGTCACGTACTTGCCGCGCGGGGTCGAAGATACGCCGCCCGGCCGTTTCATCGAGGATCCGGATCTGGCACAGCTACAGAACGATGCGCGCATCCTCGCCGCCGCCGGCGAGCCGCTGACGGATTTCAGCCACGATAAATACGGGCAACTCGAAGCACGGCTCGCGGACGGAATTCGCGTGCGCTTCGGCGACGAGGAAGATCTCGAGCGCAAACGACGCTTGATCGGCCCGGTGCTCGCCTCACTCGGCGACCGGCTGGCGGGTGTTACCGCGATCGATCTTCGCGCGCCGGCGACCCCCGTGGTCGAACGCAAGTAGCGATATCCACCGCTATGAACACGTTTTATACAAGGATTCCACCGAGCGACCACAATATGTTGTGGTAATGCCTGCCGACAACCCCAAGCGGCCTGTATCGCGGTCCCCAGCGCTTTTTACCACGGGGGCGCCGCGGCATGAGTAAATCGTCCTACGGCACGACCATCGCCGGTCTCGACATCGGGACGACCAAGACGTGCGCGGTGGTCGCGACCAGCACGCCCGAGGGGCTCGACGTCATCGGGGTCGGTGAGGCCCCGTCGACCGGCTTACGCAAGGGCGTGATCACCGATCTCGAGGAAACCGTGCGCGCGATCGAAGCGGCGACCGAGAAGGCCGAACGCATGGCGGGAGTCCACATCTCGCACGTCTACGTCGGCGTGACCGGCGAGCACGTGCACAGCACCAACAATCGGGGCGTCGTCTCGATCTCTGGCGAGGACCACGAGGTCGCGCGCTCCGACGTCAGGCGCGTCGTCGAGGCCTCCAAGTTGATCGACGTCGGGGCCGATCGTCAGATCATTCATGCTTTGCCCCGGCAGTTTGCGGTCGACGGTCACGACGGCGTCTCCGATCCCGTCGGGATGGCCGGGACGCGCCTCGAGGTCGACACGCACATCATCACCGCCGGCAACACGTTCATCACCAACGTCCTCAAGTGCGTCCACCGCGCCGGGCTCGAACCGGCTGGGATCGTCTTCGAACCGCTCGCATCGTCGGCATCGACGTTGCTGGCCGAGGAGCGGTACGTCGGCGTCGTGCTGCTCGACATCGGCGGCGGGACGACCGACGTCGCAGTCTACTCGGGCGGCGGAGCGCTGCACACCTCGACGATTCCAGTGGGTGGCAACACCCTCACCAACGATATCGCACTGGGGCTCAAGACAACGATCGCCGAGGCGGAAAGCATCAAGCGGACCTACGCGGCGGCTTCCAGCAACGGCCATGCCGAGGCGGATTTCCCCGTGAAGTCGCTCGACGGCAAGACGCTGCGCCGGGTGACCCCCGCACAACTGCGCGCGATCGTTATGCCGCGCGTCCTCGAAATCTTTCGTCTGGCGAAGGCCCACATCGAAAGCACGCTGCCGCGCGACGTGGTGCTCGCCGAGATCGTCCTCACCGGTGGGGGCGCGCAGTTGCGCGGCATCGATCAAATGGCCGCCGAGTTTTTCGGGTTGCCCGCGCGGATGGGCGTGCCGACCTCGGTCGGCGGCTTGACCGACGCCGTCAGAAAACCCGAGTACGCCACCGCCGTCGGTCTCGTGCTGTTCGGACCCAAAGGTGACGGAGCGATCTGGAACGGTCGCAGCCGTACGTTCTTCGGTCAAATCGCCTCCTGGTGGGGCGAAATGTGGAACTGAACCCAGCCGCTCCGGAAGCTCCGGAGCCCATTCTTCACCCCCCACTGTTTGCGGAGGCATCGATGGCCGAGTCCAGACGTTACAACCCCGAACATTCCGCTACGATCAAAGTGCTCGGCATCGGAGGCGGCGGCTGCAACGCCGTCAACCGCATGATCGAAGCCGGCCTTTCTCACGTCGACTTTTTCGCGGTCAACACCGACGTGCAAGCGTTGCGCTCGTGCAAGACCCAGAACACCGTGCAAATCGGGCACAATATCACGCGCGGTTTGGGCGCCGGTGCAAATCCCGACATCGGGCGAGAAGCCGCCGAAGAGTCGCGCGAAGACCTGGCGATGGTCCTCGACGGTTCGGACCTCGTCTTCATCACGGCCGGGATGGGCGGCGGCACGGGGACCGGCGCGGCGCCGATCATCGCCGAGCTGGCGCACGATTCCGGCGCGCTGACGGTGGCGGTCGTAACGAAGCCGTTCTCCTTCGAAGGGCGCAAGCGCATGTTGCTTGCCGAGCGCGGCATCGCCGAACTCGAGACGAAAGTCGATACGCTGATCACGATTCCGAACGAGCGCATCCTGCAGATCATTGAAAAGAAGACGCCCCTGCAAGAAGCGTTCGCTTACGCGGACGACATCCTGCGCCAAGGGATCCAAGGCATCTCCGACTTGATCACGCAGCCGGGCCTCATCAACCTCGACTTCGCCGATGTGAAGACCATCATGACCGACGCGGGCAGCGCGATGATGGGCATCGGCGAAGGCACCGGAGAACACCGCGCCGCCGACGCCGCGCAGAAGGCGATCGCCTCGCCGTTGCTCGAGACGACGATCGAAGGCGCGCGCGGCGTAATCTTCAACATCACCGGCGGCAACGATCTGGCGATGTATGAAGTCAACGAAGCGGCCGAGATGATCTCTCGCGCGGTCGACGCCGACGCCCAGATCATCTTCGGAGCGTCGATCGATCCGGCGATGGGTTCGAAGGTTCGCGTCACGGTCCTCGCGGCCGGATTCGGCGGCAGGCCGCGCGGTCTCGCCGCCAGCGGGTTCAGCTTCGGGACGGGCGAGTTCGACAAAGTCGCGCCGATCAACATGGACGACATCGAAGTCCCGGCCTTTCTGCGCTATAGGAGTTGACGCTCGCCGACGTGATCGCGCCGGAGATCGCCACGCGCGCGATCGAGATCCGGCGCGACATCCACCGCTTCCCCGAACTCGGGTTCGAGGAAGAACGGACGGCCGCGATCGTCGAGCGGGAGCTGAGCGAGCTCGGCATCGAGCACAAGCGCGTCGCCAAGACCGGGGTCGTCGGCGTCATTCGCGGCGGACTATCGGGGAAGGTCGCCGGCCTGCGCGCCGATATGGATGCGCTGCCGCTGACCGAACGCAGCGGCGAACCGTTCGCCTCGGAGGTCGCCGGCAAGATGCACGCTTGCGGCCACGACGCGCACACCGCGATGTTGCTCGGAGCGGCGCGCGTGTTGCAGGCATCGTCTCTGCGGCTCGAAGGTTCGGTCGTGTTGCTCTTCCAGCCGGCCGAAGAAGGCCCCGGGGGCGCCCTGCCGATGATCGAAGCCGGCGCGCTGGACGACCCCAAGGTTGACGCCGTCGCGATGTTGCACGTCGATTACCGTCTGCCGACCGGGACCATCGGATTCACGCCGGGGATCTGCAACGCCGCGGCCGACGAATTCTACATTACCGTTCAAGGCAGAGGCGGGCACGGCTCGGCGCCGCACACGGCGCTCGATGCGATCCCGTGCTCGGCGGCGATGGTGCTCGCGATGCAGAACATCGCCGCGCGCGAGACCGATCCGTTCAAGTCGGTCGTGGTCAGCATCGGGACGATCGAAGGCGGCTATCGCAACAACATCATCGCCGATCAGGTAAAGATGAGCGGGACCTTTCGTTCGCAGGATCCGGAGATTCGCGAAACGCTCGAGGGCCGTGCGCGCCGGATATTGGAAGGCATCGCGGCCGCGTATCAGACGAAGGTCGAGCTCAGGGTGATTTACGGCTATCCGCCGGTCTACAACGATCCGATGCTCGCGGCGACGTTCAAAGCGTATCTCGCCGAGGGGCACGGGCAGCTCGCCCTCGCGTCGCCGCCGGCGACGATGGGCGGCGAGGATTTCGCGTACTTCGCGCAGCGGGCGCCGGGGGTTCTCATCCGGCTCGGCATCCGCAACGAGGCGCACGGCTCCGTGCACCCCGGGCACAGTTCCCAATTCCGCATCGACGAAAATGCGATCGCCTACGGCATCCAGACGCTGGTCGCGTTCGCGCGCGGGGTCGGTTCGGGTTCGGTTATCGGCGGCGAGGCAAACCCTACCTCTTGGGCTGGCTTCGTGACAAGCCACAACCTATAGTGG
>DHWK01000116.1:8136-8645 GCA_002413145.1 bacterium UBP12_UBA5184
CTTCGTGAAAAGCCACAACCTATAGTGGTTGGACCGAGGGAACCATCCCCGAAGAGCGAAGCGCAAGGGATGCTTGCAGTTCATGCACCTGGGAATTCGCCGCTCGGCTCTGCGTCGGTCTCGTTGCATCGGTCCCAAGACATCGGCGCCGAGGCGGGTGCCTCATTTAAGATGATCTGCGCAGTCGAGAAGTGGCCGGTATGGCTGTCGTTCTTGAAAAGCGCTCAAAGAGTCGACCGCGGACCGCTTCGGCTGGGGAGCGAGGTCACGATCCGGGGTGCGATTCCCGGCGAATCCGAAGAATTGTATGAAGTCGACACTTTCCTGGACGGACACGTCGTCTCGCTTGTCGGCGCATTCTCGGTGCGGCGCCGCATCGATTTTCGGGTGGAAGGCCGGGGCGAGCGCTCCAAAGTCGTGGCTCGGCTCAGCTATCCGTCATATGGGGGTTTCCTCGGCGGGTTGCTTCACCGGCTGACCGCGCGGCGCCGTCTGGAACTGGCTCTCGA
>DHWK01000116.1:8754-9085 GCA_002413145.1 bacterium UBP12_UBA5184
CCTCAAGGGCTTGGTCGAATTCGATTCGTCGCAGGAGGCCGTCCTCAGCGACTTCTAGGCGAAATTAGCAGTCATTGACCGTGACTGCTAGACGGGACTATACTACAGGCTATGCCATTGTACGAGTACCGCTGCAAGCAGTGCGGCGAGCTAAAAGAAGTTTGGCACGGATTCAAAGAGACGCACGCCGAGCCGTGTCCCCATTGCGGCGGCGAACTGGCGCGCGTCTTCAATCCGGCAGGCATCGTATTCAAGGGTTCGGGTTTCTACGTCAACGACTCGCGGAAATCGAGCGAGGCGTCCTCGGAGGCGAAGAGCGAGTCGGGTAACT
>DHWK01000116.1:9242-14144 GCA_002413145.1 bacterium UBP12_UBA5184
GAAACGAAATCGAGCGAAACGAAATCGAGTGAGCCGAAGAGCGGCGAGGGTTCGAAGCCGTCGGGCAAGAGCGATGCGGCGGCATGAGCGATGCGCCGTGGCTCGGCGCCGCATTGTTATGGGGCGGTCTGGGCGGGGCGCTGGTATTTATCGTCGCGGGGTTGGTCGTCGCAACGCGCGCCGCGCTGCGTCTGGGCGACCGGCTCGCCGATATTGGGGACCTGGCGCTGCTCGCGCAGCTTGACGTCGTCGGCCAAAAATTCACGCGCGTCGGATTGCGAATCGACGACTTTCTGGCATCGATCGCGCGCGCGCAGCGCGCGCTCGGGGCACTGCGCGCCACGCTCCGCCTAAGCTAGCGCTGCGCGGCTTCCCACGTCTCGAGAAAATCCGGGAAACTTACCGCGATGCATCGCGGGTCGTCGATCGCGTGCGAACCGGTCGGTGCGGCGAGGGCGGCGATCGCCATCGCGATCCGGTGGTCGCCGTAGCTCGGGAGCGTCGTGGTGGGGAGGCGAGCCTTCCCGCCGGCGACGTCGAGGCCGCCGGGATGTTCGGCGACGGTGATGCCGCAAGCGCGCAGCGTCTCGGCGATCGCCGCGAGGCGATCCGACTCCTTGACGCGTAGCTCGGCCGCGTCGCGAACGTGCGTCGTGCCGGCGGCGTGCGCGGCGGCGACGGCGAGGATTGGGATCTCGTCGATCGCGCGGACGACGAGATCGCCGTCGATCGTAATCGCCCGCAGAGAGCGATGACGAACGCGGAGGTCGGCGCGGGGCTCGCCGTCCAGTTCCCGTTCGTTGCTGACTTCGATGTCGGCGTTCATGGCGAGCATCGCATCGAGAAAACCCGTACGCGTCGCATTCAGGCCGACGTCGCGCAGTAGGAGATCGCTGCCTGGTGTGATTGCTGCGGCGACGATGAAGAATGCGGCGCCGGAGAGGTCGGCGGGGACGCGGATGCGTCCCGGTTTAAGGCCGCCCGGCCTGAGTTCGATCGTACGGCCGTCGAACTCGATGTCCCGCCCCAGGTGGCGCAGCATCCGTTCGGTGTGATCGCGCGAATTGCGGTCCCCGCTGATGCGGACCGGGCCGGTCGCGTCGAGATTCGCCAACAGAATTGCAGATTTCAGTTGAGCTGACGGAACCTCGAGTTCGAATTCACCGCCGGGCGGATTCCTGACGCCGCGCACCGTGGCGGGGAGCCCTCCGGCGCTCGTCTGAACGCTCGCGCCGATGGCCCGCAGCGGTCGCGCGATGCGTTCCATCGGCCTGCGGCGGAGCGACTCGTCGCCGTCGAAACGCGCGCTGAGGCCGTGACCGGCGCAGATCCCGAGCAACAGCCGCGAGGTCGTTCCGGAGTTGCGGGCGTCGATCGTTGCCGTGGGGTCGTGCAATCGGCCGCCCTCGACGAGGATGGAGGTTCCGCGCTCGTCGGCGCGCGCGCCGAGGGCGACGACGGCGTCGCGCGTCGCGAGGACGTCCTCGCCGCGGTTCGACAATTCGATGGTCGACGTCCCCGGCGCGAGCGCCGCAAGCATCAGCGCGCGATGAGAGATCGACTTGTCGCCGGCGACGCGAACTTCACCGCGGAAGGGTCCCGCGCGAAAGGTTTTCAAGTGCGGGATGCTGCGGTCTGCACGGGACGCGGTCCTGCTCGCCTTGCGGGTAGGACGGCGCCAGGCCTAGAGTTAGTTCGGCGCGCTCGGATCGATGCGCTGGACCATGCGATAGATGATGCTCATCTGGACGCCGCTCTTGACCGCGTAATTCGGGTCGTTGTCGTAACCCCACCAATCCCAGCAGCCCTGCGGATTCGTCGGATTGACGGTCGATGTGATAGCGTAGGGGTAGACGACGACGAAGTTGTTCGTATCGGCCCACTCGTCGATCCCCGCTTGCTGAATCCACTTGGTCTGGATGGCCGACTGGATTTGACGGCAGCCGTGGAACGCCATTACGACGCCGCAACGGTTTTGTTCGGCACAAGAATGCGGGACGAAGATGTAGCCGTTGGTGTCCATCCCGGTGCTCGCGCTCGCCCCGAACTCGGTTTGATCGAAGTTCAATAACCGGCCGTGTAGGGCTCCGTTGTTTCGCGCGTGGAGTTTGCCGAAGAACAGCGTCAGCCAGGTCTTCTCTGAATCATAAGGTTGGCCGTTTTGATAGCAGACGATCATATAGGGATCGGTCGCAGTCCCGCACGGAACCGAACCGTCGGGGGATTCCCAGCCGTGGTTGGCCGCAAAGCCGTTGTCGAACGTGACGTTCGTCCCATAGTGCTGGTATTCGGATTTCAGGTCGACCATCTCGCTGGGATTGACGACCTCGTCACGCGTGCCCGACCAGAGATAAACTGGTTGTCCCCTGAGGTTGCTTTCGTTGTCGATCGCGCCGAGCCGAGATTGAAGATCGAGGTAGGCTTCGGATTGGGCGAGCGTGCTCGCGTAGGATGCCTGGCAATTTGGGGTGGTTTCGCCACCGCAATCGGCGAGCGCCAGGGCGACGCTGGCTTGCGCGCAGTAGTAGACTCCGCCGGCGTAGATCGCCGCTCCCTTGAAGGTTCGCGAATGCGCGACGTGCGCGTCGACCGCGAAGAAGCCACCCGACGAAATTCCGGCGACGAATACCTTGCTCGGGTCGATGTTGTAGCTGTCGAGTCGCACCGGCGCGGCCGTCGGCGTCACCGGACCCGGCGTCGGAGGTGCGGAGCTAAAGCAGAGTGATGAGGCCGTCGGCGACGGGGAGGGCGAAACTCCCGGCATGGGAGTCGGCGCGCGCTTGTCGACTGCGAGCGGCACCGGGTTGTCTCCGGGGATCGGACGGGCGGGAAGGCTCGGCGAGGCAGAGCCGCCCGCCCCCGAGCAGGCCGCAAACGCGGACAATCCGACCAGCAGCAAAAACGCGAATACGAATGGAGCGAGCGGACGGTGGGCCATCGACATACGCAAAATCCTCGCCGGAGTGGACGCCGGGCTGCAGGCCCACCAACCTGTTCCCAGCGCGCTTTTCAAGCGTCTTACCGAGCGATTAGCGTTCTTAAACCTATTTTGGCTGAGCGGTGCCTGCGGGCGGCGCACCCGCCCGTGGCTTCTAGTGGGTTGTCACCGTCGCCGTTTCGATCGGCAGCCCCGCTTCTTTCCAAGCATCGAATCCACCACGCACGTTCAAAACATCCGCGAAACCTTCGCGTTTGAGAATGCTAGCCGCGATCGAGCTTCGGTAGCCGCCTTTGCAGTAGACCGCCGTCCGACGCGATTTGTCGAGAGCCTCGAGCGTCCGCGCTAACCGATCGAGCGGCCGCAAGAGCGCCGGGCCGATAACGCCGCCTTCCCATTCGGCGGAGCGCCGTACGTCGATGAGTTGCTCGATGCGTCCCTGTTGGAGAAGCGCCTGCAGCCGGAGCGGTTCGAGTTGCGACACGCCGGCCACTGACTTTCCGGCAGCGTGCCAAGCACCGATGCCGCCGGCAAGGTAACCGGTAATGCGCTCTATTCCGACGCGAGCCAGACGAGTCCGCGCCTGGCGTGCGGTTTCGTCATCGGCCGCAACGATGATGATATCGACGTCGAGACCGAGCATCGAACCGGCCCAGGATGCGAACTGACCGTCCAGTCCGATGTTGATCGATCCGGGCACGTGCCGTGTGCCGAACGCATCCTCGTCGCGAACGTCAAGGGCGATCGCGCCGGCTTCGCTCGCGCGCTCCACCTCGTCCGGCGCCAGGGGTGCCAATGGTTTGAGTTGATCGAGAGCGGGGGCGCCGCGCCGGTTGATCTCGACGTCACGCGAGAAGTACTCGGGTCGCTCGCGGGAATCGGCGGTGAGCAGCGCGACGAATTCTTCACGCGAGGCCGCGCGCAGGGCGTAATTTGATGCGCGTTCGCGTCCGATCGTCGAGCTCCGGTCCGTGCTCAGGTTCTTTCCGCAGAGCGAACCGGCCCCGTGCGCCGGATAGACCGCAACCGCATCGGGGAGCGTCAGAAGTTTGGTACGGATGCTATCGTAAAGCATCCCCGCAAGTTCTTGCGGCGTGTACCCCGCTCCGAGATCGGGACGGCCGACGTCGCCGATGAACAACGTATCGCCCGTGAAGACCGCGACGGGTTCGCCCGAACGGTGGAGATCGCCGACGAGGATGCAGATGCTTTCGAGCGTATGCCCAGGCGTCTCCAGAAATGTCAATTTCGTAGAACCGAACGTGACGCTATCTGTATCGCGAACGGCGACGTGGGGAAACGACGCACCCGCGCGAGCGCCGACATAGACGCGCGCCCCGGTTCGTTCGGCAAGCTCCTGGTGGCCCGAAACAAAGTCGGCATGTAGGTGCGTCTCGATGACGTGCTCGATGCGCACGTTGCGTTTCCTGGCTTCGTCAAGGTAGATTTCGACGTCGCGCTGCGGATCGACGATCGCTGCAACCCCTTCCGAAGCGATCAGGTACGAGGCATGCGCCAGACACCCGAGATAAAACTGCTCGAACTCCGTAAAAGCCAACCTCCCGTTAGATCACGGGCCGGCCTTAAAGGCTCCGGCCATGGTAATCAAATGATTCGATGCCGAGAAGTTCATAGAGGCCGTGATATTCGACTGTAACGAGCTGAAGGTCGTATCCTCAAGACCGCCGTCGGTATCGTGGCTCGTACGAAGCGTCGCCGTATGGCTCCCGATCGCACCTGCGGAAAAAGTACCGTTGGTGTGGTCGGTCGTCATAAAGACGACGACGAGCCCAGCCTTGGAGGTGCTGAAGGCGCTCGTCCGACCGACCGTTGCACCCGAGGAATTGTTCCCAAAGGCGAACGCATCGAGCGGATTAGAAGAAGCGACACCTGCGTATTCGGCACAGACCATTCCGGTTTTATTCACGCCGCCGGTGTGTCCGTATGCGGCAGTAATCGTGCTG
>DHWK01000116.1:14224-14554 GCA_002413145.1 bacterium UBP12_UBA5184
ATGCGGCAGTAATCGTGTACGGCCCGGCTACGGGGTTCGAAACATAAGCGGTTTCCATGGCCTCGTTGCCGCCTGCTTGCGATTGCAGGCTGCCCATGATGTGCCACGTATTGGTGAAGGCGGAGTCGCTAAAGGTGATGCTGGTTGCATTGGCTTCGGATCTTGCCATGCACACGAGAAGGTGACCGGTCCCTCCCGTCGGGTTGACGCTGAGGGAATCGGTGGTGCGGGTGCCGCCGTTTTCGCCGTTGCCCCAACTATTGAGGAACGTAATCCCGGTCGGCGTCGGTGTTGACGTCGGCGTTGCTGTTGGTGTCGGCGTCGGCGTCG
>DHWK01000097.1:0-2537 GCA_002413145.1 bacterium UBP12_UBA5184
GCCAAACCCAGCTTGCGCGCAACGACGGAACCGCTTCCATCGGCGCCGACGACGAATCGCGCGCGGACTTCGAAGGGCGCGCCGCTTTCATCACGCGCGCGCACGCCGCAGACGCGGTCGCCGTCTCGGACCACGTCCTCGACGCGTCCCTGCAGCAAGCCGGCGCCGGCCGCAACCGCCGCATCGAGCAGCAGCGCATCGAGGCGTTCGCGCGCGAGCGCGTACGTGGCGGCGGGGAAGCGCAGTTCGATCGGCTCGATGCTCGGTGTGACGAGTCGGACGCCGCTCAAGAGCCGCCCCGCTGCGCGGACGCTCGACCCGAGCTCGAGTTCTTCGAATGCGTCGAGCGCGCCGGCGTTGAGGTATTCGCCGCAGACTTTCCGTCGCGGAAAGCGCGTGCGTTCCAGGACGGTCACCGCGACGCCGCAGCGCGCGAGCCTCAGCGCACACGCGGCGCCTGCGGGTCCGCCGCCGACCACGACGACGTCAGGCACGCTCGTCGCTCAGCATCAACCGCGCGAACGGATAGCGCCGTACGCGCGGCGCGCTCCAGCCGGCGGCGCTCGCCAACTCGAGCGCTTCGGGGGGCGTATACGCTCGGCGAGCGGAGAGCGGCGCGTCGTGCTTGGTCAGGTGGTTGCGCGCGAAGAGCGAGACGAAGAGAACCGTCGCCACGCGGGCGAGGGCCGACCGGCGGAGATCGCAGACGAGCGGCGTCAGCCGCGCCACGCGCCGGAATTCTCGCAGCGCCGCCACCGCCTTGGGCGGATCGAAATGATGTAAGGTCAGATTGCACGTCACCAGATCGAACGACGCGTCCCCAAACGGCAGCGCGGTCGCCTCGCCTTGTACGAATCGGATTTCGGGTTCGCCTGCGCTGCGCGCTCGTGCGATCGCCAGTACCTTTTCGCTCACGTCGACGCAAGTCACGTCGAGTAAGCGCCCGCGGCGACGCGCTTCACGCACCAGCGCGCGCGCGACGTCCGCGCTACCGCATCCGACGTCGAGCACCGATTCCACGCTGCGCTCGAAGACCTCGTGACGAACCGGAGCGATTCCGCCGAACCAGCGATTCGCGCGCTCGATATCGTCAAAATTCCCGGCCAGCCGTTCCAGATCGACCGCCGGGTCGTCCATCAGCTCCGGCCTCTCGGCTCGGCCGCTCATCGCCGCCTGCGCGTCAGTCTACTTCTTGAAGAATTCCGCGTTGATCTCGATATAGTTCTTCCATTTTTCCGGCACGTCGGAATCGGCGTAGATCGCTTCGACCGGACAGGCGGAGACGCAGGCGCCGCAATCGATGCATACCTCAGGATCGATGTACAGCATCCCCTTCTTTTCGTCGTCCTCGGGTTTGCCGTGGATGCAATCGACCGGACAAACGTCGACGCACGATTTGTCGCGCGTTCCGATGCACGGTTCGGTGATGATGTACGCCATGAGATAAGCGGAGCGACCCCCTCCTTCGCGGAGGATTGGCGTATTGGGGACCCCGCCTCGACGGTCCTTGTGCGTCGGGATGGGACGTGCCCGAGCCTGGCGCGAAGCCTTGCGCCTGCCGACAAACGTCTTAGGCAAGCTTGAAACCGGCCGCCCGACGCCGCGGTACGAAGGGAAGAGATGACGACGATCTGCGAGAGCTGTGGATTGCGCCCGGCAACGGTGCGCGACTTCGCCATGCGCTCGGGGACGTGGGTCGAGGCGGAAGTCTGCGATTCGTGCGCGCGCCGGCGCCGCGCCGCGCCGCTCACGTTGATCGGGTCGGCCCTCGCCGCGGTCGCACTCGCCGTCGGCACGACCTACGCGCTCGAGCGTCTGCAACGCGGCGGCGGCGAACGCGAACTCTCGTCGGCCGACCCGCGCGAGTGGGCCAAGCGGCTGCGCAGCGGCGGGACGCCGACGCTCTCCTCGTACTCGCGCGACCTGACCGCCGCCGCGCGCGCCGGCGATCTCGATCCGGTGATCGGCCGTGAAGAAGAAATCGAACGCGTGATCGCGATCCTCTCGCGCCGAAGCAAGAACAATCCGGTGTTGGTCGGCGAACCGGGCGTCGGAAAAACCGCGGTCGTGGAGGGACTCGCGCAGCGAATCGCGCGCGGCGACGTCCCCGCTCCGCTGCGCGACAAGCGCGTCCTTTCGCTCTCGCTCGGTCCGCTGGTCGCCGGGACGAAATATCGCGGAGAATTCGAAGCGCGCGTCAAGCGCATCCTCGACGAAATCCGGCGCGCTTCGCGCGAGATCGTCCTCTTTATCGACGAACTACATACCCTCGTCGGAGCCGGCGCGGCCGAAGGTTCGCTCGATCTGTCCTCGATGATCAAACCCGAACTCGCGCGCGGCGAGCTGCAATGCATCGGCGCGACGACCTTCGAAGAATATCGCAAGCACATCGAGGCCGACTCCGCGCTGGAACGTCGTTTTCAGCCGGTCATGGTCAACGAGCCGACGATCGATCAGACCATCAATATCCTCAAAGGTCTGCGCAGCCGCTACGCGACGCACCATGGCGTCTCGATCGACGACGCCGCGCTCGACGC
>DHWK01000097.1:2669-9266 GCA_002413145.1 bacterium UBP12_UBA5184
GACCGCTTCCTGCCCGACAAGGCGATCGACTTAGTCGACGAAGCAGCCGCCTCGGTCGCCCTGCGCCGCGGCTTCAGCGTCGAGGTCGACGACATCGCGGCGATCGTTTCCAAATGGACGGGGATACCGCAAGGCTCCCTGGATGAAGCCCAGACGCGCAATCTTCTCCAGCTTGAAAATTCCCTCGGCGCGCGCATCGTCGGTCAGGATGAAGCAATCCGGCTCGTCGCGCAAGCGATTCGGCGCGGACGCGCGGGCCTCAAAGATCCAAGAAAACCGCTCGGCGGCTTTCTCTTCGTCGGCCCGAGCGGCGTCGGCAAGACCGAACTCGCGCGGGCGCTGGCCGGCGAATTGTTCGGCAGCGAAGAGGCCTTGGTGCGGATCGATCTGAGCGAATACACCGAAGCGCACACCGTCTCACGCTTGCTCGGAGCGCCGCCTGGATACGCCGGCCACGACGAAGCCGGGCAACTCACAGAACCCGTGCGACGCCGTCCCTACAGCGTGGTGTTGTTCGACGAACTGGAGAAAGCGCACGGCGACGTGGCTGCGATTCTCCTGCAAATCCTCGACGACGGCCGCGTTACCGACGCGAAAGGCCGCACGATCGACTTCCGCCACGCAATCGTCATCTTGACGAGCAACGCCGACTCGAGCGAACTCGAGATCTACCTGCGCCCCGAACTGCTCAACCGCATCGACGACGTCGTCCATTTTAACCCGCTGGGGCTGGCGGAAATCGGGTCGATCGTCGAGCTCCAGATGCGTGACGTCGCAACCCGTCTGGGGGCGCTCCACGTGACGATCTCGCTCAGCGAGCCCGCCCGCGAGTTTCTTGCGAAGGAGAGCATCGCCGCCGGCAGCGGCGCGCGCTACGTCGCCCGGACGATCGCCCGCTTCGTTACCAACCCGCTTTCGAGTGCGATTCTGCGCGGCGACATCAAAGACGGTGGCAACGCGAAGGTCGAGTTGCGCGGCGAGATGATCGACGTCATCGCGGCCTAGGCCGATAGCTTATGGCCTCGACATAAACGCCGGTACTTTGCCCGAGGGATTGCAGTAGTACATATGCTCGGAATGCGGCTCGTACCACGCGTGAATGTCGTAGTGCGGAATCGGGTAGCCCAGATGACCGTGGGGCTCGTACCAGAAGTCGACGTGATCGATCTTATAACCGGATGCCGGCTTTAGCTGCTCGTCCCAGCTCTTGCCGCGCGCGAACAGTTTGGGGTCGACCATGATCTCGGTAAAGGTCAGCTTGCCCTTATACCACCCATAGATCGGTCCAAACGGCCAATTTTTGGGATTCACGTAGTGGTAGCCCATCGTCGGGATGCAGCCGCCCACAGGCTTCAAACCGGCTGGCATGCCGGCTGGATGCGGCGGGCCCGGCGTCGTCATCATCTTGTAGATCGCCGGCGTCATCCCGGGGGGAAGTTTCGGCTGATCGGCCGACAGATAACTGGGGGCTGCAGCAAATAAAAACAAGAGCGCAAGACTTAAGGCCGGACGTAGCATACTTGCTCCTTTCAAAACGCTGTTGAGGCGCGCGGATGTCCGCACCCACTCTTAGGGGCCGACGCGAGCGTTCCTCTTTAGAGAATCTTCAGAGAATCTTCTTGATGGCCGCTTCGATTTCGGCCGGCGTCATCTCGCCGAGCCGATAGAGGCTGATCTTGCCGGAGCGGTCGATGAAGACGTGCACCGGCATCGCGAGAACGCCGTACTCTTTCCCCATCTTTCCGTCGTCGATGACCACCGGGAATGGAAAGTGGTACTTGCCGGCAAACTCGAGCGCCTTTTTCGGAGACTCGAGTTCGTTGACGGCGAGCGTCATCAACCCGCGGCTGTGATATTTTTTGTAGAGCTCGACGACCGACGGCGCCTCCTCATTGCACGGCGCGCACCAGCTCGCGAAGAAATTGAGATAGACCGGTTTGCCCTTGAGCGACGCGAGCGTGATGTTGCCGCCGCCGGCCGCCTTGGGCAGCGAGAACGCCGGCGCGGGTTGCCCCGAACGCGGGATGCCGGCCGGCGTCGGCGTCCCCGGCGCCAGCAGCGCCGCCGCTAGGGCCGTCGCGCAGAATCCCTTCAACCAGGCTGAAAACCGTTTCGTTTTCACGTCAGGGTAAACTCCGGAAAGTGGACGTGCGTTGCATCTTGCTGCATCTGCGCGACCAACTCGTCGCTGCTCGCAAACGCCCGTTGCTCTCGGATGAAATGGAAATCACGCAACGCAAGCTCCTCTCCGTAGATCGAGCGGCCGAAGTCCAGCAGCCACGCCTCGACTGTCTTCGGCCCCGCACCGAACGTGGGGTTGTCGCCGATCGAGACGAGCGATCGGTAATCGCGCCCATCGTAGCGCGCGGTCGTTCGGTACACCCCGTCGCGGGGAAGCGTCTTCTCCTGCGCCACCTCCAGGTTGGCCGTCGGGAAACCGAGATCGTGTCCCCGGCCGTGCCCGAGCACCACCCGGCCATGCAAGGCGTACGGCTCGCCGAGTAAGCGGTTCACCGTTTCGAAATCGCCCCGCGCGAGCGCCGTCCGAACGCGCGTGCTGGAGACGGGTTCGCCTCGATCGAGTAACGGCCGCACCGCCTGAACCGCGATGGCGCGCGAACGCAAGATCGCCTCGGCCAAGTGCGCGTCGCCGCCCCGATTGGCGCCGAAGCGAAAGTCTTCTCCGAAAACGAGCGCGCGCACCCCGAGTTTCTCGACCAGCACGTCTTCCAGGAAGGCCCGGGCTTCGATGCTCGCGATGCGATCGTCGAACGGTACCAGAAACAGTTCGTCGATCCCGGTCGTCGCCAGCAAGTTGACCCGCTCCTCCAGGGTATTGAGCAGCGCCGGCACGAGTTCGGGACGCAGATGCGTCGCCGGATGGTTGCGAAAGGTGAGCACGGCGGCCCGATAACCCGGCCGCCTCAAACGCAGGAGCGCTTTGACGATCTCTCGGTGCCCGCGATGCATGCCGTCGAAGAACCCGATGGCCAGGACCAGCGGCCGCCGCTCGCCGCCCGCTTCGAGTTCGCGATAAATCTTCACAGGAAAACTTTTCGCGGCGCCAACAGCGTCCCGACCGCTTCGCCGACGCCGACGAGCACGCGCGAGTGATCGCGCACGAAGACGTGCTTGGCGACGGCGCCGGTCGGCAACGGTACGAGCCGCCCGGCGCGGAAGTCGGCGGCTCCCCGCCCGTCGAGCACGATCGTCGGCAAGGGGATGACGCGCTCGGGCGGGACGATCGCCTCGAGCGGCGCCGCCGCAATCTCGTCGAGCGTGAGACTTTCGTAGAGCACGAACGGGCCGGAGGCGTCGCGTAACAGCATCCCCATATGCGCGGCGCAGCCGATCGCGGCGCCCAAATCTTCGCACAACGTCCGCACGTAAGTACCCTCGGAGCAGGCACAGGAAAGCCGCGCGATGCCATCCTCGTAGCCGAGCAGGGTCAAGCCGTAGAGCGTGATCTTGCGCGGAATTCGATCGACTACCAGGCCTTCACGCGCGAGTTCGTAGAGCCGCTTTCCGCCGTGGTGGACCGCGCTGAACATCGGAGGGATTTGTTCGAGCGCCCCGATGAAGCGCGGCAGCACCGCTTCGAGGAGTTTCTTTGCATCCGCCGGGACCGGGGTCTCGCGGATCGGCGCGCCGCTCGCGTCGCCGGTATCGGTTGCGCGGCCGAGCGCGAGCGTGAACGCGTACGACTTGCGCCGATCTTCCATCAACGGAATAAGCCGAGTCGCCTTGCCGAGCGCGAGCGGGAGAACGCCCGCCGCGTCGGGATCGAGCGTCCCGAGGTGACCGATCGGCAGTCGCTCGCCGAGGTGGCGTTCGAAGATGCGGCGCACGCGTGCGCCCGTTTGGGTCGACGTCGGCCCCGACGGCTTGAAGACGTTCACGAATCCGAGCATTCGGATCGTGAGGTTTCTAGAGACCTTCGGCTTCGAGGGCGCCGCGCACGGCGTCGATCGCCTGCTCGACGCCGCCGTTGTAGGTGAGGCCGGAGGCGCGGAAATGTCCGCCGCCGCCGAGCCGCCCCGCGGCTTTCTGTACGTTGACGCGTCCGTTGCTGCGCAGGCTGACGCGTAGGTCGCCGTCGTACGCCTTGAAGAGGGCCGCAACCTCGACGCCTTCGATCTCGCGCAGGTGCTGAACGATCTCCTCGGTGTCCTCGCCGTCGGCGCCCGCCGCGGCCAGCATCGCATCGTCGACGACCGACCAGCAATAGCGGCCGTCCTTCTCGAGACGCAAGCGTTCGAGCGAAGCGCCGAGCACTTTGATCGCCGCGAGCCGTTTGTTAGCGTAGATCTCGTTCGTGATCGCCTCGCGGTCGGCGCCGTGCTCGATCAAATCCGCGGAGATGCGCAACACGTCGGCGGTGGTGTTCGCGTGCATGAAACCGCCGGTGTCGGTCATGATGGTCGTCAGCAGACAGGTCGCGATCTCCGGCGTCAGGGGCGTACCGAGCGCGCGCAGGATGCGCAGGACGCACGTCCCCGTCGAACATTCCGTTTCGATGATGTAATTCAGGCCGCCGAAGCGCGCGTTGGCCAGGTGATGGTCGATGTCGAGCATGTTCCGGCGCTCGAGTTGCGGCAGGAACTCGCCGGCTCGCGAGCTGTCGGCCATGTCGCAGAACACCCACAACGCGTCGGGCGGCAAGTCGGCCGGGACGTCGCGCGTTACCTTGTCGGCATCGGGCAAGAAACGGAGATTGCGCGGCACCGGGTCCTGCTGAAAGTAATGGACGCGTTTTCCGAGCGAACGTAAGGCCAGGCCGAGCGCTAAGCCCGCGCCGAGCGTGTCGCCGTCGGGCTTGACGTGGCTGACCATCACGAAGGCCGGCCGGGCGCCCAGTTCGCGAACGACTTCTTCGGTCGTCGAGTTGCGCAGTTCACTCTGTAGCATCGTTACCTGATTTCGCGGCCGCTTCGATCTCTGCGGCGACTTTCGCCTTGGCCGCGGTCTCGGCTAAGACTTTGCTGAGTGCGATCGCCCGCTCGGTCGTCCGATCTTCCTCAAATACCAACTCCGGTGTGTGCCGCAGCTTGACGGCTCGGCCCAATTCGAAGCGCAAGAACTTTTTCGCCGACTCGAGCGCTTCCATCGATTGCCGCGCGACGTGCCGGTCGCCGATGATCGAAACAAAGACTTTCGCGGTCTGCATATCCTGGGTGATCTCGACGCGCGTGACCGTCACGAAGCCGAGTCGCGGATCGCTCAACTCGCGCGAAATCAGCCGCGCCAGCTCGCGCTGCAGCTCGTGATCGATCCGAACCTGACGCTCGCGTTTCACTCAGGCCGGGACCGGTTCGGGGGCGACGAGTTCAGAGGTGAAGGCTTCGATGACATCGCCTTCCTTGAGGTCTTGGAAGCGCGCGACCTGGACGCCGCATTCGTAACCTTCTTGAACCTCGCGGACGTCGTCCTTGATACGCCGCAGCGACTCGAGTTCGCTTTCGAAGATCACGGCGCTGTCGCGCAGGATGCGGACCTTGGCGTTGCGCGTGAGCTTCCCGTTTTGCACGTAACAGCCGGCGATCGTCCCGACCTTCGAGACCTTGAAGACCTTTCGCACTTCCGCCCGCCCCAGAATGACCTCGCGGAATTTCGGCGCGAGCATTCCCACCAGCGCCTTCTTGAGATCGTTTTCGACGTCGTAGATGACCTGGTAGAAGCGGAGGTCGACCTGTTCGTTCTCGGCGAGCCGCTTGACCGTCTCGTCGGGCCGGATATTGAAGCCGATGAGCACCGCGTTCGAAGCGCTGGCGAGGTTGACGTCGTTGGGCGTTATCGCGCCGACGCCCGCGAGAATCACGCGGATGTCGACCTCGACGTTCGAGAGGCCCTCCACCCGGCCGCGCAGCGCTTCGACCGCGCCTTGGCCGTCGGCCTTGAGGATGAGATTGAGCGTTTTCTTGGCGCCGTCGGCCGGCATCGTCATGAAGCTCTCGAGCGAGATGCGCGGTCCGGTCGAAGCCGCGATGCGCACTTCTTGGCGACGGGTGCTGCGCTTGGCCGCGGCCGCGCGGGCGACGCGTTCGTCGGAGACGACCATCAGGGTGTCGCCGGCGCTCGGCACTTCGGAGAGGCCCATGATCTCGACCGGGATCGACGGGCCGGCCTTCTTCACTTGCTTGCCCTTGTCGTCGACGAGCGCACGGATCTTCCCGAACGCGCCGCCGACCACCACGATGTCGCCGACGCGCAGCGTCCCGTTTTGCACGAGCACGGTCGCGACCGCGCCGCGTCCCTTGTCGAGGGCGGATTCGATCACGACGCCTTGCGCGCGGCGATTCTTGTTGGCCTTGAGGTCGCGGATGTCGGCTTCGAGCAACACGGTCTCGAGCAGCTGATCGATCCCTTCGCCGGTACGCGCCGAGACCGGAACGACCTCCGTCTTCCCGCCCCACTCGACCGGTTGCAAGTTCTGCTCGGCGAGCTGCGATTTGACGCGCTCGGGCTGTGCGTCCTCGCGATCCATCTTGTTCATCGCGACGACGATCGGAACGCCGGCCGCTCGAATGTGCGAGATCGCCTCGATCGTCTGCGGCATGACGCCGTCATCGGCTGCGACCACGAGGATCGCGACGTCGG
>DHWK01000009.1:0-3606 GCA_002413145.1 bacterium UBP12_UBA5184
GGGGGGGGGGGCCGGGGCGGGGGAGGGTCTAGACCGAGGCGCTCCAGGAACGCGCGCGTCGTGGAGAAGAGCGTCGGGTTGCCGGGCGTGTGCTCGTGCCCGCTCTCCTCGACGTAGCCGCGCGCGACGAGCGTCTTCAGCGTCGCGTCGACGTTGACGCCGCGTATCGCCGAGATCTGCGCTCGCGCGATCGGCTGCAGGTAGGCGACGATCGCGAGCGTCTCCATCGCCGGGGCCGACAAATTGGTCTTCGCCGGCAAGAGGTAAGCCTCGACGACCTCGCGCGTCGCCGGCGAACTCGCAAAGCGATAGCCGCCGGCAATCTCGCGAACGACGATGCCGCGCTCGGCGTACTCCTCGGCGAGCGCTTGGAGCGCCCTTGCGACCGCGACGTGGGGAGCGCCGGTCAGTTTTACCAGCGCGTCGATCGAGAGCGACTCCGAGCTGACGAAGAGCAGTGCCTCGAGCTTGCGCTCGAGTTCGCCGGTATCGATCAATTCAGCTTGCATACGCTTGCGTCATCGGAGCGGGAGGGATCAATTGTAATTCGTCCTGGAGGGCGTCCTGTTCGTAGCCGACACGCCCTTGGCGGATCAACTCCAAAATGGCGAGAAAGGTCGCGATCACTCCCGAACGGTCGAAAGCGCGGCACAGAGCGCCGAACTCGACCCGGCCCCGTTCGCGCACCGCGTGAAGCACGAACTCCATCTGCCGCGCGATCGAAAACTTCTCGCGCGCGATCGTGCGCTTCTCCGGCCGAGCGTTGCGCACCGCCGCGAGCAACGCCGCGCCGAGACGCTCCGAGGGGATGCGATAGCGCTGGACGAGCGTCGCCGCCGGATCGCCCCCCTCGCGGTAGAAAAATGAGGCCGCTTCTTCTTGGCTCGTGCGTAGTTCTTGGGCGACGTCCTTGTACTTCGAATAGGTGATGAGTCGCCGGCGCAGCCGCTCTTCGATCTCTTCGGCCGTCTCCTCGTCCTCGCTTTGGAATTCGGGCGGCACCGGCGGCAGGAGCGAACGCGACTTGAGGAAGACGAGCGTCGCCGCAATGACCAGATATTCCGCCGCCAATTCGACATCGAGCGCTTCCATGACGGCGATGTAATCGAAGTACTGTTGCGCGACCAGTGCGAGCGGGACCGTCGCGATGTCGAGTTCGCGTTCGCGCACGAGATGCAACAGCAGGTCGAGGGGGCCGTCGAAGATGTCGAGGGAGACGTGGAGGCGGCGGTCGTCGACGGCGCCGTCCAGAGGATGTTCGAGAGCCGGGGCGTCGGTCAACGCGTCGCTATTTCCCTCATCGCGGGTTCGGCAGCCGCGGCGACTGCCGGCACCTCGATCACCGGCCCGAGTTCGAACGGATCTCCCTCGAGTTTGCTCAAGTATTCGAGCCCGAGGTCGAGCAGGCGCTTTTCGTTCACGTACTTGAGCGCTTTCTTGGCAGCCTTGACCTCAAACCACGCAGCCTCATCGACTTCGTGATCGTGGTTGGCCGTATCGCCCGAGAGGTAGCGCATCAGGTAGAAGTGGACGGCTTTCTTATGCTTGGTGCGGTTGAGAAAAAACCAGTACGAAATCTCGGAGAGTTTCGTGATGATCTCAGCCCAGCAGCCGGTCTCTTCGCGCACTTCGCGCAGCGCGGCGCGTTCGTGCGTCTCGCGCGCTTCGACGTGTCCCTTCGGCAGCGACCAGACGCGCGGATTGCCACGCCCGATCAGGAGCGCGTCTAGCGACGCGCCCTCCCTACGCAGGACGAGCCCGCCGGCCGAAGTTTCGTACTTGATCCGCATTGTCGCTTTCCGTCGAAAACGCGTCCGGTCACCCAGACGCTCTTTACTCTATGATACCAATTCGCCCCAAGAAGAAAGTCCGTCAAAGGACCGACCTTCTTCGAGCGTAGCCGAGCCTGGTGGTCGCCGAATTTGCCCCGGGAGGGTACCGTATCGGGTGGAAGGTGTTTCCACGAAGTGTACATAATTATGTACGCTCTGCTGAGCCCCCGCTGAAGGAGCCCATGAAAAGTATTGCAGCGAAAGAAGCGCGCGACAATTTCAGTGCGCTGCTCGACAACGCGGAGCGAGGAAAGAGCGCAATCGTCGTGCGCAATTCCCGCCCCGCGGCGGCGATCATGCCGGCCGAATCTGCGCGACTCGCTCCCATCATCGACGCCGTCATGAAAGAGTTCGGTTTGTCGGTCGAGATGTCCGAAGACGCCGAAATCCTCGAAGCCTATGCCCGCGCGAAAGACGAAATGGAACGCGGAGAGATCGTCTGGTACGAGGCGTAGCTTCCCGTGGCTGCGCGTCAGCCGTCTCGCAGGCGACCCGCGCCGAAGCCCGCGAACGCAGCTCCGAAGGTCCGAATCGGATTTATCAGGTCGGCGAACCAGCAGTTTCTCGCACTCTCCGAAAAAGAGCGCACCGGACTTTTTGCCAAACTCATTGAGTTGGCACGCAATCCGCGATTGGGGAAACCGCTCGTGGGCAAGCTCACGGGTTACGTTCGAATTAGCCTCGGACGCCTACGCTGCGTAGCACGGTGCTCCGGAGGGGCCGCCGTCGTGCTCGTTATCGTGGTCGCAAAACGCGCCGAGGGTAGTGGCAAAGATCCGTACGAGCTCGCTCGAAGGGCGCTAGCGGATCCGAAAGAAGACATCCAAGCTGCCCTACAGGCGCACGTCGCCGCGCATTTGGAATCGCTGCGAAAGGCAGAGTCTGTTCTGCGGCGCGACCGCTAAAATTAGGACAGCGTCTAGGAGAGTTGCACTCTGCTTCTTCAGCTGCCCCAGCGAAGATCAGGTTGGCGGGCGGCGCGGGTTTCATCGATGCGGCCGACGACGGTATTGACCGGCGCGTTCATGATCGCCGCCGGATCGGACTTCGCGGTTTCGACGATCTCGCGCAGCGCCGCGATGAACTCGTCGAGCGTCTCCTTCGACTCGGTTTCGGTTGGCTCGATCATGATGCACTCGGGAACCAAGAGCGGGAAATAGATCGTCGGGGCGTGGTAGCCGCGATCGAGCAACGCCTTGGCGATATCGAGCGCGCGGACGCCGGTCGCGCGCTTGAGCGCCTGGGCCGACGCGATGAACTCGTGCCGGCACGGCTCGTCGTAGGGCGTCTCCAAGAACCCCTTGACCGCGACGCGGACGTAGTTCGCGTTCAGCACGGCGAGTTGGGAGATCTTCGTCAGCCCCTCGCCGCCGTTGGCGTAGACGTATGTCAACGCGCGAACGACGTGCGCGAAATTGGACCAGAAGGAGCGCATCGGGCCGATCGACTTGGGCCGCTCGAAATCGAGCCGGTACTCGCCCCGGCCGTCGCGCCGCGCGACCGGGGTCGGCAAGAATTCGACGAACCGCTCGGCGACGCCGATCGGTCCCGCACCGGCGCCGCCGCCGCCGTGCGGAATCGAAAATGTCTTGTGCAGATTGAGGTGCATGAGGTCGAAGCCCATGTCGCCGGGCCTCGAGTTGCCCATCAGCGCATTCGCGTTTGCACCGTCGTAGTACATCAGTCCCCCGGCCGCGTGCACCGCCTGAGTGATCTCGAGGATGTGATCCTCGAAGAGGCCGAGCGTGTTCGGGTTGGTCAGCATCAGGCAGGC
>DHWK01000009.1:3676-3892 GCA_002413145.1 bacterium UBP12_UBA5184
GCCGAGCGTGTTCGGGTTGGTCATCATGCAGACTGCGGTGTCGTCGCCGAGCGCCGCCTTCAGTTCGCCGAGGCCGACGCGCCCGCGCGCGTCGCTCTTGAGCGAGACGACCTTGTAGCCGACCATCGCCGCCGACGCGGGGTTGGTTCCGTGCGCCGTATCGGGGACGATGACGGTCGTACGCTGCGCGCCCTCACCCTTCTCCCGAAAGTACTC
>DHWK01000105.1:0-2980 GCA_002413145.1 bacterium UBP12_UBA5184
AATGGCGGCGCTGCGCCGGCGCGCCGGCGAGATCGTCGAGGCTTTCGATCCGAAGACGATCTCGATCTTCAGCGCGCGCGACGAACGCTCGAAAGCCGACGATTACTGGCTGAGCTCGGGCGACAAAATTCGCTGTTTCTTCGAAGAAGAGGCGTTCGACGCAGCAGGAGCCTTGCGCCAGCCGAAGGCGCTTTCGATCAACAAGATCGGGCACGCGATGCACGACCTCGATCCGGTCTTCGAGGACTTCTCGCACGACGCGCGCTTACAAGCGCTAGCCGCCGAGCTCGGACTGGCCGAGCCGCAACTCTATCAGTCGATGTACATCTTCAAGCANNAGGCCGCGACGCGGCCGTCTCGAAGGACGCATAGCGCGGGTCCAGCCAAATCGTTTATCCTGACAGCCTCCTGCGCCAGGACCACATTGGCGGGAAGGCAACGATGCTGACGCCCGGCCAAATCGAGCAATACCGCCGCGACGGATATCTGTTCCCGTTCCCGGCCCTGTCTGCCGCCGAGCTCGAAGAATGCAACGACGGGCTCGCCCGCTTTGAGAGATGGCTCGGCAAACCGGTCAACGAGGGCGATTTTCGCTGGCGCTCGGCGAGCCATGTGATCCTGCCCTGGGTCGACGCGCTGGCGCGGCATCCGCGCATTCTCGATGTCGTCGAGGATTTGATCGGCCCCGACATCCTGGTCTACACCGCGACCTGGTTCATCAAGGAGGCGAAGAGCCCGACCTTTGCCGCCTGGCATCAGGACGCGACCTATTTCGAAACCGACCCGATCACGGTGACCGGTTTTTGGTTCGCGCTCGAGCGCGCCGACCGTCGGAACGGATGCCTCTGGGTCGAGCCCGGCGGCCATCGCTCGCCGCTGCGGGAACGATTCGTCGTGGAGGGCGGGGTCGGGCGGATGGAACGGCGCGACGAGACGCCCTGGCCGAGCGAAGGGTCGGCGCTGCCGCTCGAGGTCGATGCAGGCGCGCTCGTCGTCTTCAACGGTCTCTTGCCGCACTACAGCGCGCCCAACCGTTCGGCGAAATCGCGCCACGCGTACAGCTTGCACGCAATCGACGCGGGCTCGCACTATTTTGCCGACAACTGGCTGCGGCGGGAGGCTTTGCCGCTGCGGGGTTTTCTCTAGAGACTCTCTTTGCCAACTTCGCCGCGTAGCTGACGATCGTTCTGCTCGACACAGCCGGCGTGCGTGCATGCGCAGCGCACGACGTGCGGGTCGCGGCCTTCCGGCGACGCGCAATGAGCCGAGCACGCCGTCTCGCCGAGCGGGACCTCACACAGGCAGGTCAGGTTCTCACAACGGACTCGATCGGTAGTTTCCATCGCTCGAGTTCTTTCCGCAAAAGCGGGTGGTTGAATCCTCTCGCGGCGACTGGTCTTCCGTTGCTCGGCCAGGGCTTGCACCGAAATGAGGATCAGCGCGAGGGCGATGAGCGTCATCCCGCCCAGCTCAAGCGGGCCGGGACGTTCGCCGAGTTGCAGCCAGGCGGCGAGGACTCCGACCAGCGGGTTGAGCAGTAGCGCCATTCCGGCCGTCCCCGCGGGCAGCCGGCGGAGCGCGTACATCCACAAGAGCCACGCAAACGCCGAGGCCGGGAGCACGTTGTACGCGAGCGCGACGACAAACGCCGGCGACCAGACGATGGGAGGCGCGGGGAGCACGAGCGCGACGACGACGAGCGGGATGCTGCCGAAGAACATCTGCCAGGTCGTAAACGAAATAAGGTCGACGTCGCCGCGCCGGTAGAGACGCTTGGCAACGATCGAAGCGAGTCCCCACGACAGGCCGGCGAGGATCGCGAGGACGTCGCCCGTGAGGCTACCGCCGGTTTTTGGATCGAGTAGCAAGATGAGCCCGATGAGGCCGAAGCCGGGGGGGGGCCACTGGTAACCGCGCACCCGTTCGCCTAACAGCGGCCAGCCGAAGAGCACGATCCAAAAGGGCCTCGTGTAGACCAAAACAACCGTCTTCCCGGCGCCGCCGACGCTCAGCGCCCAGGTCGAAAACCCGATGAATCCGGCCGTTTGCAGGAGCCCGACGAGAACAAATTGCGGCCCGGCTTGCACTGCGAACGGTTTGCGCATCAGCGCCATGAACGCGAACAGAACGACGGCGCCGAGGACCGCACGGAGCGCCGCAAACGTAAACGGCGGCGCGTACGCGACGCCGACCTTCATCATGATCCAGTTGTAGCCCCAGATCACGGCCAACACGAGGATCGCGAGGATCGGCAGCGCCTGCGACTCCCGTTTTTCCATCGGCTCGCACAACCCCCAGCGATGCCGCCAAGATGCGGCGCGCCGAGGCCGAACCTTTGACCGATGGATTCCGCGAAAGCACAGTTTTTCGCCGAGCAGGCGGCGGCCGTCAGCTCCGTCTCGTAGGGCTACCTGCGCGACGGGACGGGCCTCTGAAAAGCGCGCACCCCTACACTGCGGCCCTCGCCGGCGCGCTCGTCACGGGGACGACGCTGCAAGCGTGGTACCTGATTTCTTTGCCTTTCGTGCTGCACAAGTTCTCGTTGCTCGAGACGCTGCAGTGGCCGGCTTCGAACGTCATCGGCGTGGCGGCTTTCGCTCAAGGCGCCCCCGCGGCAATCGCCGGCGTCGTGATTCATTACCTGATCGCGCTGGTCTGGGCGGCCGCGTACGTCTACCTGTTCGCGCAACGGCGCGTCGCGGATCTACATCCGGCGCTCAACGGTGCAATCTTCGGCGCGGTCGTGTGGTTCGTCATGACGTTCGTCGTGCAGCCGCTTGCGATCGGTCCCCGTATCGAGGTGGGAGCGCTCAGCATCCTGAGCGGCATTTTCGCCGACGTCGTCTGTTTCGGAATCCCGCTCGCGCTGGTCGTGCGTCGGCTGGAATAGCGCGCTAGGGCCGGCTCGCCGCGTTCGGCTTTAGCGGCGGCGGGGTGACGCAGGCATCGGAAATCCAGTAATGCATCTCCGCACCGATTC
>DHWK01000105.1:3033-5872 GCA_002413145.1 bacterium UBP12_UBA5184
GGCGGCGGGTTGACGCAGGCATCGGAAATCCAGTAATGCATCTCCGAACCGATTCCAAAGACGATCACCGTCGTTTCGTAGTAGCCTTTGCCGTCGAGCGTATAGTGCGGCTCGCCGAGGAGTTCGAACTGCTCGCCGGCGTGTGCCGGCGGAAAGTGCGCCCTGACCGGGAGACTCGAATCTTTCGGCCACGTGAAGAGCCAGGCCTGATCGCACGTGTTGATCGCCGTACGCGTCACGGGCGGTGCAGGCTTGGGTGCCCTCGGTGAGGCTGCCGCGGCGAGCGGGACGGCGAGCGCGAGAGCCGCGGCGAGCGGGCGGAGCGTGGAGCGCAGCGTCATCGCTCTAGTCTAGGCCTAACGACGCCGCCCCGCAAGCGGCGCACGTTTGGTCGCGTTGAGCCGCTAGCGGCGCGGCCGCGGCGCCAGCTCGCCGCCGCAATTCGGGCAACGATGCTTCATCGAAGCCGCGCATTTCGCGCAAAACGTGCATTCGTACGAGCAGCTGAAGGCTTCGTCTTCGTCCCCGAGCGGAGCGGCGCAACGTTCGCAACTCTCCTTGCGCATGGGGGCCCGAGCGTTCGTTACCAGGCTTGCGCGCCCTGCAGGGCAAGCGACGCTCTCAGCCTGCTCCGAGGCGGCGTGAAGCTCTGGCACTTCGGCTTGATCGGACTCTTGTGTCTCTTCGTCGTCGGTCACCTCGGCATGGTCGCCGGCACCGGACTCGTCAAGAACATGCGCAAAATCGTGTGAACGACTTGCCGCTCTTCACGACTCAATAGGGAGGCGCGCCAAGCGTAGCAGGGATAACCGAAAACCGCGCGCCGTCGCTTTGCAGGCGGATCCCCCCGTCCCGATCGGTACGATAGATGCGCGCGCCATAATGCCGGAGCGTTTCGATGGTTTGCGGCGCCGGGTGACCAAAGAGGTTGTCCCGGCCGACCGAGATGAACGCAAGTTTCGGCGCGACGGCGCGAACGAATGCCGGCGTCGTCCCGTAGGCGCTTCCGTGATGGCCAACTTTGAGGACGTCCGCCCGCACATCGGCGCCGGATGCGAGGAGACGTCGCTCCGTTTCGGCGCCGGCGTCGCCGGTAAAGAGCATGCGAAACGGACGTAGGCACGCCGCACACCGGTACTCCAGCCTGAAGACGATCGAATTCTCGTTGATGTCGTTGCGCGTTCCGCTCACGAAGGGGTCGCTCGGGCCGTAGAAGCGCAGCGTCACGCCATCCTCGGTCGACCACGCGCTGCCGGCGCGTGGCTTCACGATACGTACGCGGGTCGCACGTGCGACGTCGAGGGCGTCGTGATAGGCGTGGCCGCGATAGAACTGCCCGGCGTCGGCGAAGACGTCGGCCCCCAACAGCCGAAGAACCGGCGCGAGGCCGCCCGCGTGGTCGCCGTGAGGATGCGAGAGCACGATCGCGTCGAGGTGGTGGACGCCGTTTCGAATGAGAAACGGGACGACGATCCGTTCGCCGATCGCCTCCGCGGGAGAGGCGCCTGCGAATGCGCCGCGCTCGAGACGGCCGCCGGCGTCGACCAAGATTGCGTGCCCGCGCGGCGTGCGAATCAGGAGTGCGTCGGCTTGACCGACGTCGATCGCCGTTACCGTCAGGCCGTGCGAGACCGGCCGCGGCGGCCAGAGGCAGAGCGCGGTCGCGCCGGCGACCGCGAGCGCGGCCCAAGGCCATCTGCCGCGCGCTAGAAGCAGCGCGCCGCCGAGGAGCGTGAGATCGTAGACGGCGATTGCCCAATTCGGCGGCGGCGTCGTCAGGACGTGGGCGCCGGGCAGGCTCGCGGTCGCCCGCACCACCGCGACGATCCAACTCAACAACGAGGTCTCGACGTTCGCGCAGGCTTGCGCGAGCAAGGGGATCGGAGCCGCTGCGAGCTGGGCGAAGCCGACGAGCATCGCGACGCCCACGACGGGGACGACGAGCGCGTTGGCGAGCGGCGCGTACGGCGCGAAGAGCAAGAACGCCGACGCCGTGAGGGGCCACGTTCCGAGCTGCGTCGCGAGCGTGAGCGCCAACCCTTCGGCGCCGAGTGCGGGGATGCCGAGTCGCTCGAGCCTCGAAGCGAATCCGGCGGCGAACAGCAAGATCGCTCCGACGCACGAGAACGAGAGCGCGAACGACAGCGACGCGACCGACGCGGGCCGCAGCGCCGCAACGACGATCGCCGCCGCCGCGAAGGCGTTCCACGAAAATGCCGACCGTCCGGACGCGCGCGCCACGAGAGCGAACGAGACCATCGTCGCCGCTCGCAGCGAGGGAAGATGAGCGCCGCTGAAAACGGCGTACAGCCACACGATCGCGATCGCGCCCAGCGACGAACCGATGCGGCCGCCCCCGAGCGCGCCGAGCAGTCCGGCGGCGAGCGCCGCGACGACGCCGAGATGCAGTCCCGCCGTCACCAGGACGTGAACGGTCCCGGTGTCCTGAAATTCGGCACGCAGGTCCGGCGGCAGCGCGCCACGCTCGCCCCACATCATCCCGGCGAGGATCGTCGCGTACGGCTCGTCGAGCCGTGCGCGCAATTGCGCACCGGCCCAGGCGCGCAGACGCGGCAGCCAGAGCGTCGCATCGTGGGTTTCAATGGCCGCCGCTGAGAGCAAACGCGCGTGGACGAGTCGTCCGGCCAGCCCACGTTCCGCGGCGAGTTCGCGCGGTGACGGCTCGCCCGGATTGCGCGGCGCATCGGGCGGCTCGAAGCGTGCGCGCAGCGTGATCCACGCGCCGACCGGCAGCGCCGCGTTTGGCAACGTGACCGCGATCTGCCGCCCGTCGGCGAGTCGCAGAATGTATTCGGAGACTTCGAGTCGCCGGGTCGTC
>DHWK01000138.1:0-8465 GCA_002413145.1 bacterium UBP12_UBA5184
TTGGGGGAACGGATCCTCCGCGATGCCGAGCGCGACGGCGAAGGTCATTCCATGCACGTTGCCTGAGGGGGTCGCGTCCGGCGTGTTGATGTCGCCGTGCGCGTCGAACCAGAGCAGACCCGGCTCGCGCCCGCGCGCTTTCCGCACCCCGGCCAGCGTTCCGATTGCGATCGAATGATCGCCGCCGAGCACGATCGGGAAACCGCCCTGCCGGATGACGTCTTCGACGAGCCGCGCCAACTCTCGGCAAACGTCCAAGATGACCGGCAGATACTTCGCGTTCTTGACCGATTCTGCGACCGGTGACTCGGCGACGGGGACCGGGATGTTACCGTGGTCGTTGTAGTCCGCGACGCCGAGGGCTTCGAGGTTTTCACGCAGGCGCGCGTAGCGAATCGCCGAGGGCCCCATATCGACGCCGCGCCGGTCGGCGCCCAAATCCATCGGGACGCCGATGACGTCGACTCGTTTGGGGACGCAGCGCTCAGCTGCGCGCACGAGCGCTTTCTTGCGTGGGAGCGGGTTCGCTCCGGGCGTAGTTCGGTTTCGCGTGCAGCATCAGAATGCGCAAAATTGCGGCGATGGGAACCGCGATGAACATCCCCCCGATGCCGCCGAGGTCGCCGCCGATCAACACGGCGACGATCACGATGAGCGGTGAGAGGCCGACGCTCTGGCTGATGATCCGCGGCGAGATGAAATGCCCTTCCGCTTGGAAGATCCCGGCGAAGAGCACGGCGACGAGCAACGCGTGGCCCCAGCCGTCGGTGAAGTACGCAATCGACGTCGCCGGTATGAAGGCGACGACGGCCCCGACGTAGGGGATGATATCCAAGACGCCGGCTGCGACGCCGATCAAGACGGCATACTTCACGTGCGTCGCGAGCAGCATGATCGTGATCGCCGTTCCAATGACCGCTCCAACCAGCAACTGGCCGCGGATGAAACCGCCCAGCACTGCATCGAAATCGTTGATGATCGCAAGCGTCTTGGCGCGCGCGCCGGGCGGGACGAACTCGACCAGCGCGCCGCGCATATCCGGGACCTCGAACATCAAATAGATCGAGAGAACCGGGATTATCACGATCGTGGCGAGGATGCCGAGGGTCGAGACGACGAGGCCGAGCGCTTGGGATGCAGCCTGCGCCGCATAGCGCTGACCGAGCGTTCCGAGTTCGGACGGGACCGACGCGAGATAAGCGCGCGCTTGCGGCGGTAGCCACGTCACGAGCGGATTGCGCGGGTCGGTCGCGAGCGCTTGGGCCTCAGCGATGATGTGCGGGTATTGCGCGGCGAGCAGCTGGATCTCGCCGGCGATCACCGGTGCTACGACGGCGACCGCAAATCCGAGCACGAGCGCTATCCCGGCATAGACGATCAGGATCGACAAGATCAGCGGCAGCCGGCGCTGGAGGCGATCGACGATCGGAAAGATGAGGTAGGTGAAAAAGACCGCGCCTACCAGGATGGTCGCGACGGCTTTGATCTGCGCGAGGAAGCCGACGATGGCGCCGAGGACCATCGCCGAGAGCGCGATCAGGAGCACGACCTTCAAAGCAAAGGTGACGCGCCGTTCAAGCCGCGAGGTGCGCCGCAAGGCTGGCTCGAGGGGTCTTGGCTCGCGGCGGCTCGGCTTGACGGGTTCTCGCATGGAGCGAGATACCGCATCGCAGCGGAGGCGACCCCTCGGGCGGATGGAGAGGCTTCGCCGCCTCGGGCGCGTAGTTTCGCACGCGATGGTCTGGCGCGGTTTCTGGGCGACGGCGGCCTTTGCCGTCCTTGCAATCAGCCTCGCCGCGTGCGGCGGCGGAGGAACGACGCAGTCCAAGGCCTCGGCGCGCATTGCGATGGTCACCGACGTCGGCGGCCTCGGCGATAAGTCGTTTAACGATTCCGCCTATGCCGGGCTCAAGCGAGCCAAGGCCGAGCTCGGCGCCGATATCCAGGTGCTCGAATCGAAATCAGCGGCCGACTACCAGCCCAATCTGAGCGCGCTCGCCGACGAGAACTACGACGAGATCTTCGCGATCGGGTTCCTGATGAACAAAGATCTCGCCCAGGTAGCCGGCAACCATCCGAGCGGGCATTTCGCGATCATCGACGCGGTCGTCGCGCAACCCAACGTGACCTCGGTGACCTTTCGCGAGCAGGACGGTTCGTTTTTGGCCGGCGCGCTTGCGGCGCGCGTGAGCAAGACCAAGACGATCGCGTTTCTCGGCGGATTGGACATCCCGCTGCTGCGCAAGTTCGAAGCGGGCTTCAGCGCCGGCGCGCGTCAGGTCGACCCGAGCGTCAAGGTCCTCGTGAAATACGTCGGTTCGTTCGAAGACGTCGCCTCGGGGAAGGAACTGGCGCAAGTCCTCTTCGGTCAGGGTGCCGACATCATCTACGCCGCCGCCGGAAAATCGGGGATCGGCGCGATCGACGAGATTCGCAACCGGACGAACGTCTACGGCATCGGCGTCGATGCGAACCAAGACGGCCTGGCCCCCGGCAAGATCCTGACCAGCGTCCTCAAGCGCGTCGACAACGCCGTCTTTGCGATCGTCAAGGACATCCTCGACAAGAAGACGCCGAAGGGCCATCTCGAGTTCGGACTCAAGGACAACGGCGTCGGCTTGACCGACTTCCAGTACACCAGAGGGATCATCGGCCCGAAGACGATCGCCGAGGTCGGGAAGCTCCGTGAGGCGATTATCGCCGGAAGGATCACACCCCCGCAAACGCGGGAGGAGCTGGCGAATTTCAAGCCCGTTAAACTTTAGCGGGGAGCCGGCGCTCGAACTTCGGCGCATCGACAAGGTCTATCCCGGCGTTCACGCGGTCGCGGACGTCGATCTCGACGTCTTTCCCGGCGAGATTCATGCCTTATGCGGTGAAAACGGGGCCGGCAAGACGACGCTGGCGACGATCGCCGCCGGCAAGCTGAAACCGACCGCGGGGACGGTGCTCGCTCGCGGCAACGTCGGGCTCGTTCACCAGCATTTCGAGCTCGTCGATCGCCTGCGCGTCTGGGAAAACGTCGTTCTCGGGCGCGAACCAAAGCGTGGCCCGCAACTCGATCGCGCCGCGGCTCGCGCCGAAGTCGAACGCCTCTCGCATGAATACGGCCTCGCGGTCGATCCCGAGGCCGCCGTCGAAAGCCTTCCGGTCGGGATCGCGCAACGCGTCGAATTGCTGCGCGAACTCGCGCGCGATCCGGCCGTCCTGATCCTCGACGAGCCGACGGCGGTCCTCGCGCCGACCGAGATCGACGCCCTCTTCGCGACGGTTCGCGCGCTGGCCGCCCGCGGCACGGCCGTGCTCATCATCACCCACAAACTCCAAGAAGTCGTCGCCCACACCTCACGCGTCACGGTGATGCGCGCCGGCAGCGTCGTCGCGCGCTTCGACACCGAGAAGACGGACGTCGACCAGATCGCTCGCGCGATGGTGGGCGGCGAACTACCGGCGCTGGCGGCGCGGCTCGAAACCGTCCCCAAACCTGCGCTCGCGTTGCGCGGCGTGAGCGGCGGCGAAAACTCGCTCGCCGTTCGAGATGCCTCCTTCGAGGTTCGCGGCGGCGAGATCGTCGGCGTCGCCGGCGTCGAAGGCAACGGTCAATCGGCGCTGGCCGACGCGATCGCCGGCGTCATCCCGTATAGCGGGGCGATCGAACTCGAGGGCATGGCGCTCGCCGCCGAAAATCCGGCGGACCGCATTGCGCTCGGCATCCGAGCGATCCCGCAGGACCGCCGCCGCGAAGCGCTCGTGCTGCCCTGGTCGATCGTCGAGAACGTCGCACTCGGCGACCAGCGGCGCCCCCCCCTGCGCAAGGGTGCGACCATCGATCGGAAGGCGGCGCGGAACTTGGCGGATCGGATCGTCCAACGCTTCGACGTTCGGACGCCGTCGCTCGATGCGTCGGTCGATTCGCTTTCGGGGGGCAACCAACAAAAGGTCGTCGTCGGCCGTGCGCTCTCCAACGACCCAAAATTTTTGCTGGTCTATCAGCCCACCCGCGGAATCGACGTCGGCGCGGCGGCGCTCGTGCAGTCGCGCTTGATCGAGGCGCGCAACGCCGGCGTCGCCGTGCTCTTGATCTCGTTCGAGCTGGACGAGATCCTTGCGCTCTCCGATCGCGTGATCGTCATGTTTCGCGGTGCGATCGTGGGGACGTTCGAACGCGGTGCCATCGACCGGGCGCGCATCGGCGCCCTGATGGCGGGGGCGGCATGATCCGCGGCTTGTGGCTCGGGCTCGGGCTGGTCGTCATCGCGGCGGCGGCGATGTTGCTCGCCGGAGCGAATCCGCTGCTCGGATTCTGGGCCCTCTTCCGCGGCGCGCTCGGCGGCGAGCGCCAGATCTCCGAGACGCTCGTGCAGACGACGTCGCTGCTCTTCCCTTCGCTCGCCGTAGCCTTTGCATTTCGCGCCGGCTTATTCAACATCGGCGCCGAGGGGCAGCTCATCATCGGCGGCCTCGCCGCCGGGGTCATCGGCGCGCGACTCGAAACGTCGGGGCTCGTCGCCATCCCGCTGCTCTTGATCGCGGGCGCGACCGGCGGCGCCGCCTGGGGCTCGATCGCCGGCGTTTTGCGCGCGCGCTTCGGCGGGAACGAAGTGATCGCGACCCTGATGCTCAACATCATCGCGGGGCTGCTTGCGAACTACTTGGTCGTCGGCCCGCTGCACTCGCCCGGCGCCACGGGGGCCGAGACCGCCGAGCTTCCGCACTCGTCGTGGTTGCCGGGACTCTTGCCGGATACGCGCTTGACGATCGCGCTCTTGATCGCGCTCGCGCTGGCCTTCGTGCTGCGCTGGGTCTTCGATCGCACGGTATTCGGCTACGAGCTGCGCGCGGCCGGCGACGCCCCCGAAGCGGCGCGACGCGCCGGCATCAACCTCGCGAAGACGGCGTTTCTGGCGATGGCGCTGTCCGGCGCGATGGCCGGCCTCGGCGGCGCCACGATCGTCACGGGCGTGCTGCATCGCTTCAACGTCTCGCTTTCGCCCGGCTACGGCTTCATCGCGATCGCGGTCGCGTTGGTCGGCGACCTCGATCCGCTCAAGATCATCCTCGCCTCGTTTGCCTTCGGCATCCTGCAAAGCGGCGCGCTCACGATGCAAGCCTTCGCGCACGTTCCCAAAGACGTCGTCTCGTTCGTCGAGGGTCTGGCGATCGTGGCGCTGGCGGCGCGGCGCTTCGTCGCGGGTCGCAAACAAATGACGGCGCTGCCGCAAGAATGAGCGAGTTCGGGCACTTCATCGATCTCGTGCTCGTGAAGGCGACGCCCTTGATTTTTGCGGCCCTGGGGGGCGTCGTCTGCGAGCGCGCGGGGATCTTGAACATCGCCCTCGAGGGTCAGCTCACCGTCGGCGCCTTCACCGGCGTCGCCGTCTCGTACGGCACCGGGAATCCGATCCTGGGTCTGGTGGCGGGCGTCGTCGCGGGCGCGCTCGTCGGGCTGCTCTTGGGCGTCGCGGCGACCCGCTTCGGCGTCGACCAGATCGTCGCCGGGACCGGGATCAACCTGCTCGCGCTCGGTGGAGCGGCCTTCGGACTAACCGTCGTCTTCGGCCAGCCGGGTGCGTCGTCCGAAGTCCGGGCGCTCGGGCTGCGCGGCGAAGACGTCTTGATCGCCTGCGCCTTCTTGGGGGCCGTGCTCTTGCATCTCGCGCTCTACCGAACGCCCTGGGGCCTGCGCACGCGCGCCTCGGGCGAAAATCCGCGCGCCGTTCGTTCGGCCGGAGTCGATCCGCGTAACGTGCGCTTGATGGCCACGCTGTTGGGCGGCGCGCTCGCCGGCCTGGGCGGCGTCTACCTCTCGCTCGGCGAGCTCGATCTGTATTCGGACAACATGACGAGCGGGCGCGGCTTCATCGCGTTGGCCGCCGTGATCTTCGGACGGTGGACGCCCTTGGGCGCGACCGGGGCGGCGCTCGGCTTCGGCGCGCTCGCCGCGTTGCAGTTCGTGTTGCAGCGCACCGGCATCCCGAGCGAGCTGATGCAGGCCTTGCCCTATCTCGCGGCGCTCGCGGCGCTCACCGGAATCGCAGGTCGCGCGCGCGCTCCCCAAGCGGACGGGGTGCCGTACGTCGAGTGAGCGGACTCCGCTCACACCTCCGAACTTCGCCGAAGTGCCTCGCACCAAGAAAGCTTTACGCTAAGCCGAGAGGGTAAGGGCCCTCGTCGCGGCTAACGGCTCGCTCAATAGTATGACGCTAGCCCGTCGTCGATTTGCTTTGTCGTTTGTGGCGGCGCTCGCGCTGCTCGGCCCGGCGACCGCACGCGCCGCGCTAGCCGGACCGCTCGGCGATCTGCAAAGCCAACTCGACCGTGCCGCCTTTCACGCGCCCGGGACCGTCGGCATCTTCGTCGAGGATCTTGCGACGGGATATACGTCGGGCGTCAACGACAGGGCGAGCCTTCCGGCCGCTTCGACGATTAAAATCCCCGTCATGGTCGAGGTCTTCCGCCAGATGGCCTCCGGAACGGTCGCTCTGACCAGCAAGATGCATTTGCTCGCGCGCGATCGCGATTGGGGTTCGGGCGATTTGGCCGGCGGCCGCATCGGCGCAACCAAGAGCGTCGAGCAGTTGCTGTGGCTGATGATCGACGACAGCGACAACACCGCGACCAACATGCTGATCCGGCGCGTCGGCCGGCAACACGTCAACGCGACCATGACCGAACTCGGCCTGCGCGCGACGCGGCTAGACGACGACATCCGCTCCGACGGCAACCAGATTCGCTATGCCCTGCGTTCGAGTCCGCGCGACATGGTGAAGTTGCTCGATCTGATGGCGCGCAATCACTTGGTCGACGAGTGGTCGTCGCGCGAGATGCTGGCGATCTTGACCGGGCAAACGCATAATACGCTCCTGCCGCAGCCGCTGCCGCGCGAGACCAAGATCGCCCACAAAACGGGTTCCTTGCACGATACGCTCAACGACGTCGGGATCGTCTACCGCCCCGACGAGCCCTACATCATTGCGGTCATGACCACGCGACTGCAAAGTCTCTCGGTCGGACGCCACTTTATCCGCAAGGTCTCGAAACTCGCTTACGAAGAGCTCGGTCGGATCGCGCGCTGGCGCGAAGAGTCTGGGCTGCCGGGATTCAAAACGAACGGCAGCCTGCAGCACGGCACGTCGCAACCGCTCGCGCCCGACCTCGAAATGTGGGGCGTCAGCGGAGCGTTGCCTCAGGCGCCCGATGGGAGCGCAAGCCTCTGGGATCCGACTACCCCGACGCCTGACAAGCAGTAATTTCGCAAAGATCAAGACGCCGAAGGGCCCCGTTTGCGAAATTAGGCGGCGCTGACTCGGCGGCCGGCGTAGGTCGGGGTTAACCACGAACGATACTTCGTTTCGCGCCCGAGCACGATGCGCTCGTAGAGTTCGCGCAAGGCGCGCGTGACCGGTCCGAGGCGCCCGTCGCCGACCGGACGGTGGTCGACGGAGTTCACGAAGACCAGACCCGCCGCGGTGCCCGTGAAGAACAGCTCGTCGGCGGCGTAGAGTTCGCTACGGTCCAGAGCGCGTTCGACCACCTCGATGCCGAGTTCGTCTTGCGCCAGGGTCAGAACCGCGCGGCGCGTGATACCCTCGAGGACGTTCTGCGTCGGATCCGGGGTGAACAGCTTCCCGCGCTTGACCAGAAAGAGATTGGCGGCCGAGCCCTCGGCGACGTGGCCGTCGCTTGAGAGCAAGATCGCCTCGTCGAAGCCGTTCATCTGGGCTTCGCTCTTGGCGAGCGCGGCGTTGATGTAACCGCCGGTGATCTTGGCGCGCACCGGCGCCATCGTGTCGTCGATCCGCCGCCAGGACGAGACGCACGCCTTCAAACCGGCGCTCGCATCGTAGTAATGCTTGAAGGGAATCGTCGCGATCGCGAAGGCGTCGTCGACGCCCGTCAAACGTACGCCGACGTCTTCGGCGTTCTTATAGACGAGCGGGCGAATGTAGACATTCTCTTCGTAGCGATTGCGCGCGCAGAGTTCGGTCGCGATCTCCATCAACTCGTCGACACTGTGCGGGATGTGCATCAGCAGAATCCGCGCCGAGGTGTGCAAGCGCTCGAAGTGTTCGCGCAAGAGAACGAGATGCAGTTCGCGTTCGTCGGCGTTCCAGTATCCGCGGATGCCCTCGAAACAGCCGGTGCCGTAATTGAGACCGTGCGTCAAGAGACCGACCCGGGCTTCATCGTACGTAAGAAAACGCCCCTGGGCGAAAACCGTCGACTCGTAGAGACTCATGCGCCCTTTCTTCGTGAGCGGCAGGCCCAGGCATCTTTCGGGACGCTCGCAGGCGCGGCCCAAAGGACAGAGCAAAGCCCCCCGCATGCGGCAAAGGTCCAAGCGCTCACTCGCACTCGCGGCGTTGCCCTTCGCGCTGCTCGCCGCTGTCGCGACGGCGACGGCGGCGGCGTGCCGTCTCTTGCCGACGGAGTGGTCGATCGCTCCGCCCGCCGACCTGGTCGTT
>DHWK01000138.1:8592-8845 GCA_002413145.1 bacterium UBP12_UBA5184
CCCCCCCCCCCCCCGCCGACCTGGTCGTTACGACCGGGACGTTGCCGGGGAGCGCGCGCCTGACCGCCGACGGCGCGCATCTGCTGGTCGTCGAAGCGGGGGCGGGACCGCCGGCGATACGAGTTCTCGATCCAAAGACGCTCGCAACGCAGCGCCGAATCGACCTAAAGAATCTTTACGGCGAACCGTTGGCCGACGCGCAGGGTGCGGGCTTCTGGGTCGGCACGGGCGCCGACAACACGCTGCTCCATGT
>DHWK01000138.1:8876-23788 GCA_002413145.1 bacterium UBP12_UBA5184
GGCCGGCCGCGATCGCCGCCTCGCCCGACGGGAAGACGCTCGCCGTCAGCGGCGACCTGGTCGACGTCATCCTCTTGATCGACGCCGCCTCTCGACAGACGAGCGCGGCCGTGAAGGTCGGCCGCCATCCGGCGGGCCTCGTCTTCGCGCGCGACGGAAAGAGGCTGTACGTTGCGAACCGCGGCGAACGTTCGCTTTCGGTCGTCGACGTCGCCGCCGCCGCCGCCCTCGATCCGATCGCGGTGGGCGATCATCCCGATAACGTCGTGCTATCGCGTGACGGCGCGAAGCTCTACGTCAGCGAGAGCGACGACGATGCGCTCGGCGTCGTCGATCTGAAAACGGCGAAACGCAGCGCCGACGTCAACGTCGGTCTGTACGAGGCCAAACTCTATGGCGCGTCGCCGACGGCGCTGTTCCTGGGG
Organism: bacterium UBP12_UBA5184; assembly: GCA_002413145.1. Classification (GTDB taxonomy): domain Bacteria; phylum Vulcanimicrobiota; class Vulcanimicrobiia; order Vulcanimicrobiales; family Vulcanimicrobiaceae; genus Zemelea. The sequence goes on from DHWK01000138.1 coordinate 9,302, forward strand.
CCCGACGGCCGGCGTCTGTACGTCACCTGTTCGGCGGCCAACGCCGTCGTCGTGATGGACGTCGCCGGAAGCGATGCTCGCGTCATCGGCGCGATCCCGACCGGCTGGTATCCGACCGCCGCGACGCTCGATCCCACCGGCCGCGCGCTGCTGGTCGCAAACGCCAAGGGTGAGGGGAGTCCGGCGAATCCCCAGCTCGATCCGGCGCGCGGTTCGCGCGATCCGGAGTACGTCTCGAAGTTGACGGTCGGCTCGGTCCGGCGCATCCCACTCCCCGACGACGCGGCGCTCGCCACCGGAATCGGCGACGTGCGCGCTCACGCGGGGCCGTTCCTACGCGCGGCGCTCGGCAGTCGTGCGGCGCTCTTAGACGGACCGCCGAGCGACGACCCGGGCCGCAAGATCGTCGCACGCGGCGGCCCGATCGAACACGTCATCTACATCATCAAGGAAAACCGGACGTTCGATCAAGTTCTCGGCGACGAGAAGGCCGGCGACGGCGATGCGAGCCTCACGATGTTCGGAGCAGAGGTGACCCCCAACCAGCACGCGCTCGCCGAACGCTTCGGAATCTTCGACAATACGTACGCCGATTCGTTCGTGAGTCCCGACGGCCACAATTGGTCGACGGCGGCCTTCGCCGACGACTACGTTGAAAAGTTCGTCCCGCCGAACACTGGATACCGGCGCTCGCCCTACGATTTCGAAGACCCGGTCTCGCCGGCGCGTCCGCGCTCCGGCTACCTCTGGGACGATGCGCTCCAACACCACGTCAGCATCCGCAACTACGGTGAATACGTATACGACTCGCCTCGGCGACCTTCGCGAGCCACTGGCGCGCGACCAGCCTGCTCAAGATCACCGACGACAAGTACCCGGGGTACGATACCGACATCAGCGACTTCGTGCGTCAGACGGAATGGGCGCGCGAATTCGCGCAGTACGTCAAGGCGGGAAATCTTCCGGCGCTCGAGATCATCCGCTTGCCGAACGATCACACCTCCTACACGACTCCCAAGAAACTGACGCCTGCAGCGATGGTCGCGCAAAACGACCTCGCTTTCGGAAAGATCGTCGAGGCCGTTTCGCATTCGCCGTACTGGGCCAGCAGCGCGATTCTGGCGATCGAGGACGACGCCCAAAACGGGCCCGATCACGTGAGCGCTCAGCGCACGACGTTCTACCTGGCCTCGCCCTACGCGCGGGGCGGCGTGCAACACGGCCGCTACTCGAGCGCCGGCGTCTTGCGCACGATCGAACTCATCCTGGGTCTACCGCCGATGACGGTCTACGACGCGTCGGCGCAGCCGATGTATGCCGCCTTCAGCCCCAAGGCCGACCTACGGCGATTCTCGGCTTTACCGGCGCGGGTCGACCTCGAAGCGCGCAACACTGCGACCTCGTATCGCGCGCGCGACAGCGCGCGACTCGACCTGCATGACGCCGACGCAGTGCCCGCCGCCGTCGGGAACGACATCCTATGGCACGCGATCCGCGGCGCGAACGCCAAACCGCCGTCGTACGGCGCCTTCGAGCGCTAGCGCCGGCTTAGCCTGCTAAAGCCCGAGCGCGAGCGAGTCGGCGCGCGGATCGGAGCCGCCGGCGAGCGAGCCGCGTTCGCGGTCGATGAAGATCGCGTGGCAGTGCCCCAGCATGTTGGAATACGGCTCGGTCAGCTGGACCTGCTGGCCGCGTTCGCGCAAACCGTCGACGATCCGGGTGGGCACGCGCGATTCGATGCTGACCGCGTCGGCGAAGGACGCTTCGGAGTCGCGACCGTAGACGAAGCGCGGCGCGTCGATCGCGGCCTGAACCGACATCCCGCGTTCGTAGACGTTGTGGATCAACTGTACGTGGGTCTGCGGCTGACCGTCGCCGCCCATCGTCGCGTAGACGAACTCCGGTTTTCCGTTGCGCAGCAGCATCCCCGGCGAAAGGGTGTGGAGCGGCCGTTTTCCGCCGGCGAGTTCGTTCGGGTGACCCGGTTCGAGCCGGAAATAGGAGCCGCGGTTTTGCAAGAACACGCCGGTCCCGCGAGCCACGACGCCGGAACCGAAATTCTGGTAGAGGCTCTCGATCAGCGAGACCGCGCGGCCTTCTTCGTCGACCGCAGCGATCGCGATCGTTCCACCGCGATCGACAAGGGAGTGGCGCGAACGCGCCCGCTGCGGATCGATCCCCGCGCGCAGCGCCGCCAGCGACTCGGGCGAAAGAAGATCGCCCAGCGGCGCCATCGTGGCGGGCTCGCCGAAGCGCCGGTCTCTGATCTCGAGCGCGACTTTGATCGCCTCGATCGCGAGATACGTCCAATCCAGGTCGCTCGCGGCGCCGTCCCCCGCCAGCATGCCGAGCACCATCAGCGCGAGCGAGGCCGCCGAATTGGGCGGATGCGCGTAGACCTCGGCCCCGTGCCACGAAATCTTCAGCGGCTCCGTTCGCTCCGTGGTGTGCGTCGCCAAGTCGCCGGGCGTCATCGGATTCCCGCCGGCCTGCAGGGTCTCGGCGATCGCGTCGGCGATGCGCCCCGCATAAAACGCCTCTGCGCCACATTTGCGGATCGCAGCGAGGGTCTCGGCCAGTGGGACATTGCGCAGGACGTCGCCCGAACGCGGGACCCCGCGTTGCAAGAACAGGGCCGATGCCTCGGGGTCCCCGCGCAGCAGCGCCTCGTTGATCGCAAAATAGTTGGCGACGACGTCGCTCGCGACGAACCCGTCGCGAGCGTACGCTTCGGCCGGTGCGAGCAACTCGTCGAGGCCGCGCGTTCCATGGGCGCGCCCGACGTCTTCCCACGAGCGCACGGCGCCCGGCACCGTTACGCTGAACGCGCCGCGCTGCGGCATCGACGCCAGCCCTTGCGCGCGCAAGCGTTCGGCGCCGAGCGCGGCAGCGGCGCGCCCGCTTCCGTTATAACAGACGACCTCGCGCGTGCGCGGTTCGTAGATGACCCAAAACGCGTCGCCGCCGATCCCGCAGCTCGCCGGATAGACGACGCCGAGGACGGCGTTGGTCGCGATTGCGGCGTCGATCGCGTTCCCGCCGCGACGCAGCACCTCGACGCCCGCGGACGTCGCGAGCGCGTGGGGTGAGGCGACCATCGCGCGCACCGAGCGCGCCACCGCGCGCGTCGATTTCTCCGGAAGGCTCACCCGGCGATCCTATACCGCGCGTGCAAGCGTCTCCTAGCGAGCGTGGGGATCGAGCGCGTCGCGGAGTCCGTCGCCGAACAGATTGACGCCGAGCACCGTGAAAAAAATCGCGAGACCGGGAAAGAGCCCGAGCCACCAGGCCGTATCCAAGAACTGGCGGCCGTCGGCGAGCATCGCGCCCCACGACGGAACGTCCTGCGGGACGCCCAGCGCGAGAAACGAGAGGGCGCTCTCCAAGATGATCGCGCGCGCGATACCGAAGGTCGCGAGCACCGTGATCGAAGACGCGATGTTGGGCAGCACGTGCCGCAACAGGATGCGCGTCACCGACGATCCGGTCGCAACCGCCGCCTGCACGAAGTCGCGCTCGCGCAGCGAGAGCGCCTCGGCGCGCACGACCCGAACGTATTGCACCCAGCCGGTGATCCCGATGGTCATGATCACGGTGAAGAGGCTGGGCCCGACGACGCCGACGACCGCGATCGCCAGCAGCACCGCCGGGAAGGCAAACTGCACGTCGGCGATCCGCGCGATGACGTCGTCGACGAGGCCGCCGAAATATCCGGCGACGACGCCCAGGCCGACGCCGATCGCTCCTCCGATCGCAACCGAGGAAAGGCCGACGATCCCGGCGACGCGCGCGCCCCACACGATGCGCGAATAGATGTCGCGCCCGAGGTCGTCGGTCCCGAGCAGGTTCGCCGCCGAACCGCCGGCCAGCCAGGCGGGCGGTCTGAAGGCGCCGGCGAGGTTTTGAAGGTTCGGATCGTGGGGCGCGATCCACGGCGCAAAGGTCGCCAGAACCGCGACGATGCAAACGATCGCCGCCCCGCCGATGGTCGGCAGCCCCGAGAAGAGCACCGCGGCGAACGGCTTGCGGCGGAGCGCTTCTTCGGCCGGAATCGCGGCCAGCGTCGCGCTCGCCATCACTCGTACCGAATCCGTGGATCGAGCGCGGCGTAGAAGAGATCGGTCAGCAGGTTGATCGCGACGAACGCGAGCGCCGCGAGGATGACGACCACCTCGACGATCGGATAATCGCGATCGACGATCGCCTGCACCGCCAAGCGCGCGACGCCGGGCCACGAGTAGATCGTCTCGGTGATCACGGCTTGCGAGAACAGCGTCACCAGCTCCGTCGCGATCACCGTGATCACCGGAAGCCAGGCGTTACGGAGCGCGTGATGCCAGAGCAGGCGCAGCGGCCGGACGCCCTTGGCACGAGCCGTCCGCAAGAAATCGCTCTTCAGGACGTCGAGCATCGAGGCGCGGGTCAAGCGCATGAGTTGGGCCATCGTGAACAAGCCGAGCGTGATCGTCGGAAGGACGAGGTGTTTGAGGCCGCCGATGCCGCTGACGGGAAACCAGCCGAGCTGCACGCCGAAGAGCAGGATCAGCATGATCCCCATCCAGTAGACCGGCGCGCTCTGCCCGACGAGGGCGAAGATCCGCGCCGCCAGATCGAGCCAAGAGTTTCTGCGCACCGCGGCGAGGACTCCGATCGGAACGGCGACGACGACCGCGAGGCCCAGCGCCGCGAGCGCCAGCTCCAGCGAGGCTGGGACGCGTTCGAGCGCGAGCCCGAGCGCCGGCTCGCCGTGACGCAGCGAGTTTCCGAAATCGCCGTGCAGCGCGGCCCACGCGAAGGTTCCGAACTGCACCCAGAGCGGCCGGTCGAAGCCTTGATTGTGGCGGAACTCCGCGATCTGTTGCGTGGTCGCTTCGGGCGGCATCATGACCGCCGCCGGATCGCCGGTCAGGTGCAAGATCAGAAACACCGCCACCGCGACGCCGACGATCACCCAAACCGCGCCGATCGCCCGCCGGACCAAAAACGCGATCACGTTACCCCACGCCGCTCCGCAGCGCGGGGACCCCAAAGGTTATAAAGCACTCCGCCGCTCCGCGGCTCCGCGCCCCCACACGCAAAGCGCGTGGGGGCCCAGCATAGCTACCAGAGGCCTCCGTCGGCGACGAGGATGTAGAGGATGGGCCCCAGCCCCCACACGATGCCGACGATCGCCCAGACGATCTTCTTGGGCATCGCCATGTCCTCGCGCACGATCAAGTTGATCCACATCAGCACGAGCGCGACGGGATGGAGGACGATCGAGATAAGGATCTCGAGGAAGAGTTTCAGGTTTTTCTTTTGCCGGGCGTAGCGTTTTCGACGTCCCAGATCTCCGGCGCCGCAGCGGGCAGGCCATGCTTCTGGATCACCGGCATGAGTTGTTGGGTGAAGGCATCGAGTTTCGCTTGCGACTCCCAGAAGTCGAGGACTCGCCAGCCGGTTGGAATAGGGCCGGCGGTATGCATGACGAGTCCGTTCGTTTTGAAGTCGACCGTGCGGCCGATGTCGTCATTGACCGCTTCGTAGATCTTCCGTAATTCGTCGCTCTTGCCGGGGAAATCAATCCTCATCCCGATCATCTCTCGCTCCATTCGTCGGTGGGGAGGCTACGGCCGCTCTCGGTTCGACGCCGCGAGCGGCCGTCCTTGGCTCGGCGTCGGGCTCCCACTACCGCGGAGCCGCTTGAAACTCGAAGAGCTCGCTGCGCGGCGAGCTCTCGAAAATTTGGTGCACCGCCAGGGACTCGAACCCCGAACCAATTGATTAAGAGTCAACTGCTCTACCATTGAGCTAGCGGTGCGTTGCGGCGGCCTTCTTCCTTCTAGTGCCGTGCCCTGCCCGAAGATTCCCGCGGCGATGATAACAGGAAACGAGCGCAGACGCCAGCGCTCGCTTATTCGCTGCGCGCGTCGGGCGCCGCCGACCCGACGAAAGAGCGTATGGTGCGCCCCCCGGGATTCGAACCCGGAACCAGCGGCTTAAAAGGCCGATGCTCTACCATTGAGCTAGAGGCGCACTTGGGGTGACCGACGGGAATTGAACCCGCAACCTTCGACGCCACAGGCCGACGCTCTAACCAATTGAGCTACGATCACCGCGCCAGCCAAAATCGTACACCAGAAGCGAAATACCCTGCTTCTTCGTTTTCCAATACCCCCGGCTCGACGCCGTTCGTCGACGATGGAAGTTAGCGCAGCGCACGCACTTCGCGATCTCGGCCACGAGTACGTCCATGGAGTTCCCGCCTGTGACCAACGCGCTGATGTCGGCGCGCTTGGAGCCCGTCACATGGTTGAAAGGGACTCATCGATAAAAGCGCGATTTCGCCGGCCGTAAACCGCCTTGTTTCTCCGCACAGCGTGTCTGTCAAGAGCGTACGCCAGAACCTCATCTTGACGAGATCGCGCCCGGAGGGAATCGAACCCCCATCTTCGAGTTTAGAAGACTCGTGCCTTATCCATTAGACCACGGGCGCACGGCTCTGCGTCGCTCACGTTTCGTGGTCCCGGGCCGTCTTCCCACGGAATGACGGCGGGCGGCGCCCGGTTCGGGTGCCGCCCGCTCTGCCTTTTGTGGCATCCCTGGTCTTAGCGACTGGTCGAGTCGCGGACCTCACGTTTCGTCTTGTCGATCTCAGCCTGGGTGCGATTCTTGCCTTCGTTCCAAGTTGACTCACCCTTTTCGGGGAGCGTCATCTCGTCGCCGAGGGTCTTACGCTTCGCGCGCTCGTTTTCCGCGATCACGCGATGCTTCGCTTCGTTGGCCGTATCTTTGACATCCCGGCCGGCCTTATCGAGACCTTCCTTCAGACCCATGAGTTCCTCCTTACGCCTCTCGTTCTACCCCCAAGACGCCGGCGCGAAACGCGGCACGCGCCCGCTCACTAACACTTCAGGGGGACTGGCAAGGTCCCGTGGCAGAATGTCCCGGAACGTATCCGCTAATTCGCGGATCAACGTTCCGGGATGTAGCTCAGCTTGGTAGAGCGCGTGCTTTGGGAGCATGAGGCCGCAGGTTCAAGTCCTGTCATCCCGATTTTTACTTCTGCGCGAGGAGATTTCGAAGTGTGTCGTGCGGTACGCAAATTACCATCGACGGCGGACGGCGTCGATGCGTGGCCTAGGATGATGAAGTTCTCGCGCGCACGGCGTCGAGCAGGGCCCGTGCTGCCCTTGCGCGATGGCTGACGGCGTTCTTCTCTTCTTCCGACAATTCGGCGAACGTCTTCCCTGCCGGCGCGTACTCGAAGATGGGATCGAACGAAAAGCCCCCGACGCCTCGCTCGGCGAGCGGTAACGTTCCCTCCACCTCGCCGCGCGCCAAGAACTCCCGCCCCGCGACCTCGATGAAACAGAGCACGCAGACGAAACGCACCCCACGCTCGCCGCTGCCGGATTCCCGCACTTCGCGCAACAACGCGGCGCGCCGTTCGGTCCACGAAGCCGGAGCGCCGCCATAGCGGGCTGAGAGGACGCCGGGGCGTCCGCCCAGCGCGGCGACCTCGATACCGGAATCGTCCCCCAGGACGGCCTCGGCGCGTCCCACAGCCTGCAACTGTGCCCGCAGCGCCTGCGCTTTGAGTGCCGCGTTGCCGGCGTACGACGTTTCGCCTTCCTCGGGTTCCAGGTACTTCGAATACGGTTCGAGTTCCCAACCCGAGCCGGCGAAAATAGCGCGCAGTTCGCGCAGTTTCCCCGAATTCTTCGTCGCGACAAGAACCCGCACGCTACTCCCGCATCACCTGCGCTTTGAGCTGGTAACTGGTCCCCCGAAAGAGCGCGTGGATCGCTCCACTCGGGCTCGCAACGGTCACGTCGTAGGTGCCGGTGCGGTTGCCCTTGACGCGCTCCTGCGCGACCGCAACGAGGCAATCGCCTGGGTGCGCAGGCGCGTTGTACGAAATCGTGCAACTCAAGGCCACGTTGACGTCGTTGCGCGCGTTGCACGCATATGCGAATGCGGTGTCGGCCAGCAAAAACAGGTACCCACCGTGGCAGAGATCGTGGCCGTTGAGCATCGCGTCGGTCACCGACATGCTGCAGCGCGCGTAGCCGAAGCGCACCTCGTCGACCGATATCCGCAGCTCCCTCGCAACCCGGTCGCGGGCGTACATCGCGCCGGCGACCTTCGCCGCGAACGCGTCGTCTGCATCACTCAAGCGACACTTACTTTCGGACCAGGACGCGGGTCGCTTTGGCCTCGTAGCGCGGCAGCGAACCTTCGGGTTCGACCTCGACCCTCACGCGAATACCGAGGCGCGCCGAGATCGAACGCTCGAGCGCATCGCGTAGGTCGTCGGCGCTTTGCGAGGCGGTATGACGCCGCTCGACGGCGACGACCAACTCTTCGAGGACGCGGTCGTCGCGATCGATGTAGATCTGCCACGCCTCGTTGACCGTCGACGGCAGCGACGCGATGCAATCCTCGACCTGGGACGGGAAGACCATCGAGCCGCGGACTTTGAGCATGTCGTCGGTGCGGCCGACGATTCGGCCGATGAGTGGAAAAGCGCGACGGCCGCAAGCGCAGCCATAGGGATCGTCGGCGAGCTTGACGAGGTCGCGCGTTCGCCAGCGCACGACCGGCGATGCTTCCCGTTCGAGCGTTGTAAAGACGATCTCCCCGGTCTCTCCCGGCACGACCGGTTCGAGCGTCTGCGGATTGACGATCTCGCTGAGGATCGTATCTTCGTTGATGAGGTGCATTTGGTCGGTATCGTGCGAATGACGGCACGAGATCGCATGGTTGGGGCCGCCGGATTCGGTCGACCCGTAGATATTCTGCGCGACGAAACCGATCGGCATCTCCGCCTCCAGTTCGGTGCGGAACGCCGCGGAGACCGACTGCCCGCCGAAGAGCCCAAGCCGCAAGGTCCAATCGCGTTTCGGATCGATGTTTTGGCTCTTCGCCGCGTTCACCAACGTCATCAACCACAGCGGCGACATGGTGCACGAGCTGTAGCGATGGTCGCGCAGCCACTGCACGACGGCGTCGGCGCGACCCGGCCCGATCCCGAAATTGGTGCAGCCGTACGCGAGCAGACCCCAATCCATGACGACGCCCCCGACCCACAGTCCGTAGCCGTAGCCTTGATAGACGCGCTCGCCGGGTTCGACCCCGGCGGCGCGCAACAAACGCGACATCTGGAATGCCATCAGGGTCGTAACGTCTCGCTGCGTGTACCCGAACATCACCGGCAGGCCGGTCGTCCCCGAGGTGGCGCAGAACCGGGCGACCCTGTGCATCGGAACGGTTAGGAACGGGAAGGGATAACGAGCGCGAAGGGCGCTTTTCTCGAGCATCGCCACGCCGCGCAGCGATCCGCGATCGCGCAAGTCATCCGGTTTCATACCGAAGGAGGCGAAGTGTTCCACCCACTCTCGAGATTGCGCGAGCCGCTCTCCCAGCGCCCGGAGCTTGCGGTCTTGCAGTGCTTCGAGTGCTGCCCGGTCGAGCGTTTCGATCTCGGGATGTTGGTACGCCGTCGGCGCGCTTCCGACCATCGCTGTTCCCCCCGGGCGTTAGAGTAGGCGAGCCTTGTGAAGCGCGAGCTGCTCGTCCTGCAGGGCCTCGTGCAGGGCGTCTTCTTCCGGCAAACGGTGCTCGAGATCGCGGCGCGCTACGCCGTAGCCGGGAGCGTGCGCAATCTGCGCGACGGAACCCTCGAGCTCGATGTCGAGGGCGAACCGGAAGTCCTCGCTACGTTCGTTGCCGACGTCCTCGAAAATCCGCCGCCGCTGGCGCGCGTGGCCGGGGTGCGGCGCGAAGCGCGCACCCCACGCGGCATGCGCGGTTTCGTCGTCAAGGGCTCGGGCTAAGTTATCTCGGCTTCGTCGACGACGATGGTTCGGGCGGCCCCAGCGAGTCCTTGGCACCGGTGCCCAGCGTGTTCTTGCCGGCTTCACCGCTGGTGACTTTGTTCTTGTACTCGACCTTGAAGAAATTCAACGAGATCGATTCCACCGGCCGGTCGCGGCCGCTGCTGACGTGATACGAGGAAACTATGACGTTTTGGAATTCGAGCGTCATGTAGGGCTGCGTCGGGCTCGTGTTCGGTTTGTCGAAATTCACCGTGCAGTTATCGTGTTTTCCCGTGGAGGTCCTGAAAAAACTCGGCGAGGCTTTGTCGAGCGTCGTAGTGATGTGAAACTCGTGCGGGGTCGCTTTGCCGGCGCCGGCGCCGCCGGTAGCGCTGCCGATGGTACTCGCGTTCGACGAGCCGAACGAAAACGACTGAAGCTCGATCCAGTTCAGGCCCCTGGCGCTTTGGGCGCCCTTGGTAAAGTCGGGACAGTTCATGTAGATCGGCGAGGCACTTTCTGCCGTCAAGTGCGGGTACGCGAGCGCGCCCGTGCTCGCAAGGCAAAACAGCGTCGCGAAGGCTCCCGGTACGGTGAAAGCTTTGAGGATAGCTCTCAAAAGTAGCATAGTCCACGTCCTCCAAATGGAACGAAGCCGATGACCCAACGTTCCCCGGCTTCGAACGGTGCCCCCTTCAGACCCGGCAGCGGCTAGTCGGCGGGCGCGGCCCCCACCGCGACCGGGGTTCGGACGCCGTTGCCGTTGGGGGGGAAGTACATCGGCACTGGATCGATGCCGTGGATGGCGAGATCGCCGCCTTCGACCTCCGTGTCGCTGGCACGCAGCGGGACGAAGAGCGCGACGATGCGCAGCACGACGTACGTTCCGATCGCATCGTAGGCGATGATGACGCCGGCCGCCATCGCCTGGATCAGCAACTGTTTCGGGTTCCCGTAGAGCAGTCCGGTGACCGCGACGGGGTCGGTCTTCTTGTCGGTGCTCAAGTACTCGATCATCTTCGGATTGGCGATCAGGCCGACCATCAAACCGCCGACCAGACCGGCGACGCCGTGCGTGTGCAACACGCCGAACGTGTCGTCGACGCGTTGGAGGACGCTCCAGCGGCCGAGCTTGTTTAGGCTGAACCACGAGATCGTGCCGGCCGCGAGTCCCACGGCCATCGCGCCGAAACCGTCGACGTAGCCCGCCGCCGGCGTGATCGCGACCAAACCGGTGATCATCCCGTTGATCATCGAGACGGCATTGACTTTACCGGTGACCCACATATCCATCACCAGCCAGCAGAGCAGCGCGAGCGCGGTTGCGATGTTGGTGTTGAGGACCGCCGCGGCCGCGTCCGCATTGGCGAAATACGGATCGCCGCCGTTGAAGCCGTTCCAGCCGAGCCAAAGCATCCCGGCGCCGGCGAGCGCCATGATAAGATTATTGGGTTCGAAGTCCTTTCGATCTTCGAGCAGGCGCGGCCCGACGACCGCCGCGGCGACGAAACCGGAGACGCCCGCTGCGAGATGGATCACGTAGCCGCCGGAGTAATCGACGGCGCCGAGTTGCGAGAGCCAGCCGCCGCCCCAGAGCATGAACGCACCGACGCTGTAGACGAGCGTGCTCCACAGCGGGACGAAGAGCATCCAGGCTTTGAAGTTCATCCGGCCGAGGACCGATCCGGCGATCAAGATCGGCGTGATCGCGGCGAAGACGAATTGAAAATAGATCATCGCCGAACCGCTGAAACGTAACGCCGGCATCCCGCTCGCGGCCAGCGGTATGTTGGCTTGACCGAGTTCGGTTCCGGGAAACGCCGCAGGCCAGGGTACGCCGACCACGTTCGAAAGGAGGCCGGGGCCGAGTTTGGCCGCGTTGCCGAACGACATCTGGAAGCCCCAGAGCATCCATACGAGCAGCACGATCGAGAAAGCGTAGAAGCACATCACGGCCGAGTTGAGGGCCCATTTTTTCTTTACCAAACCGGCGTACAGAATCGCAAGACCCGGGATGCTCTGCATCCCTACGAACGTCGCAGCCGTCAGTTGCCACGCGGTATCGCCCGAGTTCAGGAAGCTCGGAGCGGGGATATACGGATTGGCGTCGGCTAAGAAAAACATTCCTCAGCCTAACGCCGCTGCGGTCCTCGGCGCATTCGACAAGTGGGCAAGGCGGCCGGCCTTCCGTTAAACAGATAGACGTCGCGCGGCGACGGCCGACGCGCTACGGTAGACTGGGCGTGTGTGCCGTGGCGCGGCCTCAGAAAACCGGGATGATGTCCTCGGGTCCGATGTGGCCAACGTCGACGCCGTCGAGATTCAGCTCGGGAATCGCGGGGAATGCGATCCCCCATTCCTCGACCAGCGCGCGCACGCGCGCTAGCGCCAAAAGCCAGTTCTCAGCCTGCTCGTCATACGTCAACACGCCGAGCCCACCGTCGCGCGCGTATTGCACGAGAATCCGGTGATTCGGCATGAAGTATTCGGGGATTTCCCAGAACTGGTTGGGCGGCTCCCACAAGATCATCGAAAGAAAGACGAAGCCCGCGCGCAACTGCTTGGTGATGAGCGTCTTGTGTTCGTCGCTCAGACCGGGCCAGTCTTTTTCGAGGATCGTGAGGCAGATCGCGAGATGGCGCGCCTCGTCCTGACCGACGCGCTTGAAGATCTCGCGGAAAACCGGATGCGTCGCCTTCTTCGACATCCCGAAGAAGAGCGTCGACGAGGCCACTTCGCCCATCATGAACGAGGTAAACAGGACCGAAAGGGGATACTTGCCGAGCGATTCGCCGTAGCCTTTCCAGTAGCGTCCACCGTTGTGGTAGAGCCACTGGATGTTATTGATCGCCGCGCGCTCCAGATCGGTCGTCGGCTCGAAATCGAGCGGGCCGCCCGGCACCAGCTTCTGAATCACCCGCTGGCAGCACTCTTCGTGATTCATCTCGTCGCGCGTGATCGAAAAGAAACATTTGCGGATCGGATCTTCGGTGTGCTGCTCGAACGCGTGGATGGTCGCCTTAGCGAACACCGCCGGACCCGAGCCGTCGAAGTTGGCGAGCACCGCGTACCAGTACATGATCCCGATGCGCTGTTCGGGCGTGAAATCTTCAGGCCGCAGGTCGTCCCACGGAAAATCCGAGGGGTTGTAGATCTGGCGCTTCGAGCGCTCGTACAGCTCGGCTAGCTTGGGCGTCTCGACCCGCCACTCCATCGGATAGATGTTGGGCTGCGGAACGGGAGGCGCAGGCTGCAAGCCGCCCGGCGGTATCACGAGTTCCGAAGGTACGGCAATCGCTGCCATCGCTGATGCTCACTCCCTACCAATTGGTAGGGCTAGGGTAGCACCGCGCCGGCCGACGGTCAAACCGCGCCGGCCCCCGGTCCGCGTAATCCATCAAAGACCAAATTTTCGACGGCGGCGGCGATCTCGGCCGGGCCGAGTTGGCCCCCGGGGTGGTACCACTCGACCAGCGAGTTCGACATACCGAAGATGAGCCGCGACGCCAAAGCCGGGTCGAACGTCGCAGCGATGGCGCCTTCGCTCTGGGCCTGGCGAATCAGGCCGGCGACCAAGCGATCGAAGGCGCGCCGGCGCTCGACCGCCTCGCGGGTGACCGGCGAGTTCGCCCGCACGCGGAAGAGCACGGTGAGCTCGGGCAGCAGTGTAAAGGTCGCTTCGACGACCCGGTGCACGATGTGCTCGAGGCGGCGAATCGCGGCTCCCTCACGCGCCTCGGGTTCTTCGGCGATCGCGAACAACGCGTCGAGCGCCCGGCGTAGGCCGCGCTCCAGAAGCGCTTCCTTCGCGGCGACGTGATGGTAGATGCCGGCCTTGGTGATGCCCGCCGCGCGCGCGACGTCGTCCATGGACGCTCCGTCGTAACCACGCTCGGCGAAGACGCGCAGCGCGACGTCGGTGAGGCGATCGATATCGTACGGCTTGCGAGCCTCCATGCGGGGAGGCTTCTAAGCGAAGACGCCGCGCTCTTGCGCGGCGTCGTTCGTCGTGGATCTTAGAGCGCGTGCGAGCGTTCAAGCCGGAAAACTTCCGTGCGGTTCACGTACCGATCTCTCGCTGTTGCGAGGGTACGCGAGTTACCAAGCGCTGTCGCAGGCTCCGCTTTCGTGGCCCGGTGGATCTTGTAGCGAAATATCGCCCCTCCTGGCGGCTCAAATGCGTCTCGAGACGACCCGATTATACACCCGCGAGAGGGACCTGTGAAGTCACCCTGCGGTTCCGGAGGAGACCGCCGGCCGCCGAGGGGAGTATGAGAAAGTGGCGGAGACGCTTGCCCGGACGCGCAGCGAACTAAGCAGCGAACAATTGCTCGCGCTGCTACGCAGCATGCTCACGCAGCGAGCGGTCGATACGCGCGGGTTTCAGCTCAATCGGCAGGGCAAAATCGCGATCGCGATGGGTTCCGAAGGTCACGAAGCCGTACAGGCCGGCACCGGTCTGGCGTTCGTTCGCGGAAAGGATCTCCTCTATCCATATTACCGCAACACCGGCCTCGTTTTGGCGTGCGGGTTTCCGCTGCGCGATCTCTTCCGTTCGCAATTCGCCCGCGCGACCGACCGGACGGGCGGCCGTAACATCATCAATCACATCACGGCGCGTGACCTCGGGATCGCCTCGATCTCGTCGATTATCGCCGCGCAGTGCAGCCACTGTCTCTTATACACA
>DHWK01000138.1:23829-26978 GCA_002413145.1 bacterium UBP12_UBA5184
GCGGCATACGCGCTCAAATATCGTAAAGAAGGCGGCCGCGTCGTCTTCCGTCAGTTCGGTGAAGGCGCCACGAGCGAGGGCGAGGGCCACGAAGCGCTCAACTATGCCGCAGTCCATCGTCTGTCGGTCGTCTTTCTCTGCGAGAACAACCGCTGGGCGATCTCAACGCCCCAGATCAAGCAGATGAAAAACCAGGACGTCGCCGCGCGCGCGATCGGCTACGGCGTTCACGGCACGGTGGTCGACGGATTCGATCCGGTAGCGGTCTATCACGCCGTTCACGAAGCGCGCGAGCGCGCCGCAGTCGGCGGCGGTCCGACCCTCGTCGAAGCGAAGTGTTACCGCTTTCTCTCCCATACGACCGATGACGACGATCGTACCTACCGCGCGCGCGAAGAGGTCGAGCTGCAGCGGAAACTCGATTCCGTCCCGCGCTTCAAGAAAAAACTGGTCGCCGACGGCATCATCGACGGAGCCGCGCTTAAGGCGCTCGAGGTCGAGATCACCGAGCTGGTCAACCGCACGACCGACGAAGTCGAAACCGAACCGACCCCGGCGGCGAGCGATCTCTACACGAACGTCTACGCCGGCGAAACGTCGCCCTGGCGGTAGTCCGCCGACCTGCGGGTTCTGCTAGGTGGGACGGCGCGCATTGAGCGTCAAGAGTTCGTAGCTCGCGACCAGTTCGTCGTCTTGGTTGGCGATGCGCACGTCCCAGCGGACTTCGCCGTGCTCGGGCTGGCGCGGAGTCTTCTGCTTCACCGTCAGCCGCACCCGAATCGCATCGCCCGGGACGACCGGCTTGACGAAGCGCAGGTTCTCGAGCCCGTAGTTTGCGAGCACCGGGCCGGGCGCGGGATCGACGAATAGACCGGCCGCGAACGAGAGCAACAGATAGCCGTGCGCGACACGCCCCGGGAAGAACGGATTGGCCTTCGCCGCCTCCTCGTCCATGTGCGCGTAGAACGTGTCGCCGGTGAATTCCGCGAAGTGCTCGATGTCCTCGAGCGTCACGACACGCGCGGCCGTGAGGATCGACTCCCCGATCGACAGATCCTCGAAGAAGCGGCGGAAGGGATGCTGCGCCTTTTTGCTCGTCCGCGCGCCGGCGGTCCACGATTTCGTCAGGCCCGTCAAGCGCGTCGGCGAAGCTTGGACCGCGGTGCGTTGTAAATAATGGAAGACGCCCCGCAGGCCGCCCAGCTCCTCGCCGCCTCCGGCGCGACCTGGGCCGCCGTGAACGAGCGGCGGCAGCGGCGAACCGTGCCCGGTCGATTCGCGCGCGCAGTCGCGATCCAGCGCGAGGATGCGGCCGTGATACGATCCGATGCCGAGGACCAGCGCGTCGGCGACGTCTTGGTCGTAGGTGAAGATCGAGGCGACCAGGCTCCCCGAGCCGCGCTTGGCGAGCTCGATGGCATCTTCGAGCGTCTCGTAGGCGAGCACCGAACTGACCGGCCCGAAGGCTTCGACCTCGTGAACTTTGCGCGCGGGCCCTCCCTTCTCGACGCCGAGCAAGAGGGGCGAGAGGAACGCGCCCGCCTGATAGTCGGCGCCCTCGACGATCCACGAATTCGGATCGCCGAAGAGCAAGCGCGCCTCGGTCTGCAGTTCGGCGACGCTCGCGCGGACGGCGGTGCGCTGATCGAGCGATGCGAGGGGGCCCATCTGCACCGACTCCAAACGCGGATTGCCGACGACGATTCCGCGCAGTTTCTCGACCAGCGCTTCTTTGAGGGCGGCGTGGTGCGCGCGCGGTACGATCGCCCGGCGAATCGCCGTGCATTTTTGGCCGGCCTTGACGGTCATCTCGCGCACGACCTCCTCGACGAACAGGTCGAACTCGGGCGTCCCCGGTCCGGCATCGGGACCGAGGATCGCGGCGTTGAGCGAATCGCGTTCGGCGATGAAGCGCACGGCCTCGCTGGCGACGACCGGATGGTTGCGCAACGTGAGCGAGGTCGCGTGCGAGCCGGTGAACGAGATAACGTCCTGACCGCCGAGGTGGTCGAGCAGGTCGCCTGTCCCGCCCATGATCAGCTGAAACGCGCCTTCCGGCAAAATCCCGGATTCCATAATGAGCGCGAACATCGCATGCGTCAAAAACGAGGTCGACGTCGCCGGTTTGACGATCGCCGGAACGCCGGCCAAGAACGTCGGCGCGAGTTTTTCGAGCATCCCCCAGCACGGAAAATTGAACGCGTCGATGTGGAGCGCGAGACCCTGTAGCGGCGTCAGGATATGCCTGGCGACGAACGTCCCGCCGCGCGAGAGCGATTCGACCGCTCCGTCGAGCACGAATTTCTCGTCGGGGAGTTCCCGCCGGCCTCGCGAGGCATACGCGAACAGGGTCCCGATTCCACCGTCGATGTCGATCAGGTGATCGCGCTTGGTCGCCCCGGTCTCGAACGAGAGGGCGTAGAGGGGCTCGCGCCGTTCGTTCAGATACGTCGCCAGCTGCCTCAAAAGCGCCGCGCGCGCGAGAAAGGTGAGCCCCCGCAGGTTTGGCCCTCCGACGGAGCGCGCGTACCCCGCCATCTCGCCGAAATCGAGGCCCGACGACGACGCTAGGCCCAGCACGCGCCCATCGATGGCGCTGCGCAATTCCGTGAAACCGCGCAGCCCATTTTGCCACCGTCCGGCGACGAAACTCGGCAACTGCGTCCTGGACTCGAGGCTGGCCACGCTCACCGCACGGCCAATGGGTATACTACCTGCATGCACCGCCCACAGCACCCATTCCGGCTCACCGCGCTTGTTTGTTTACTCGGGATGCCGTTCCCGGCAAGCGCCGCGCCGAGCCCCGTCCTTGCGGGCGTCCCGGCGCTCGTTCAGCGAGCGGCCGCCGCCTACACGGCCGACCTGCGCGGCACGATCGGGATGCAGCGGCACTTCTCGACGACGATCAGCGCCGGTCCCATTCGCCATACCGAGGTCAGCGACAGCGGGGTCCTCTTCGAAAACGGCGCCTTCGTGAAGATCAAATACTATCGGGTCGCCGACGACGGTAAAGCCTTCTCGAGCCAACAGCTTCAGGCGCGCGAAACGCAGACCAATAACGACTGGGGCGCAGGGAAGATATTCTTCAAGGAACCGTACGACCGTCGATTTCTGGGCGACTATACCTTCTCGCAGCCGCAAGTCTGCGC
>DHWK01000138.1:27053-27439 GCA_002413145.1 bacterium UBP12_UBA5184
GGCTGTGTGAAAACGCTGCTCGTCGTCAACTTCACGAGCGCGATGCAAGACACCCAACACGGAAACGGCAGGATGTGGATCGATTCGACTACGGCGCGCGTCAAGGAGTTGATCTATACGCCGAACGTCCTCCCTTCGCACGCCACGTCGGGAAGTGTTACCGAGATCAGCTCGAGCGCCGCGCCGGGAATCTGGTACGTGACGCGGATCGACGAGAGCTACCGCGGACACGAAGCGATAATTTCTGGAACCGGTACCTTCAGCGGGACGTTCGATCGAATCCGGCGTTTTTCGAGTCCGGCGCAGGGTCAAGCGGCTCTCGACGACGGCACGATTTAGCGCGCTCAGTCTCCCAGTCGCAGGACGGCCATGAACGCCTCCTGCGG
>DHWK01000085.1 GCA_002413145.1 bacterium UBP12_UBA5184
AAGAGACAGCGGCACCTGCGATGGCAGGCTTCGAACCGAGTACGATTGGCTTTGTCGAATGCCACGGCACGGCGACGCCGCTCGGCGATCCGATCGAGTTCGCCGCGCTGAGCAAGGCGTTTGGTCCACACGCGAACGGTAAGAGTTGCGCGCTCGGTTCACTGAAAACGAACGTCGGACATCTCGACGTCGCTTCCGGCGTGACGGGTCTCATCAAGGCCGCGCTCGCGGTCCGCCATGGCAAGATTCCGCCAACCCTCCATTTCGAAACGCCGAATCCGCACATCGATCTGGCGGCGAGCCGGTTCTTCGTGAACACCGAGCTGGCTGAATGGCCCACGCAAGGTCCGACACGGCGTGCGGCGGTGAGCTCCTTCGGCGTCGGCGGGACGAACGTGCACGTCGCGCTCGAATCTCCTCCACGATCGCCGGACGACGGCGCCGCCGATGGTCCGCAAGTGATCGTGCTGTCGGCTCGCACCGAGTCCGCACTTGCCAACGCACGCGCGCGCCTGGCCGCGCATCTGCGCGATCCCGCCGGCGTGCGGCTAGGCGACGTCGCGCACACGCTGCAAGTCGGACGCCGCGCGTTCCCCGTCCGCTGCGCAGTGACGGCGAACTCGCCTGCCGCGGCCGCCGACGCGCTCGAGCGACCCGAGCGCCTCGCGTTTGGGCACGCGAGCGAACGCGAGCCGGCCGTCGCGTTCATGTTCCCGGGGCAAGGCGCGCAGTACGCCGGCATGGGCCGCGACCTCTACGACCGCGTCGCGACGTTTCGCGCAAGCGTCGACCGCTGCGCCGACATCTTGCAGCCGATCATCGGCCGGGATCTGCGCGCGCTGCTCTACGGCGAGGGCGACGCGAGGGAATTGGTTTCGACGGACATCGCCCAACCGGCTCTGTTCACCGTTGAGTTTGCGCTTGCCGAATTGTTGCGCAGCTACGGCATCGCGCCCACGGCCGCCGCGGGGCACAGCGTCGGCGAGTTTGTCGCCGCGTGCTTGGCCGGCGTCTTCTCGCTCGAAGACGCGCTCGCGCTCGTCGCCGAGCGAGGCCGGCTCATGCGGGAGTGTCCGCCGGGTGCGATGCTGGCGGTGCATGCCGCCGAAAGCCAACTGGCCTCGCTGCTCGATCCGGAGCTCGACATCGCGGCGCTGAACGCGCCCGGATCGGCCGTCGTGTCCGGAACATTCGATGCGATCGATCGTTTCGAGCGGCGCCTCAACGATGCCGGTGTTACGTGTCGGCGCTTACACACATCCCACGCCTTCCACTCGTCGATGATGGATCCGGTGATCGAGCCGCTGTCGCGCCGCATCGCCGCCGTGCGGCTTTCTGCCCCCTCGATGCCGTACGTATCGGGCCTGACGGGCACGTGGATCGCTGCGGAAGACGCGACCTCTCCGCACTACTGGGCGCGGCATTGCCGCGAGCCGGTTCGCTTCGCCGATGCGTTACGGACGCTCGTCGACGCCGGCGTCGAGGCGCTCGTCGAGGTGGGTCCGGGGGGGACGCTTGCGACGTTCGCGCTGCAGGGCGCCGCTAAAGGCGGACGCGCCGCGGTTCTTCGCACGCTACCGGGGAGCGGTCGCGAACACACCGATCTCGAGGGTGTGCTGCAGGCGCTAGGCCGGCTGTGGATCGCCGGCGCACGGCCCAACTGGGACGCGCTTCGGTCGGGCGCCGTTCGCTCGCGCGTTTCGCTGCCGACCTATCCTTTCGAACGCACACGCCATTGGATCGAGCCGTCGGACGCCGCGGACACGCAACGTCTCGAACCCACCCAACAAACCGACCGAGCGCCGTCCGGGCCATCGCGCGCGACGCGCGTGCAAGCGGACCTCAGGGCTCTTCTCGAAGACCTTTCCGGCGAGAGCCTCGCGGACGCCGATCCCGGCGCGACGTTCCTCGAACTCGGCTTCGATTCGCTAGCTCTGGGTCGCTTCGTCCAGCAGGTCCAGTCCCGGTTCGGCGTCGGCGTGAGCTTCCGCCAGCTCCTGACCGACATCCCTTCGATCACCGCACTCGCGGATCACATCGTTCCGCAGCTGCCGCCGGAGCGCGATCTGCCGGTCGTAAACGAGGCCGCCACGGCTGCGACCGGCGCGACGGCGATCGAAGCCGTCGTGCGCGAACAGTTCGAAGCGATGCAGCAATTGATGCGCGCGCAACTCGCGACTCTCAAGGGCGTGGGGATCGAGCCGGCGTCCGCTCCCGTGAACGGTAGAACCGCGGACGTCTTGGAACCCGAAACGCCTTCGCGCCTGGATGCCTTCCGCGTCATGGGCGCCCCCAAGGCCGACGTGACGCCGGCGCAACGTGCGCACATCGAAGACGTGGTCGCGCGCACGGTCGCGCGCACCCCGGAATCGAAGCGGTTGACGCAGCGCTATCGCCGAGTCCTCGCAGATCCGCGCGTCGCCGCCGGATTTCGCAGCGAGTGGAAGGAGATGGTTTACCCAATTACCTGCGTCCGCGCGAAGGGGTCGCGCATCTGGGACGCTGACGGCAACGAATACATCGACCTGCTAAACGGTTTCGGTCAAACCGCCTTCGGCCACGCGCCGGCTTTCGTGGTGGACGCGGTGGCAGCACAGCTGCAGAGCGGCTTCGCCATTGGACCGCAGACGGAGCTCGCCGGCGAGGTTGCGGAGCTCTTCTGCGAACTCACCGGTAACGAGCGGGTGACCTTCTGCAACACCGGCTCGGAGGCCGTGATGGCGGCGCTCCGGGTTGCGCGAACGGTAACCAACCGCGAGCGCGTCGTCGTCTTCGACGGCGCATACCATGGCCAGTTCGACGAAGTCCTGGTCAAGAGTGCACGCACGTCGCGGCGCTCGCTGCCTATCGCCCTCGGCATTCCAGCCGAAGCGGTGGCCAACATTACGGTCCTTCCCTACGGGGCAGCGGAGAGTCTCCAGTGGGTGCGCGAGCATCAAAATGAGCTCGCCGCGGTCGTCGTCGAGTCCGTGCAGAGTCGCCATCCGGCGCTGCGTCCCAAGGAGTTTCTGGCCGAACTGCGCCGGATCACAGAGACGTCCGGCACCGCATTTGTTTTTGACGAGGTCGTCACCGGATTTCGGATGCACCCCGGCGGCATGCAGGCGATCTTCGGCATCCGCGCTGACCTCGGGACTTACGGAAAGGTCGTCGGCGGCGGTCTTCCGATCGGCATCCTGGCCGGGAAGGCGCGCTTCATGGATGCGCTCGACGGCGGCATGTGGCACTACGGCGACGACTCCTTCCCGCAGGTCGCACCGACATTCCTCGCCGGCACGTTTGTACGGCATCCGCTTGCGATGGCTGCGGTGCTCGCAGTCCTGCGTCACATCAAAGCTGAGGGACCCGCGCTGCAAGAGGCGATCGCTCACCGCACCGCAGGACTCATCGCGCGGCTGAACGCCGAACTCGAGCAGCGGGGCATTGAGTCACGCATCGAGACCTACGGTAGCCTTTTCTACATGAACTTCACGGGCGAAGACCGCCTCGCGAGCCTGCTCTATTACCACCTCCGCTTGCGAGGTATCTACGTGCAGGAGGGCTTCCCGAGCTTCCTGGGGACCGAGCATGCCGACGCCGATGTCGACGCGATCGTCTCTGCCTTCGCGGAGAGTCTCGGCGAGTTGCAGAGCGTCGGCGTTCTCGCCTCGGGCGCCACGCGTAGACAGGCCGCGGCTTCTGTGGCCCAGACCGCGTCGACCGAGGTTCCGCTGACTGAGGAACAGACCGAGATCTGGCTGTCTGCACAGGTGGGCGACGACGCGTCCTGCGCGTTCAATGAATCGGTAACGTTGCACCTGGGCGGCTCGCTGGACGAATCTTCGTTCCAGAATGCGTGCAACCGCATCGTAGCCCGCCACGATGCACTGCGTGCCTCGTTCGGGGCAACCGGTGAGTCGATGCGCATCGCGCCGGCACGGCCACTCGCGTTCGTGCGCACCGACGTCGCCGAGCGTTCGCCGTTCGAGCGCGAGGCCACGCTGCGTGAAATTGTCGACGGCGAGGCGCGGACCGCGTTCGATCTAGCGTGCGGCCCGGTCGTGCGCGGCCATTTGGTTCGCCTCGCGTCCGACGAGCACGCGTTCGTGTTCACCGCGCACCACCTCGTCTGCGATGGGTGGTCGATGAACGTCATCCTCTCCGAGCTTGCCCAGAGCTATGTGGCGCTCTCGCGGGGGGAGGAGCCGGAGCTGCCGGAACCGCTCGCGTTCGCGACCTACGCGCGGCGGCAGGCGCAGCGCGACCCGGCCCAAGTCGCGAAGGTGGAATCCTACTGGCTCGAGCAATTCGCCGAGGCGCCGCCGCTGCTCGCGTTGCCGACGGACCGGGCGCGGCCGGCGATTAAGACGTACAGCGGCGCTACTCGCACGGCGTGGTTCGACCGTGACGCCTATCGCGCGATCAAGAAAGCCGGCGCACGGCATGGCTGCACGCTTTTCGTCACGCTGTTGGCGGCGTTCGACGTTCTCGTCGGCCGCCTCGCCGATCAAGATGACGTCGTCGTCGGTGTACCGGCCGCCGGGCAGGCGTTGCTCGAGGGCGATATCCTGGTCGGCCACTGCGTCGATTTCCTCCCCGT
>DHWK01000068.1 GCA_002413145.1 bacterium UBP12_UBA5184
AGATGTGTATAAGAGACGACTTCATCACCAAGCCGTTTTCGGGTAACGAGCTCGTCGCGCGCATCGGTTCCTTTCTTCGCCGCCGCGAACGCTCGCGGGCGCGCGATCACGAGGGCAGGCTGCAAGTCGGCGACGTCGTCCTGGTGCGCGATCTCCACGCGCTCGAACGGGCCGGCCGTTCCGTGAGCCTCACGGCCCTCGAGTTCCGTCTGCTCTGGTTCCTCGGCGAGGCCGATGGAAGACTCTTGACGCGCGCGCAGATCCTGGAACGAGTCTGGAACGACGTCTCGGGCGTTCCGACGCGCGTCGTCGACGTTCACGTCGCCGCCTTGCGCAAGAAGATGGGCGAAATCGAAGCGACGCTGCAGATCGCGTCGGTGCGGGGGATCGGCTACCGGCTGGATGCGCGTTGAGCGCGCCGACCGAAATCGCGCTCGATCCGCACGACAAGCGTCCCCTCTACGTCCAAATCGCCGACGAGCTCGCGGCGCGCATCGAACGCGGCGAGCTGCGCGAAGGCGAACGGCTGCCCGGGATGCGCGAACTCGCAGGGCGTCTTGGGTGCGGGTTGGTGACCGTCTCTCAAGCCTACGATTCGCTGGTCGCGCGCGGCCGGGCGGTCGCGCGGATCGGCAAGGGGACGTACGTCAGCGCGCCGCGCGCTCCCAGTGCGCCCTTCGCGCGCCGCTGGGAACCCGATCTCGGCGGCTTTTCGCGCGCGCGCATGGAAGGCGTCCTCGAACGGCTTGCGCGCGCGGAAGCGCCCGGAGCGATCTCGCTCGCGACCGGTCATCCGGCCCCCGAGACGTTTCCGCTCGCCGAATTCGGGCGCTGCGTGCAGCGCACGCTCGCAGACGATCCACCCGAGACGATGCAATACGCTTCCGGAAGCGGCGATAGCGAACTGCGAGAAACCTTGGCGCGCGCGCTCGGCGCTCGCGGCATCGCCGCCGCGTCGGCCGCCGATATCGTCGTCTGCTCCGGCGCCCAGCAAGCCGCCGACGTGGTGGCGACGACGCTGCTCGAAGCGCGCGCCGTGGTTGCGGCCGAAAGCCCCTCGTACGCTCCGACGCTGGGCGTCTTCGACGCACGCGGCGCTTCCTACGTCGAAATCGCCGCCGACGCCGACGGATTGCGCGTCGACGACGTCGAGCGGGTCTTCGCCGAATACCGGCCGCGCCTATTCTACGTGAATCCGTTCGCCCAGAATCCGACCGGCGCGAATCTCTCCGAGCGGCGGGCGAAAGCGATTGTCGCGCTGGCGCGCCGCTACGACGTCGTCATCTTGGAAGATCAGACCGGCTGGGTCTTCACCTACGACGGTACGGCGCCGGCGCCGCTCGCGGCGCACGACGTCGACGGACGCGTCATCTTGATCGAAAGCCTCTCGAAATCGATGTTTCCGGCGCTGCGAGTCGGATACTTGTACGCGCGCGGCGTTCTGCACGCGCCGCTCGAATCGGCCAAGATGCGCGCCGATTCGTTCACTTCGACCTTGATGCAGCGCGCTCTGTGGCGTTTCTTGCGCTCGGCGGCGTATCCCAAACATCTGCGCGCGGCGCGCTCGCTGTATCGGACGCGGCGCGACGCGTTCGTCGACGCGCTGGCCGAGGCGCTGCCGTGGGCCGACGTCCGGCCGCCGGCGGCCGGCGTGACCCTCTGGTTGCCGCTCCCCGCGCGCATCTCGACGCAGGCCGCCTTCGAGGAATGCGCGCGCGAAGGTGTGCTCGTCATGCCGGCCGATCCGTGGTATCCAACGCGCAGCGGCCCTGCGGCGTTGCGACTCGGGTTTGGCGACCACGACGAAGCGACGTCGCGCGAAGCGATCGCGCGGCTCGGTCGCGCCTTAGGGCGCATGGCGCGAGCGTGAGCATCTTCGATCGCATCGCGCGCCTGCTCACGCTCGGTAGCCCGGGACCTCGAGACCTTTCGATGAAGACGCTCGAAGCTGCTTACCGGCGGCAGAGCGAAGCGCTGCAAGAGGCGCGCCGGACCGTCGTCGAGTTGAGCGCCGCCGAAAAACTTCTCAAAGGCCGAAGCAACGCCGAAGTTCGCGCGGAGCGCCTCGCGCTCGAGTCGACGGCCGAAGGGTTGCGGCTACGAATCGAACTCTTTCGCAGCGAAAAACTCTCCGTCGGTGCGCGTTACGTCGCATCGGGCGCCTCCTCGCGCTCGGGCGATTCGCTCTCGGCGCTGGCGGGCGAAATTGCCGGGGTAACGCGGATGGTCGAACGTGCGAAGGAGACGCTTGCCCGTCTGCAAGCGGAGCATATTTCGGCGTAGAGGAAGCCTTCGGCGCGCGCCCGTATGCGAGACGCGCTGATGATGACGCTCTCGAACGTCCGCCGGGCGGCTGCACCGCTGCTCGTGCTTGCGGTGCCGGCCTTGCTCGCCGGTTCGACCCTGCCGAGCCAGGGCGCGGCCGTCGTTTTCGAAGCGCCGGCCGGTCAACTCCAAGCCGGCCCGCTGGCTGCGAACGATCCCTACCAGCAAGTGTTGCCTTCGGGCCGCATCCTTCGGCCCGCGGGGAAGAGCGTCGTCGTCGGGATGAACGCGCTAGGCTTCGCGCTTTCGCCCGGTGGCCGTTTCGCGATCGTCTCGAACGATGACCAGGCCGAATCAAGGACCGTGAGCGCGCTCGACGGCGCGTCGACCGGCGGTTTTAGCTTGGCCGTCGTCGATACGGCGACGATGACCGTCGTCGACCGGTTCAAAGATGCCACGCACAAATTTTTCGCCGGCGTCGTCGCGCTCAAGGATCCGGCGAACCCCTCCGGCACCTTGGTGCTCGTCTCCGGCGGGGGCGACAATGCCGTCTACGCCTTCGATTTGGACGCTTCGGGACATCTGCGACCGGACGCGCAACACGCGATCGCGATTCCCGGTCCCTCGAATCCCCAGGCCGCCAATAACGGCAAAGCGTTTCCGGGGACCATCGTGCTCGCCCCGAGCCACGCGCACGCGTACGTCGTCAACAACTTGGGCAATAGCGTCGTGGCCATCGATACGAAGTCGCGCACCGTCAGCGGTGCGCCGGTCGGCGTCGGTTTCCTGCCCTTCGGCGCCGCCTTCAGCAAGTTCGGACTCATCGTCGCCAACGAGGGCCTGGCCAGTTACAACGTGCTGGCGACGCCCGCGTCGGCGCCGCCTTTCGCAACCGTGAGCGAAGATATGCAACGTGCCTCGTCGCTCTCGCTCGTGAAAATCGACAACCTCGGGGCCGTCTCGCGCGTCGCCGCCGCCGTCCCGCTCGAACGGCGTCCCGACGGGTTGCGCAGCGTCGGCGGGGCGCATCCCGCCGCGATCGCGGTGATGAAGAAGAAGGCGTATGCGTTCGTCGCGATGGCCAACGTCGACCGGGTGGCGACGATCGCCCTCGGTGGGATGCTGCCGCGGGTCGTCGGCGGCAGCGAGTTACGCTTGTTCGACAAGGGTCCGTACGGCACTCAGCCCGTCGCGCTCGCGCTCGCCGAAACGAAACATCGGCTCTATGTCGCGCTCGCCGGGATCAACGCGATAGCCGTCCTCGACGTCACCGATCCGGTGCGCCCCCACCGGCTCGGCTTGATTCCGACGGGCTGGTATCCGACGGCGCTGGCGCTTTCGCCCGACGGGAAGCGCTTGTTCGTCAGCAACGCCAAGGGGATGAGCCACGACCGCAACTTCACCGGCGCCAATCCCATCGCGACGGGAAAGGGGGGACGGGCGCTGATCGTCGACGCCGACAGCCACGCCGTTTGGGCGACCCTCGAGCGCATCGACTTGAGCAGCCTGAATTTGGGACAGACGACGCGCGAAGCGCTCTCGTACCTGCGGACCGCGCACGTCGCGAGCGCCGATCCGATCGTGCCGCAATCCCTCGGCGCGGCGAGTTCGCCGATCAAGCACGTCGTTTTGATTTTAGAGGAAAACAAGACGTTCGATTCGATGCTCGGAGATTTGAGCGATTCGAACGGTAATCCGTACGGTCCGAGCGATCCTGCGCTGGCCGTCTACGATAAGACGATCACGCCGAATCTGCACGCGCTGGCCGCAACTTTCGGTTTGGCCGGCAACATCTTCGCCGACGCCGAAGAGTCGAACGCCGGCCATCAATTCGTGAGCGCCGGCGTCGCGAGCGCCTACTCGGAGCGGACTTTAGCGGTTTCGTACGCGCGCAATCCGCTGACCGACAAGAACGAAGATCCCGAAGACTATCCGCGCGCCGGTTACATCTTCAACAACCTCGCGCTTCACGGCAAGACCTACCGCGATTATGGCGACCTCGTGCGCGTCTCGGGCTACGACGAGGGCGAAGCGAGCGATCCGCTGGCCGACGACCCGAACTTCGCCGGACCGAACGATCGGCTCGCCCCGACCAAAGGTCTGGGGGGCCTCTATCGTTACGACGCGCCGGCCCTCGCGGCGCTCGGCGATCATATCGACCTCAACTACCCGGGCTGGAACGTGCGCGTCCGCGACACGCGCCGCGCCGCGGAGTTCCTGCGCGACTTCGATCCGCTGGTGAAGGCCGACCGCATGCCGGACTTCACGCATATCTGGTTGCCGGCCGACCACGGCTATTATTGGGGAAGCGATAAGAACGTTCCGCCGATTCCCGAGGAAGTCGCCGACGGCGACCGCGCGCTCGGGCAAATCGTCGAATATCTCACGCACGCACCCCAATGGAATTCGACGCTCATCTTCATCATGCCGGACGACGCGCAATCGACCCGCGATCACGTGAACGAGCATCGGACCTATGCCATCGTCGTCTCACCTTACGCCAGACGGCACTATCTCGGGATGAAGCACCTCTCGACGGTCAGCGTCCTGAAGACCGAAGAAGAGATCCTGGGACTACCGCCGCTTTCGCTCGGCGATTTGCTGGCGACCGATATGGCGGATTTTTTCACAGCGAGCGCCGACCCGACGCCATATTCGTACATCGACGTACCGGTGCAGACGGCGAGCGGCGAAGGGAACCGCATCGCCGCGCTGCTGCTCCAGACGGACCAATCGGCTGCGGACGCCGATCCGCGCGGGCCGAAATTGATCGGTCTTTCTCGAGAGGCCGACAGGTTGGCACAGCGGCGCGCGTCGCTTGCGGCCGGCGCTTACGAACGTGCGCAACGGGCGCTCTACGAGCGGGCTCTCGCCGTCTTGGGCTCGCCACGCTAGTTCGGCGAGATCACGACCTTCGCCGCATCGCCCTTCAAGAGGGCGATGCCGCGCTCGAACTCCCCAATCGAGAGATGATGGGTGATCATCCCGGCCAAATCGAGCCGTTTCGCCTCGACTAAGGCGAGCAAGATCTCCCACGTTTCCCAAATGCGCCTGCCGAAAACGCCTTTGAGCACGATCATCTTCTTGGCGATGAACTCGGAGACGTCGAGCGAAATTGCGCGATTGGGCAAGCCGATGCAGACCACCGTCGCCTCGCGGCGCACGGCGCGCAGGAGTTGCTCGTGCGTTCCCGGAGCCGCCGAAACCTCGAAACCGACATCGAAGCCGCCCTGACGCGCGTAATCGGCGCGCACGATCGCCGCGAGATCGGC
Source organism: bacterium UBP12_UBA5184 (assembly GCA_002413145.1). Taxonomy (GTDB): domain Bacteria; phylum Vulcanimicrobiota; class Vulcanimicrobiia; order Vulcanimicrobiales; family Vulcanimicrobiaceae; genus Zemelea. Next base: position 5,538 of record DHWK01000068.1, read on the forward strand.
TTCGCTTGGATCGAGCGCACGCGCCCCGTATTTCGCGGCTAAGCCCCGCCGGAACGGATTGGGCTCGAGCGCGACGACCGAAGCGGCGCCCATCGCGAGCGCCAGTTGGATCAAGACCAAACCGATCGGTCCCGCGCCGGTGATGAGGACGCTGCACCCGTCGAGGTTGCCGGCGCGCTGCACCGCATGAACCGCGTTCCCGCTCGGTTCGAACAATGCGCCGACGTCGAACGGCACCGTCGGCGGCAACGGGAAACAGACCGACCTTGGCAGAGCGACATACTCCGCGAAAGCGCCTTGACGCGTGACGCCCAGCAGCTTGAGATTGTAGCAGTTGTGCGCGTTTCCGGTCCGGCACATATAGCAGGCGCCGCAGAAGATGTGCGATTCGGCGGCGACTCGGTCGCCGACGGCGAGGCCGCGCACGTTAGCGCCGACGCGCACGACGGTTCCGGCGCATTCGTGTCCCATTACGAGGGGGAGCTGCGGATCGAAGGCCCGCGCGCTCTCGTCCCAGGCGTACAAGTGTGCGTCGGTGCCGCAGATCGACGTTGCGCCGACTTCGAGCAGAACTTGATCGGCGTCGATTTCGGGTTCGGGATAGTGTTCGACCAGCTCGACGCCGGCAACCGGTTTCATTTTAACGATCGCGCGCATGACGGCGGCGTTCCGAGCCTCGGCAGCGTGGTCCTAGGCGCCGCCGCGGCAGGCTGTGGCGTTGGGTACGGTGGCGCGAGGCTACCGGAGGGAGGGCGAGAAGAGACTCGCTGTGGTAGCTGCAGCCAAACCTCTCAAACCGCCCTTCGTGCGGGAAGAAATCGCGACGCTGCGAGCGGCGCTGGTCGCGACGCCCTCGAGTGCGATCGAGCGCGAACGTCCTTTACCGGGCGAACCGAACGCGATTGCCGAGCGGGCGCGCGCACAACATGACGTCTTCGTCGCGCGCCTCGCGGCGCACGGCGTCAAGACGGTTAAACTCGAGGCCGATCCTGCCGCTCCACTCGGCGCGCTATGTGCCGACCTCGCGATCGTGTTGGCCGACGGAGCCTTCATCATGCGTCCGAGCGACGTCGACCGCCGGCACGAGGCGAGCGTCGCGGAAGCGGCCCTACAAGACGCCGGAATTCCGATCGTGGGCCGCATTGAGCCGCCGGGTTTGCTCGACGGCGGCGACGTCTTGTTCGCGCCGGGCTGCGTCTTCCTCGGCGTCGCCGAGCGCCGAGCCGCGGAAACCGGAATTCCCGGCGGGACGCATCACGGCAACCTTCACGGTCGCGAACAGCTGGCTTCCTACGCGCGCGAACGCGGACTCAAAGTCGTCGACGTGCCGCTAGCCGCGCAAGTCAAACGCTTGCGTTCGGTCGCCACCCTCATCGACGCACGCACGATCGTGTATGGTACCGGCTTGATCGACGCCGAGCGTTTCGCCGGTTTTGAAACGATCGAGGTTCCGCGCGGCGAGGGATATGCCGCTGGTTTACTCGTGCTGGGTCCGCGCCGCGTCATCGCAAACTTGCGCTTTCGCGAAGCGATCCCGCGTCTGAGTAAGGCGCACATCGCCGTCGACGCGATCGACCTGTGGGAATTCGGGAAGATCGGCGCGACGCCGTCTTCGCTCGCGCTTCCGCTCAAGCGCGGCTGAGCGCCGAGCCATGCGAGTCGCCGTCCTCTCCGACCTGCACGGAAACCTGCGCGGGCTCGATGCGTGTTTGGACGACCTCGCCGCGCAAGGCGGCGCCGACGGCATCCTCGTCGCCGGCGATCTGTGCCTCGATGGCCCGCGACCGTTGGGCGTGCTCGAACGTCTTCGGGAGATCGGCGCGCGCTGCGTTCGCGGCAACACCGACCGTATGATCGGCGCAACCGAGGCGGTCATCGACGATGAAGAAGAGGCCGAAGGCGTCGCGTGGCAACGCGCGCAAATCGGCGAAGGCTGGACCACGTGGCTGCGCGAGCTGCCTTTTTCACTTCGTGTCGGCGAGGGTCGCGAGGCGTTGCTCGTGGTCCACGCCAACCCGCAATCCGACGAAGAGCACCTTTGGCCGGACGCCGACGATGCGACCTTGGAGCACGCCTTCGCCGGCGTCGAGGAACGTGCCCTCGCTTTTGGACACCTTCACCTCGCCTACGTCCGCGTCTGGCGGGACCGCTTGCTCGTGAACGTCGCCTCCGCCGGCCTGCCGAAAGACGGCGATCCTCGGGCCGCTTACGCGCTCTTGACGGAGCGGCCGGGCGGCTGGGAAGTCAAAGGCCGCCGCGTCGCCTTCGACGTCGAGAAGGTCGCGCGCGACATCGCGCGCAGCGGGATGCCGCGGCGCAAGCGGCGGATCGAAGTTCTGCGCCGTCACCGCTATAAGGAACTCGGTGAACGGATCCCCTGAGCTTGCCGTGCGCATCGACCACCTAACGAAGCGTTACGGCGAGTTCCTGGCCGTCGACGACGTCTCACTGCGCGTCGAAGCCGGCGATTTCTTCGGTTTCCTCGGGCCGAACGGCGCGGGGAAGACGACCACGATCAACGCGATCGTCGGTCTCGCGACGATCACCGCCGGTACGATCGACGTCTTCGGACACGACAACGCGCGTGACTGGCGCACCGCTCGCCGCTTGATCGGCCTGGCGCCGCAGGAGTACAACTTCGATCGCTATCTTTCGATTCGAGACATCCTGATCTACCAGGCGGGCTACTACGGTCTGCCGCCGGCCACCGTGCGCGAGCGTGCCGATGCGTTGCTCGAACGCTTCGGCCTGGCGAGCAAGGCCAAGGAGACGTATATCAAACTCTCGGGCGGGATGAAACGGCGGCTCACCTTGGCTCGCGCCTTGATCCACGAACCGAAGCTCTTGATTCTCGACGAACCGACGGCCGGCGTCGACGTCGAACTGCGCATCGAACTCTGGGACCTGTTGCGCGAACTCAACGCCGGAGGGACGACGATCATCCTCACGACGCACTACCTTGAGGAAGCCGAGTCGCTCTGCCGCAACATCGCGATCATCGAAGGCGGTCGCATCGTCGCGCTCGAGCCGACGGTCAACTTGGTCGGACGACATGGGACCGCAACCCTCAGCGTCACGCTCGATCGCGACGCCGCCGGGGTTGCGGCGGCGCGCCGCGCACGAATCGACGGCGATCCGCGCACGCTCCATTTCGACGGGCTCGATCCGAGGCAGATCGCGCCGACGCTGGCGGAACTGGAAAGCGCCGGCTATGCGATCGAGAACGTCGAGTTCCGGCGCGCGAGCCTGCAGGACGTATTCTTGCAATTGGTGCGGCGGTGAGCGAGATCTTTGGATTCGGCAACCGCGTTGGGCTGGCGACGCTCGTCAAGCGCGAGCTGGTGCGGACGATGAAGGTGATCAACCAAGTCATCTGGCCGCCGATCATCACGACGGTTCTATACGTCATGGTCTTCGGCTTGAGTTTGGGCAGCCGCATCCCGCAAGTGCAGGGCGTTTCGTATGCCGCCTACTTGGTGCCGGGCCTCATCATGCTGCAGGTGATCGACGCGACCTATAGCGAGGTCTCGAGTTCGATCTTCCAAGGCCGCTTCATGAACTCGATCCAGGAGATGCTGATCGCCCCGATGTCGGCGGTCGAAATGGTCGCGGGCTACGTGATCGCTTCGGTGCTGCGCGCCCTGCTGATCGCCTCGCTCGTGCTTGGCGTCGGCGCGTTGATGGTGCATGCATTTCCGCACGATTGGGTGCTCTACGTCTTGGTGACGACGCTGGTCGCGACCCTTTTCTGCTCGCTCGGCATCATCTTCGGGCTCTTGGCGGAAAAATTCGATCACATCGCCGTGCTGACGACCTTCGTGATCACGCCGCTCGTCTTCGTCGGGGGCGTCTTTACTTCGACTCGTTTCATGCCGCCCGTCGTCCGCGAAATCTCGTACGGCAACCCGATGTTCTATATGGTCGACGCGTTGCGTTTCGCGTTTACGGGGACGGGCGACGTCCCGCTCGCGGTCTCGCTCGGCGCCGTGACGGTC
>DHWK01000170.1:0-157 GCA_002413145.1 bacterium UBP12_UBA5184
CGACGACGTCGGCGGCCAGCGCGCAAGTCGCGATCGGCGTACGCGTCAACGCCGGTCCGCGTTACTATCATCCGTACTACCGCCCGTACTACCGTCCAGGCTACGTCTGGGGCAACGGCTATTACCAGCCGGCGCCGGCCTACTACTATCCCCCGGC
>DHWK01000170.1:362-640 GCA_002413145.1 bacterium UBP12_UBA5184
CCGGCCTACTACTATCCCCCGGCATATTACGCCCCACCGGCGTATTACGGACCGTCGGCGTACTACCCGGCACCTTACGCGGGCGCGATTTGGGTTCAAGGATACTGGGGTTATCGCGGACACCACCGCTTCTGGAATCGGGGCTACTGGCGGCGCCGCTAGAGCGCCCCATCCATCGCGGCGAGCGTGCGTTCGATCTCGAGCGACCCGTGCGCGGTCGAGAGAAACATCAACTCGTTGGGTGACGGCGCCAAGAGCACGCCGCGTTCGCGCATCGC
>DHWK01000170.1:744-3497 GCA_002413145.1 bacterium UBP12_UBA5184
ATGTGTATAAGAGACAGGCGCCAAGAGCACGCCGCGTTCGCGCATCGCATGATAGTAGGCGGCGAAGGCGGCGCGATCCGCCTGCGCCGCCTCGTCGTAGTTGCGAATGGGCCGGCCCGGCCGGAATTTGAGATCCACCATGCTCGCGCACTGCGTCACCGGATAATCGAGCCCGCGCTCGGCCAGGATCGTACGCATCCCGGCGGCGAGCAGGCGCGCGTTGTCCTCGAGCGTTGCGTACATTTCGGGACTTCGTTCGATCGTGTCCAAGACCCGATGCCCCAGCGCGACGCAAAAGGGATTGCCCGAAAACGTCCCGCCCGTGAACGCCGCGCCATCCGGCGATAAGACGCCCATCACGTCGGAGCGCCCGCCGAATGCGGCAAGTGGAAACCCGCCGCCCATGACCTTGCCGAGGGCGGTGAGATCGGGCGCGAAACCGTGCGCGCCCTGCGCGCCGCCCAGGCCGAGGCGCAGCCACGTGATCACCTCGTCGAAGACAACCAGCGCGCCGTGACGCCGCGCGCGTTCGAACAGGCCCTCGACGAAACCGGGCTGCGGCAGCACCAGCCCCATGTTGGCGCCGATCGGTTCGACGGCGATCGCCGCAAGCGCCGACTCGCTTCCGGCGAGTTTTGCATCGACGTCGGCGAGATCGTTGTAGCGCGCGACGATCGTCTCGGCGCAGACGCCGGGCGGGATTCCGCCGCGGGCTGCGTCGTGCGTCTGCGCCGACGCGCCGGCGTCGTGTAAGGCGGCGTCGAAGTGCCCGTGATAGTTGCCGGCGAAGCGCAGCACGAGCGGCCGTTCGGTGAAGGCGCGCGCGACGCGCAACGCGCTCATCATCGCCTCGGTTCCGGTGCTCACGAAGCGCAAACGCTGCAACGCGGGCAAGTGATGTGCGATCCGCGCGGCGAGCCGCCGCACCTCATCGTGCGTCGAGCCGAAGACGCTGCCGCGCGCCGCCAGTTCGTCCAAGCCGGTAACCAGCGCCGGATGAGCGTGGCCGAACAAGAGCGGCCCGTACGCCATCACGTAGTCGACGTAGCCGCGCCCCTCGACGTCGTAGGCGTACGCGCCGGATCCGTACGCTTGGACGAACGGCGCCCCGCCGACGGCCGCCCCGGTGCGCACCGGGGAACTCGCTCCACCGGCGAGGGAAATCATGCGCGCAAGTTTTCCGGGGCTGCGGCGAGCCGCCTGCACCCATCGGCGTAATGAAAGAGCAACCCATGTTCGCCAACTCGGCGTTTCCCAACTTCCGCTTCGAACGCATCGGCATCCCGCTCAAGCCGGACAAGATGGCGAACGACGGGCTCGGCGTCCTGAACCCCGCCTGTGCGCGCCTGCGCGACGGAAGGCTGCAACTCTATCCGCGCATGGTCGCTGCCGGAAACATCTCGCGCATCGGATCGTTTCGTACCCGCGAACGCGCGGACGGGATGATCGATGCGGAGCAGATCGGCTACGCGCTCGAACCGCTCGAGCCGTACGAACTGCGGGACAAACCCGGCGGATACGGCTGCGAAGATCCACGCGTTACCTTCATCCCGGTGCTCGACCGTTACGTCATGACCTATGTCGCGTTCGGTCGGGACGGGCCAACCGTCGCCGTTGCGATCTCGCGCGACGGACTCACCTGGGAGCGGCTTGGACAGATGCATTATGAAGGCAGCGACGAGACGTTTGCCGACAAAGATGCGGCATTTTTCCCCGAGCCCGTCGGCTCGCCGAGCGGCGTCCCATCGCTCGCGTTCTATCACCGGCCAAGCCTGAACGTACCGATCGCCGACGCTCAGGCTGCGATCGAGTACCTCAAAAACCTGCCGCCGGAAAAGCGCGAGGGGATTGCGCTGGGTTATGTGAGGCTCGATATCGTGCGCGCCGATCCCTCCAAACTCTGCGACGTCGCCGAGACGCACCGGCTCACATTGCCGGAGGCGAATTGGGGAGCGATCAAGGTCGGTGCGGGGACGCCGCCCGTTCGTATCCGCGAAGGCTGGCTATCGGTGATGCATGGCGTCGACGCGATCGAGACTACCGCCGGCATGGAGTCGCTCAGCTACTGCGCCGGCGCGATCATCCACGATGCGGAACGCATCGATCGCGTCCTCTACCGTTCGAGCGAGCCGCTCTTCTTTCCGCAGGAAGGCGGCGAGATTGCGGGGACGGTCGGCCACGTCGTTTTTCCGACCGGGATCGATCGGCGCGGCGAGCGTGCATTCGATATCTACTATGGGATGGCGGACTACGAGATCGGCCGCGGGCGGCTAGCGCTGGAGCCATAAATGGAGGATCACCGCGGTGGCGGCCATGACCGCAAGAAAGGTCGTTACGTGGCGGAAAAAATCGAACGGACGCTGGGGCGTCGAACCATTCCCGGAGATGCCCACCCTTGAAATCACCCCTCAGACCAATATCAGCGAGCTCGTCGGCGCCTTACCCATCGCCGAGGACGTCCTCAAGGAATTCGGCCTCGGCTGCTCCGGTTGCTCCGTCAACAAGTACGAAACGATCGAGCAGGGTGCCAAGGCCCACGGCCTGCGCAGCGAGCCGATCGTCACGGCGCTGACCCAAGCCCGACTCTCCGGTCGCGTCCCGACGATCATGAACGAGGACCGCCGCCCGAAGAAAGCAGCGCCGGGCGAGTTGGCCCGCAAGCAGCAGATCAAGTACATCGTCCCGATCATGTCGGGGAAAGGCGGCGTCGGGAAATCGACCGTAACGGCGATGCTGGCGGTCGGGCTGCGCCG
>DHWK01000170.1:3734-3909 GCA_002413145.1 bacterium UBP12_UBA5184
TGTTCGGCTTGCGGACCCCACTGATCGTCGAGCGCGATCCCAACGCCGTCCCCGATCAACAGGGCCAGACGCCACCGCTCTTCGTGCCGGCGCAGACTCGCTCGGCAATTCAGGTGATCAGTTCGAACCTCTTGACGCCCGAAGAAGATACGGCGATGGTCTGGCGCGGCCCGAT
>DHWK01000170.1:4181-4348 GCA_002413145.1 bacterium UBP12_UBA5184
CGCGATCGACGGCGTGGTCCTGGTAACGATGCCGCAAGCGCTCGCGACGATGATCGTGCGCAAGGCGGCGAATCTGATCTTTCAATTGAAGCGTTCGGTTGTGGGCGTGGTGGAAAACATGTCGTATTACGTCGCGCCCGATACCGGGAAGCGCTACGAGATCTTCG
>DHWK01000053.1:0-5027 GCA_002413145.1 bacterium UBP12_UBA5184
AGATCGAAGCGGTGCGCGGGGTAAATGTCGATTCGGTCGTCTCGACGCTGCTCGACCGGCAATTCATCGCCGAAACGGGCCGCCGCGAAACGGTCGGGCGGCCGCTCGAATATCGCACCACCCCACTCTTCCTCGAATCGTTCGGACTCCGTTCGCTGGCGGAACTTCCGCCGGTCGATCTCGAGACGGCGATGGCCGAATCAGCCTTGCCGGTCGCGACCGAGTCGCCGGCGGCCGAAGAACCTATTGAAAGAGAGAACCCCGAATCATTACCGTAAAACTAGATGAAAGCGCGTCCGTCTGGGCGCGCGTCGAGGCGAACGCACAGATCGTCGCCGAAGCTCGCGAGCTCGTCCAGAACGGCGAGCCCTTCACCCTCACCGAGGACCAACGGACCGCGATCGCGGCGATCACCGGTGGACTCGAACGCGGCGAGTTTGAGTTTTTACTCAAAGCGCCGACCGGCTCCGGCAAGACCGAAGTCATGCTGCGCGTCGCGATCGCCGAAGCTTTGCGCACCGGCGGCTACATTTGCCTGGTCGCGCCTACGCGCGATCTCGTGCGGCAAGATTGTACCTACTTTCGCGAGCGCCTTGCCGGCACCGGCCTGGAAGTCGGAGAAATCCACGGCGGGATCTCGCCCGGCGAACGGCGCCAACTCCTCGACGGGCTGCGCGACCGGCGCTTGCGCTTCATCGTCGGCAGCGCGATGCTCATCGCGAACGACGATCTCTGGGAGATTCTCGACCGCAGTGCGCTCACGATCATCGACGACGTCAACGCCTTTGACGAACGCGAGCATCTCAAAGTCCTCGAAGACCTCGATTGTCCGCTGCTCTTCGCCTCGGCGACGCCAAACGAACTGCGCCGCTTCCTCGAACGGGTCGGTGCTTTTTCGAACATGATCTCGATGAAGGCGATGCCCTTCGACGTCCAGCCTACCAAAGTCCACAAGATTCCGGGCGTGTGGGGCGAGCCGGCGGCCGAACAGCTGGCGCGCGCCGACGCCCTGATCCGCGAGCACCTCGACCGGAAATCGCGCATCTTCGTCGTCGGCCGCACGCGCGGCGACGTCCCGAAGCTCGCGCGGCGTCTCGAGGAGACCTACGGCATCGACGTCCAGCAGCTGCGCGGCGATATGGCCGACAGCGCAGAACACGGAAAGCGCCATCGCCGCAGCGGCGTGCGCGTCTACGGGGCGGGGACGCGGGTCGAAGAGATGCGCGCCTTCACCAGCCGAGCGCCGTCGATCATGGCAGCGACCAATCTGATCGGCAGCGGTCTCGATATCCCCGCCGCGGACTTGATCGTGCTGACCGACGCCGATGCGTTCGGCGAGAGCGAAGTAGAACAGCTCATCGGCCGCGTGGGGCGGCGCGAGCATCCCTCCGACGCCGTCCTCATCTCCGAGACGACCTTCGAAAAGAATCCATCCCGGGCGATCGCAAGCGGTCGGGCCAAGACCTTCATGCCGCCGGGGATGCGCAAGAACCAACTCCGCTTCCGTCGCTAACGCCCCGCGTTCCGATGCGCTACGGGCTTCACGTCCCGATCCGAAACGGCTACGACGCGGCCGTCGACTATGCGACGCGTCTGGGCTGTACGGCGATCCAAATCTTCTCGAGTAATCCGAAGACCTATCGCGTAATGGCGCTGGACGTCCCGGCTCTCGAACGTTTCAAGCAGCGGCGCGGCGCGGCCGGGATCGATCCGGCGGCGCTCCACACATCGTATCTGATCAACCTCGCCAGCGCGGACCTCAAGATCGTCGCGGGCTCGGTTCGCTTGCTCAAGAACGATCTCGAGGTAGCCGCCGTCGGCGGCATCGCTTTCGTCAATACGCATCTCGGCTCGTATGGGAACCGGACGCGGAGCGACGGCTTCGCGCAGGTCGTCGCCGCGCTCGAGCAAGCCCTCGAGGGAATCGCGCCCGGCGTCTTCTTGATCATGGAGAATTCGGCCGGCGCGGGACAACTCTGCGGCGGGACGCTCGAGGAGCTCGGCGCGTTCGTGCGCGCGCTCGGCCACCCTCAACTCGGGGTGTGCCTGGACACCGCGCACTCGTGGGCCGCCGGCTACGCGCTCGACAGCAAGGACGGAGTCGATCGCTTCATCGATCTCGCGGAGCGCGAGATCGGTCTGGAGAGGCTCAAGATGTTCCATTTCAACGACACCCAAATCGCGCTCGGCGGCCACCGCGACCGGCACTGGCATATCGGCGAGGGCAAGATCGGCTTCGAAGGGTTCCGCGCCCTGGCCGCGCATCCCGAGCTGCGCGAGAAGACTGCGATTTTGGAGACGCCGGGTGAGGAAGCCGACGACGCGCGCAACATGCAGACGATCCGACTGATTTTCGAAGGCTTCGCCTCCGGCGCGTGATCGCGCACTTCGATCTCGACGCCTTTTATGCGAGCGTCGCGCAACGCGACGATCCGTCGCTGCGCGGCAAGCCGCTTGCGGTCTCGGGGAGCAGCCGGCGCGCCGTCGTGCTGACCGCATCCTACGAAGCGCGGCCGTTCGGCGTTCGTTCGGCGATGCCGCTCTACCGGGCGCGCGAGCTGTGCGCCGAATTGATCGTCGTCCCTCCCGATTTCGCGCGATACCGCGAAGCCTCACGCGCTTGTTTTGCGATCTTCGAGTCGGGAGCGCGCGCCCTGGAAGGGCTTTCGCTCGACGAAGCGTTCGTCGATATCGCGACCGACGACATCGCGGCGGCGACGAGCTACGCGGTTGCCGTCCGCGAACGCATCCGGCGTGAGGTCGGGCTCTCCGCGAGCGCCGGCGTCTCGACGCAGAAGATGGTCGCGAAGATCGCTTGCGACGAAGCCAAACCCGACGGCCTCAAGTCGATTCCGCCCGGCAGCGAGGCCGCCTACCTCGCGCCGATGCCGGTCGGAAAATTGCCGGGCATCGGTCCGAAGACGCAAGTGCGGCTCGCCGCCGAACGCATCGAGCGGATCGGTCAGGTCGCGGAACTCTCCGAAGCCGAGCTCTTTCGGCTGTTCGGCCGCTGGGGCCGCGAACTCCGCGAGCTCGCGCGCGGGAACGACACGCGCAACGTCGTCGCCGATCGCGAAACGCGCTCGGTCTCGAGCGAGACGACCTTCGAATACGACGTGCGCGACATCGCCGAGTTGCGCCGCGTCTTGGCCGAACTCGCCGTAGACGTCGCCGAGCGGCTTGCGGCTCATCGCCTGCGCGGAACGACGATCGGCATCAAACTCAAACGGGACGATTTCACGATCGTCGCTCGGCAGACGACGGTCGCGCAGCCGACGAGCGAGCGGGCGACGATCGAAGCGGCCGCAAACCGCTGCCTCGAACGCGCCGACCTCGGCGAGCATGCGGTTCGGCTGCTCGGCGTCCGCGTCGCGACGCTGACCGAAGAGCTGACCGAACAGATCTCGATGTTCGAAGGGCCGCCGGCTTAATTATGGCAGCCCGCGGTTATGATAGAGTCGAGGTAGGCAGCAATGGCTTGGTATCGGTTTAAGGATCGCCGCGAAGCCGGCCGGTCGCTCGCGACTTCGCTCGACGCCTATGCAGATCGCGGCGACGCGATCGTCATGGCGCTGCCGCGCGGCGGCGTCCCGGTCGGCTACGAGGTCGCGCGGGCCATTAAGAGCCCGCTGGACGTTTTCGTGGTGCGTAAAATCGGCGTCCCATCCCATCGCGAGCTTGCGATGGGCGCCGTCGCGAGTGGCGGGGCCTATACCGTGAACCGTGAGGTCGTCGCGGCGCTCGGCGTTACGAGCGCTGAGTTTTTGGCGACCTTGCAAACGGAATTTGAGGAACTCCGGCGCCGAGAAGCTCTCTATCGGCAAGGGCGCGCCCGTCCCGATCTGACGGAGAAGATCGTGATCCTCGTCGACGACGGCCTCGCAACGGGGTCCTCGATGCGCGTTGCGATCGAAGCGATCCTTGCGCACCAACCTGCGAAAGTCGTCGTCGCCGTCCCCGTTGCGCCGCGCGAAGCGTGCGAAGAACTGCGTCAGATCGCGGCCGAGGTCGTGTGCGCGCACATGCCGGAGCCGTTTATCGCGGTCGGCGCGCACTACCGCGACTTTGGGCAGATCGGCGATCTCGAGGTCGGCGAGTTGTTGGAAAAAGGACGGTCGACCGAGGCGGCCGCTTGAGCCGGCGCCCTAGGCGCTTCGATTCACACGTGATCTGCGACCCAGAAAGGGTCGGAGGGTGCGGCGAGGATGTCGGACCCCTTCGCGCGCCACCAGGCGCGGGCCGCGGGCGAGAGCGGCGCGACCATGAAGATCGCGTTCTTACGTACGCTCGGCGAACCTCGCGGCAGCGCTTCGCGCGCACCCGGCGGCGGCATCCACATGCGCACGCGGGCAAGATCGCCGGCGGCGGCGCGCAGGAGGGCCGGGAGCCGCGCGCGCCCGTCGTCGCCCGCGAAACCGAACTCCTCGACCCAGAGCGTATCTTTGCGCGGAACCCGCAAAGCGATGACGTAGGTCGCCACGCCGCGCTTTCGCCGCACCACCAGGTTAACGCGCTGTTCGCCGCGCGCGGGCTGTGCCGACCAGTGTTTTCGGAGCCACCTCCACACGCGCGCATTACGGGTGAACGTCCACGGACGCGCGCTCTCGAGACGCGCATACGTGCGGCGCACGCCCGGCCAATCGCGCTCCGCGAGCGCGACCGCGCTCGGGCGAGAACCGTCGAGCGACGCAACGCGCAGCGTTAGGCGTCGCGATGGCAACCCGATGAAGCCGAGCCGCTGGTAGAACGCCGGATGGATGTCGGAATAGAGGTAGGCCAGGTCGCGGCCCGCAGCGCGTTCGCCGTCGAGCACCAGCGCGAGCAGCGCGCTCGCGTAACCGCGCCCGCGATAGGGCGGCGAGGTAAAAACTCCCCCGACCCCGGTCGCGCGCAGCGTCGTTCCGTCCCAGCGCAGGTCGCGCTCGTACAATTTGCAGGAGGCCGCGACCCGACCATCGGCGAGCAAGCCGACGGTGAACGGCCGGTGCCACGTAAACGCCGCGTCGGCCCGAAAATCGGCGGCGTAG
>DHWK01000053.1:5104-8293 GCA_002413145.1 bacterium UBP12_UBA5184
TCCCGCCCCACAACTCGTGCGTCTCGGGCAAGACGTCGCGAATGTATTCGACGGTCGAAACCGGCATCAGGATCACGCCCCCATTTGCGGCGCGTCCGCTCGACTCGCCTTTTGCGCTAAACGAAGGCGACGGGGTCGAAGCTCGAACCGATGACCTGCGCGGAGTCGCGTCCGAGCCACTTGTCGAGTACGGTCGCGTAGACCGAGCGGAAGTCGACGTTGAACTTCAAGTCGCCGTGATCGAGGTCGGTCAGCGAGGGGTGCGTCCCGTAGACGCCGCCCTTCACTTTGCCGCCGAGCGCAAACATCGGCATCGCCGTTCCGTGGTCGGTTCCGTTCGAGGCGTTTTGCTGGACGCGGCGGCCGAACTCGGAGAAGGTCAGCACCAGCGTTCGATCGGCGTTCCCGTGCGCCGCGAGGTCTTGGTAAAACGCGCGAAGCCCGTTCGAGAGATAACCGAGCAGACGGTCCTGTTGATTGCGCTGGCCGGCATGCGTGTCGAACGAGCCGATCGAGACGAAGATGACGCGCGTTCCGATGTCGGAGCCGATGATCTGGGCGGCGAGCGCGAGCTGTTGCGAGAACGGGTCGGTCGGGTAGGTCAGGCTGCGCTGATACGACGCGAGCCTTTGCTTCAAGTAGTCGCCGCCGTGCAGTGCGGCGCGCGCCGTGCTCCCAATGAGGTCGAGGTAGGGCGACTGTCCTGGTTTTGCGCCATCGTAGAGCCGGTTCGCGGTCGTCTTGGACGCGCTGTCCTTCCCGACGTTGTACTGGAATGTGCTGAGCGCGCCGATCGCGGGGACGTCGACGTGCTGCGCGATCAGCGCCGCCGGAACGGTGTCGCCGAGCGTGACGGCGGTGAACAGGGCGGCGTTGCTCGGCGCACTCGTACTCGCCGGGACGATGCGATCGAGGTAGCGCCCGAGCCAGCCGGTTGCGACCGGACGTTCGGGCGAAGCGGTCTCCCAAATCTGGGTCGCTTCGAAGTGCGAGCGGTTGGGATTGGGATAGCCGACGCCTTGCACGATCGCGACGCGGCCTTCCTTGTAAAGCTCGTTCAGACCGGACATCACCGGGTTGAGGCCGATGTGCTCGTCGATCCGCAGGGCCGCCTTCTCGTCGATTCCGATCGCCGGGCGAACGCGGTGATAGGCGTCGTCGCTGTAGGGGACGACGGTGTTCAAGCCGTCGTTGCCCCCGCCCATCTGCACGACGACGAGCACGTTGCGGGGATCGATCGTCGAGCCGAGCGCCGGCAATGGGTCGGCGACGGCCGCCTTCCCGAAAAACGAAGGCAACGTGCCGCCGAGGACGGCGACGCCGAGCGAGCGAGAGATGAAGACGCGGCGAGTAGCCATGGATGCCTCAGTCGAGTTGGTTCGAGGGGAGGTTGAGGACGAGTGCGAGCGCGCCGCGGACCCGTTCCTGGTAGTTTTCGGGGCCGAAGGGCGTCGGCAGCGTCGCGCTGCGCGCGTTGAGATAATCGAGCAGCGCTTTGCGGACGTCGCCGGTCACGTCGCCTTGTAGCGTGCCGACGACGACCGTGTCGAGCACTTTGTTCGCGTCGATCCCGCCGGCGTGCGCGACGATTTGATCGGGGGTGAGGGCGGCGAACAGGTTCGGGTTCGGCGGCGCCGGCGTCATCGCCGCCATCGGGCCGGCGGCGTTCGGCGCAGTCGCGCTTGCGACCGTCGCCGGCGCTTTGGGCGGGACCGCTCGCACGATGCGGTTGACGAGGTTGAAACGTGCCAGCAACGTCGCGGTCGAGATCCACGTCGGTCCGCCGTCCCAGCCTTTGACGCTCGGCGGCGCGAGGACGTCCTGCCCCATGCGCGCGAGCCAGAACGGGATGTCGGCCGGGACTTGGCGCACGTCCATGACGCGCATCAAGCCGACCGCGAATTCGACCGGGCTCTTCGGTAGCGCGCGATAGGCGCGCGTCGAATAGAAGACGTTCGAACGGATGATGGCCCCGACGGTCTGCGCGAGGTCGTAACCGGAAAGGGCGTAGACTCGAGCTAGGCGGTCGACCAATTCGGGTTCGGGGTCGGAATAGACGAAGAACTCGAGCAGTTTGCGGCAGATGAAGCGCTGGTGGATCGGTTGCTCGACGATGATGCCGACGACGTCGTCGCCGTTCCACGGACCAGTCCGCCCGAGGAACGTTTTCAGGCCGGGATCGTGCACTTGGTCGCGGTAGAGAAACCCGCCGTTCTTGTCGAGCGTCCAACCGGTGAAAGCCCGCGCGGCGGCCTTGACGTCGTCCTCGCTGTAGTTTCCGAGCCCTAGTGCAAAGAGTTCCATGATCTCGCGCGCGTAATTTTCGTTCGGATGCGCGGCGACGTTGTAGCGGTTATCGAGCCAAATGAGCATCGCCGGATCTTTGGAAACCGACGAGAGCAAGGTTCTGAAATTGCCGAGCGCTTGCGAGCGGAAGAGGTCGATCTGTCCGACCATGTAGTTCGCGGGGACCTTGTTGATGCTGGTCGCAAAGTGGCCGTGCCAGAAGAGCGTCATCTTCTCGGCCAGCGGCCGCTTGGTGCGCAGCATGCGGTCGAGCCACCACATCTTCGCGACGCCGTTGCGGACTTTTGGGTCGTATAACTTCTCGACATCGGGGTAGGCCGGAAAATCGAGGTCGGGTTCGCTCGGATGAAGCAGCGAGTCGACCGCGCCGTCGACCCCGAGGGCGGCAAGGTGCTCGACCTCCGCCGCCGACGGGCCGAAGCCGCTGCGGCGCGCTAAGTGGGCGGCTTGGCGCCGGCCGAAGGCGCCGCGATAGCGATCGAGCGCGGTCGCGGCATCGAGCGTTCCGGGCGGACGAAAACCGACCTGAGGGTCGGTCGAAGTATCGAGTTTTGCGATACTCGCTCTCATTGAATTCTCATCTTCGGGTGCGGCTGCGCCCCAACGATCCGGTGCGTCGATATATGAACGTTAGGGCGTGCCGAGTACGTTCCGCAGCTCCTCGAGAAATTCCGGGGCGGCGCTTCCTTTGGTCGGATGGCCCGACGCGCTGACGTAGAGCCGCGCGCGCGCGCGCGTTGCGGCGCAATAGAAAGCTCGCCGCTCCTGATCGTTGTAGCGTTCGCGTGCTTTGAGTTCGTACATGGCGTACGTAAACTTCGCGGTGCGTGCGGCGCGCGCGTCGGCGCCGACGTTTTCCTTCGGAATCATCCCGTAGCGCGG